>NZ_JBFTRZ010000001.1:0-350336 GCF_056399785.1 Brevundimonas sp. 01N35
CATCGCCGCCTTCCGCTGGGTGCTCCCTTGCCCGGTGCGCGCGACGAGAGGCGAACGGTCCGACAAGACCCCCGTTCTCTCCGCTCCCGCCGCCGCTTCGGTTCGCCGGCCGAGCGAGCCCTCCCTTGCGACGGGACAGGTGGAGCATGAGGCAGGTTGGGGGTGAGGCGAGCTGTTTGGCGTGAGCGGCGGGCGAGGGCAGGAAATGTCAGGGATTGCGGTTCGGGGTTCCGATGCCAGGCGTCTTATCCTTCTCCCCTTGCGGGAGAAGGTGGACGGCGAAGCCGGACGGATGAGGGGTTGCGCGACGTTCAACTCGCGGCCGTCATCTAGCGTCGCGAGACCCCTCATCCGGCCCTGACGGGCCACCTTCTCCCGCAAGGGGAGAAGGATTTAAGCTCTTACCGCCCGGCTGGCGTCGACGCCCAGGGCCGACAGGGCGGTCGCCGCGATGTGGTCGGCGTCGAGACCGGCCTGGGCGTACATGGCCTCGGGCTTGTCCTGCTCCTGGAAGACGTCGGGCAGGGTCAGGGTGCGGATCTTGAGGCCTGCGTCCAGCGCGCCCTTCTCGGCCAGCAGTTGCAGGACGAAGGCGCCGAAGCCGCCCATGGCGCCCTCTTCCACCGTGATCAGGCATTCATGCTCGCGCGCCAGACGCAGGATCATGTCGGCGTCCAGCGGCTTGGCGAAGCGGGCGTCGGCGACGGTGGCCGAGACGCCGCGCGCGGCCAGCAGATCGGCGGCCTTGAGCGATTCCTGCAGGCGGGTGCCCAGCGACAGGATGGCGACCGAGGTCCCCTCGCGGACGATGCGGCCCTTGCCGATCTCCAGCGGGGCGGCCAGTTCGGGAATCTCGACGCCCACGCCGTCGCCGCGCGGATAGCGGAAGGCGCTGGGGCGGTCGTCGATGGCCAGCGAGGTCGAGATCATGGCGGCCAGTTCGGCCTCGTCGGCGGCGGCCATCAGGACCATGCCGGGCAGAGCCCCCATGAAGCCGATGTCGAAGCTGCCCGCGTGGGTCGCGCCATCGGCGCCGACCAGACCCGCGCGGTCCATGGCGAAGCGCACCGGCAGGGACTGGATCGCCACATCGTGGACGACCTGATCATAGCCGCGCTGCAGGAAGGTCGAATAGATGGCGCAGACCGGCTTCATCCCGTCCGCCGCCAGACCGGCAGCGAAGGTGACGGCGTGCTGCTCGGCGATGCCGACGTCGAAGGTCCGGTCGGGGAAGGCCTGACCGAACAGGTCCAGCCCCGTGCCGGTCGGCATGGCGGCGGTGATGGCCACGATGCTGGGGTCGTTGCGGGCGTGCTTGATCAGCTCGGTCCCGAAGACCTTGGTGTAGCTGGGGGCGTTGGAGACGGCCTTGGCCTGCTTGCCCGAGACGACGTCGAACTTGACCACGCCATGATACTTGTCGGCGCTGTCCTCGGCCGGGGCGTAGCCCTTGCCCTTCTGCGTCACGACGTGGACCAGCACCGGACGGTCGGTGATGGCGGCGGCGTTTTTCAGGATGGGGACCAGGTTCTCCATGTCGTGACCGTCGATCGGCCCGATGTAGTAGAAGCCCAGTTCCTCGAAGAAGGTGCCGCCGACGATCATGCCGCGAGCATATTCCTCGGCCTTGCGCGCCGCGTCGCGGAAGGGGCGCGGCATGTGGTCGACGAACTTCTTTCCGACCTTGCGGATGTTCTGATAGGCGCCGCCCGAAACCTGTTTGGCCAGATAGGCGCTCATGCCGCCGACGGGCGGGGCGATCGACATGTCGTTGTCGTTCAGGACGACCATCAGCTGACCGTTGGTGGCCTCGGCGGCGTTGTTCATCGCCTCATAGGCCATGCCCGCCGACATGGAGCCGTCGCCGATGACGGCCACGACCTTGTTCTTCTCGCCCTTGGCGTCGCGGGCGGCGGCGAAACCGAGCGCCGCGCTGATCGAGGTCGAGGCGTGGGCCGCGCCGAAGGGGTCGTATTCGCTCTCGGTGCGCTTGGTGAAGCCCGACAGGCCGCCGGCCTGACGCAGGGTGCGGATGCGGTCGCGGCGCCCGGTCAGAATCTTGTGCGGATAGCACTGATGGCCGACGTCCCAGATCAGGATGTCCTTGGGCGTCTCGAACACATGGTGCAGGGCGACCGTCAGCTCGACCACGCCGAGCGCCGATCCCAGATGGCCGCCGGTGACCGAAACCGCGTCGATGGTTTCAGCCCGCACGTCGTCGGCCAACTGTTTCAGCCGCGCGATATCGAACCCGCGCATATCGGCAGGAACAGTGACGGTGTCGAGAACGGGAGTATCAGGCATCGTAAAGGGGGGCCTTTGACGCGGATCGTCAGTCAGTTAACCCGCGGACAGCGGGGGCGTTTCCTATCAGGACCTGCGCTTGAGCACAAAGTCCACGCTGGCCTTGAGGATTTCTCCGTCGTGGCCGAACGGATCCAGGTGGGAGCGGGCCTGATCGGCCAGGTGCGCGACCCTGTGCCGCGCCGCGTCGACGCCCAGCAGGGTGACGAAATTGGTCTTGCCCAGGGCGGCGTCCTTGCCGCCGGCGGCCTTGCCCAGTTCGGCGGCGTCGCCTTCGACGTCCAGCAGATCGTCGACGATCTGATAGGCCAGACCGATGTCGTGGGCGAAGCTGATCAGCGCGTGACGGTGGCTGTCGCGCGCCTTGGCGATGATCAGGGGAATCTCGAAGGCGTAGGCGAACAGGGCGCCGGTCTTGAGCCGCTGCATCCGGGCGACGCCGCCGAGGTCGTCGCGAACGCCCAGCAGGTCGATCATCTGGCCGCCGGCCATGCCGCGCGCGCCCGACGCAAAGGACAGACGCCGGGCCAGCTCGCAGCGGATGGCCGGGTCCTCGTGGGTGTCTTCGTCGAGGATGATGTCGAAGGCGGCGGTCTGCAGCGCGTCGCCGGCCAGGATGGCGGTCGCCTCGTCATAGGCGATGTGCAGGGTCGGACGCCCACGCCGCATGTCGTCGTCGTCCATGGCCGGCAGGTCGTCATGCACCAGGGAATAGGCGTGGACGCATTCCAGGGCGCAGGCGGCGCGCAGCACGGCCCGCTCGTCGACATTGAACAGCCGCCCCGCCTCGATGGCGAAGAAGGGCCGCAACCGCTTGCCGGGGCCGAGCGCGGCATAGCGCATGGCCTCGGTCAGACGGGATTCGGGGCCGTCGGCGCGCGGCAGCAGCTCGTCGAGGGCGACGGTGACCAGATCGGCGATCTCGGCCACCCGGTCGATGACGGCCTGTTCAGGGGAATTGGCGGCGAGCACAGTCACAGGCGTGCGTCAGCCGAACTCGGCCGGTTCGACGCCCTTGGCCTGACCATCGGCGCCGACCACGATCTTCTCGACCCGCAGTTGAGCGGCCTTGAGCCGGGCCTCGCAGTGGGCCTTCAGGCGCGCGCCCTCTTCGTACAGGGCGATGGATTCTTCCAGCGGGGCCTGCCCGGACTCCAGACGCGAGACGATGCCTTCCAGACGCGACAGGGCGTCCTCGAAGCTGAGATCGGCGGAGACGGCGGGGGAAACGGATGCGTCGGTCATGATGCGGGCAACCTAGAGACGCCCGCCCGGCGCATCAACGACGAAAGGGCTCAGCGCCGCTCGTAGCGACGTTGCGACCAGTATTTGAAGCCCTGGTTCTCGGCCAGACGCCAGCCGTGGGCCTTCAGCTTCTGGCCGACCATGTGGTTGAAATAGCCGTGAGCCAAAACCAGGACGTCGTGGCCTTCGGACGCACGGGCGATCAGGATACGGGCGGCCTGATCGGCGCGAACCTCGGCCTCCGCGCGGGTCTCCTGGCCTTCGTGGTGATTGAAGACGTGCCACCAGAAGCGCGAGATCACGCCCCACAGGCGCGGCGACAGCTTGAGCCAGTTCGGCGCGGCCGGCGGCGGCAGGGGCGCCTCGATGAACAGGGCGTCGACCAGGACCTCGCGGTCGCGGGCCACGGCGCGGGCCGTTTCCTGGGCGCGCGGACGCGACGAGGCGTAGATGGCGCCCGCGCCCTCGGCGGCGGTCAGCAGGGTCTGGGGCGGCGTCTGGCCGGCGCGCAGGCCGCCGACCTCGTAGCGGCCCCACCAGTCGCGGTATTCGTCCGAGGTGATCAGACATTTGCGTGACAGGGCCGGTTCGCCGTGGCGCGCCAGAATGATCGCGCCAAACGCCGTCGCCGCCTGAAGGGCGCGACTCGCCTCTGAAGGCGTCGATGCGGCGGATTCGGTGTGAGTCATGAGTGCGGGAGAAGTCATAGCATGGGGAGCGGCCTGTGGAATCAAGGCTTTGGCGTCCCTCAATCTCCCCCGAATGCGGTTGACGGGGCAGGCGTTTCGTCGCCCCTTGGAAGACGGTGGTAGCCCCCGAGGCGCGCCCCTGCAACCACCAAGCGATGACAGCCTCGCGAGCGAGCGCTGCAGCCTCGACCGACACGCGTTGCGGCGCTAGAGCGAAATCGGTTGTTGGACGAGTCCAACTCAACTCAGATTTCGCTCCAGCATGGATGCTGGACCATTTTTTGGGTTCGGGTCGATTCGACCTGAAACAAAAATGGTCTATGGCCGAAGCCATGACCGAACCCGCGATCCGCCCCGCCCGACCCGACGACGCCGCCGCCCTGGGCGTGCTCGGCCGCCAGACCTTCATCGACACCTTCGTCACGGGCTTCGGCATCCCCTACCCCGCCGACGACCTGGCCGCCTTCCTCGACAAGAGCTTCAGCGTCGAGACCATTCTGTCGAAACTGGCCGAGCCCGGCGCCGCCTGGTGGGTGGCCGACCGCGAGGGCGAGATCCTGGGCTTCGCCAATACCGGGCCGAACACCCTGCCCCATCCCGACGCCCGCGCCAGCCACGCCGAACTGCGCCGCCTCTACATCAGCCGTGACGCGCAAGGCCTGGGTCTGGGCACCCGACTTCTGAAGCTCGCCCTGGAGTGGATGGAGGCCAACACCGACGGCCCCCTGTGGATCGGCGTGTGGAGCGGCAACGAAAAGGCCCAGAAACTCTACGCCGCCTACGGCTTCGAGAAGGCCGGGGAATACGACTATCCGGTCGGCGCCTGGAACGACCACGAGTTCATCTTGCGGCGCGGCTGATCGCGGCCCAGTCTGATCCCATGCTCCTGCCCTTCTTCACCGCCCTGCGCGAAGCCCGTGTGCCGGTTTCGCTGAAGGAATGGCTCCATCTGATGGAGGCCATGGACAAGGACGTGGCGGGGCGGGAGGTCGAGGCCTTTTACCATCTGTCGCGGGCGGTGCTGGTCAAGGACGAGAAGCACTATGACCGGTTCGATCAGGTGTTCGCCAAGGTGTTCAAGGGGCTGGAGACGGTCGGCGCGGGCGAGGACCTGACCACCGACATTCCCGAGGACTGGCTGCGGCTGCTGACCGAGAAGTTCCTGACCGACGAGGAGAAGGCCCAGATCGAGGCCCTCGGCGGCTTCGACAAGCTTATGGAGACGCTGAAGCAGCGTCTGGACGAGCAGAAGGAGCGCCACGAGGGCGGCAACCGCTGGATCGGCACCGGCGGAACCAGCCCCTTCGGCCACGGCGGTTATAATCCCGAAGGCGTGCGCATCGGCGGCCCCGGCAAGCAGGGCCGCGCGGTCAAGGTCTGGGAGAAGCGCGAATACCGGAATCTGGACGACGGCGTCGAACTGGGCACTCGCAACATCAAGATCGCCCTGCGCCGCCTGCGCCGCTTCGCCCGCGAAGGCGCGGCCGAAGAACTGGACATGGACGGCACCATCGACGGCACGGCGCGTCAGGGCTGGCTGGACATCCGCATGCGGCCCGAGCGGCGCAATACGATCAAGGTCCTGCTGTTCCTCGACATCGGCGGGTCGATGGATGGCCATATCAAGCTGTGCGAGGAGCTGTTCTCGGCGGCCAAGACCGAGTTCAAGAACCTGGAGTTCTTCTACTTCCACAACTGCCTCTACGAAGGGGTGTGGAAGGACAACCGGCGCCGGCACAACGAGAAGATTCCGACCTGGGATGTGCTGAACAAATACCCCGGCGACTGGCGCGCCATCTTCGTCGGCGACGCCACGATGAGCCCCTATGAGATCACCATGCCGGGCGGTTCGGTCGAGCACTGGAACGAGGAGGCCGGCGCCGTCTGGCTGAAACGCGCCCGGCAGCAGTGGGACAAGTCGGTCTGGTTGAACCCCGTCACCGAACGCTACTGGAGCTACACCCAGTCGGTCGGCCTGATCCGCGAGGTCATGGACCAGCGGATGTATGCCCTGACGCTGGACGGACTGGACAAGGCCATGCGGGCGCTGACACGGTAGGCGCCTGATCCGGGAGGCCCAGCTTCGGGAGAGATGCGATGACGACGGCTCTGCTCTTCGCCTTCATGCTGCAACAGGCCGCGTCGCCCGGCGTGGTCTGGTCCGACGAACCGCCCGCCCCGGTCGAGGAGGTCGCCGTCGCGGCGCCGGTTCGCGCCCTGCCCGCCCTCGCCCTGGCCGATCCCTATGGCTGGGAGCGGTCGCAATGCAGCCCCTTCATCCGCAAGGACGAGCCGCTGGCGCATTGTCAGGCTCGGGTGCGGGTGACGCTGGCCGCCGTCATGGGCGACCGACTGCCTGACGGCCTGCGGCCCTCGGCGGCGCTGGAGAACTGCACCCCCGGCACGGCGGCGAACGGCTATGCCATGCAGTGCGGGCCGCGACCCGTCGCGGCGCTCGGCGCGCCGACGCCGCTCGAAAAGGTCTGCGACAACCGCCCCCAGCGCACGACCAGCGGCGCCATCGCCTTCAACAGCGAGTGCCGCCCGGCGGCGGGCGAGGCGCGCGCACAGGACGGCTTGCGCATCCGTCTGGGCGGTGACTGACCCAGGCATGAAAAGGCCGCCGTTCCCGCGGGAGCGGCGGCCCGATCGGTGCTGACTTTAGTGGCGGTCGCCCCGCAGGGTGTCCTTGATCCCACCGACGGCGTTCTGGACCTTGCCGGCCACCTGATCGGCGCGGCCCTCGGCTTTCAGCTTCTCGTCGCCGGTCAGCTTGCCGGCGGCTTCCTTGATCTTGCCGCCCATATTCTTGGCGGCGCCTTCCATACGGTCACGATCGGGCATGATACGTCCCTGTACTGACGCCGCCAGAGTGACGACGCTTCGACAGAAACAACCGTTCGGCGTCGCGCCGGTTCCCTAAATTCGTGACCGCAGCCATTTGGCCACGGCCCAGGCGTGGGCCTCGTGGCGCAGGCGGGACACGGCTTCCAGCGGATCCAGCCAGACCAGTTCGTGGTCGTCCTCGCATTTGGTCCCGGCGTCGAAACCGGCCAGACGCACGGTCCAGAATCCCCCGGCGTTGTTGACCGCCGAGCCGTCGGTGCGAAGGAAATACTGCGCCGCCTCGGTCAGACGATCCTCGGGCTGGACGATCAGGCCGGTTTCCTCGGCGAACTCGCGGATCAGGGCCTGCTGCTCGCTTTCCTCGCCGTCGACGGCGCCGCCCGGCAGATCGAAATAGCAGCCCTCGCCCCGATCCACGCGCACGCAGGCCAGCTTGCCGTCCCGTTCGGCCAGACCAAAGGCGGCGGGGCGGTGGAGGTAGTCGAGACCCGGTCGGGCCGTTCCAAACTGAAGCTTCATGACGGCAGACTAACGCGCGGCGAAGCCGATGCGAAAGGGCCTAAAGATCGAAGACCAGCCGCGCCCGCACGCCGGGGTGGTCGGCGTCGAACTCGACCGCCGAGCGCAGGCCGCCAGCCATGGCTGAAACGATCTTGGCCCCCAGGCCGGTGCCCTTGGGGGCGCCGTCGCCCAGGCCCGGCCCGTCGTCCTCGACGGTCAGGACCGCCCGGCCCTCGGTTGCGCCTTCCAGCACCACGCGGATCTCGCCGTCCTCGCCCGGGGCATAGGCGTATTTGACGGCGTTGGTGACCAGTTCGGTGACGATGACGCCCAGCGACACCGCCTGATCTGTAGTCACCCGCATCGGCTCGGCGCGAAGGGTCAGGCGAGGCGAACCGTCGTCGGGACCGACCGACTTGCCCAGTTCCTCGACCAGGCCCGTCAGGTATTCGTCCATCGCCACCGTGGCCATGTCCGCAGAGGTGTAGAGGCGGCGATGGACCTGGGCGACCGCCTCGATCCGCACCTGGGCCTCGCGCAGGGCCGAACGGGCGCCTTCGTCCGCCAGCTGGCGCAGCTGCAGGGAGATGAAGCTGGACACCAGTTGCAGTGAGTTGCCAACCCGGTGATTGACCTCGCGCAGCATGGCCTCGGCGCGGTCGCGGGCCAGACGGACCTCTTCGTGAGCCTCGTCGTTCTCGCGTTCCAGACGGCGGCGCAGCAGGGCGTCCTCGATCGCGGAGCGCAGCAGGGCGGTGAAGTCCTCGGACACGTCCTTGATGACGTAGTCGGCGGCGCCGGCGCGCAGGGCGGCCACGGCGATGCGCCCGTCCTGAGCCCCGGTGACATAGACCACCGGCGGCGGGCTCGGCAGGGCCAGGATGTCCGGCAGGACGTCCAGCCCCTCGCGGCCGGGCATGTAGTGGTCCAGAGCGCAGACGTCGAACTCGCCAGTCTGCAGCGCCGCATAGCCGGCGTCGGCGTCCGGCGCGCAGGTCACCTCATAGCCGTGTCGCCCCAACTCCTTCTGGACGAGCCGGGACAGGCCCCGGTCGTCGTCGATGTACAGCAGACGGATGGCGGCCCCCATGTGGATCACGCGGCTCAGATTTCCGGGGCCTGCATGACAGACAGGAACAGGCCCAACTGCTGGATGGCGCCGGCGAAGGCTTCGTAATCCACCGGCTTGGTGATGTAGACGTTGCAGCCCAGGTCGTAGCAGCGCTCGATCTCGACCTTGTCGTCGGTGGTGGTCAGGATCACCACCGGGGCGCGGCGCAGACGCTCGTCGGACTTCACCCGTTCCAGAATATCGGTGCCCGACATGTCCGGCAGGTTGAGGTCCAGCAGGATCAGCAGCGGCCCTTCGGCGCGCACCTCGTCGCTGAACAGATAGTCGAGCGCCGCCCCGCCCTCGGCGAAATGGACGATGTCGTTGGCGATATTGGCGCGCCGGATATTCTTCTCGATGAGCTTGGCGTGACCCAGGTCGTCCTCGACCATGACGATCTTCACGGAGTGGCTCATAGACGGTCTCCTGCATCCCCCGGCACGATCAATCGTGTGGGGAATTTCAAATGGAATGTCGAGCCTTGTCCCAGCTCGGACTCCAGTTCCATGACCCCGCCGAGGCGGCGCACGTTGTTGCGGACGAAGGCCAGGCCCAGGCCCTCGCCCGGCTGGTCCTGTTTCCCGGCGCGACGGAACAGTTCGAAGATACGCTCGTGGTCGCGCGCCGACACGCCGCGCCCGTTGTCGACGACGCGGTAGTGGACGCGGCCGTCGTCGGTCGTCTCGCCCTCGACCACGATGCGGACGGGGCGGCCGGGCTGCTGATATTTGACGGCGTTGTCGAGCAGGTTGCCGAAGATCTGCTCGATCGACAGCCGGTCGCTTTCCAGCACCGGCAAGTCGCGCACGACGATCTCGCCGCCGGACTCGATGGCCTGATGATGGACGCTGTCGGCGATGGCCTTGACCACGGCGGTCATCGGCAGAACCTCGGGAACCAGCGTCCGACGTCCCTCCCGCGACAGCTTGAGAATGGCGTTGATCAGCCGGTCCATCTTGGCGGTGGAGGCGCGGATGAAGCCGACGGCTTCCGGCACGTCCTCGCGCACGGCCCGGAGCGCCTCGGCCTCCACGGCGTCGGGGTGGGTCTTCTCCAGCGCCGTCAGCTGATGATCGAAGATCTTGCCGACCTGCTCCAGCTCGGAGGTGTAGCCCATGACGTTAACCAGGGGCGCGCGCAGGTCGTGGCTGACGATATAGGCGAAACGCTGGATCTCTTCGTTGGCGCGGGTCAGTTCGGCGGTGCGGTCGCGGACCTGGTTTTCCAGCCCGGCGTTGACCCGGTCCAGTTCCATATGCGCCGCCTCGATCTCCTCGACGTAACGCCGCACCAGCCAGACGCTGATGCCGGCCAGGATCAGGATCAGCAGGGCGGCCAGGGCGTTGACCGCCACCGTCACCTGAGAGGCGCGCTCGGATTGATTGGTGCGTTCGACCAGGCGCCGCGCCTCGACCTCGTCGATGGCGGTCAGTTCGACCCGCATCGCGTCCATCATGGACTTGCCCTGACCGCTGCGGATCAGGGACACGGCCTCGCCGATCCGCCCGGTGCGCGTCAGGTCGATGGTATGCTCCATCAGGGCGAGACGTTGTTCATACAGCGATCGCACCCGCCCAAGCCGGGGGGCCAGTTCGTCGTCCGCGCCGACCAGGGCCTCCAGCCGGCCCAACGCCGCGGGCAGAGCCGCGACCGCCTGATCGTGGACGCTCAGATAGTCAGGGCGGGCGGTCAGCATGTAGCCGCGCTGCCCGGTCTCGGCATCGACCAGCAGACCGAGCATGTCCTTGGACGCCAGCCGCACCTGCTGTCCGTGGTCGACGGTGTCGTTATAGGCCGTCGTCCGCTGGATCATGACGAAGGTGGCGGCATTCACCGCCAGCAGCAGCAGGATGGCCAGCGCCAGCAGGGCGATGATGGAACGACTGAGGGTCGGCGTGCGCAGAAAGAGGCTGAAGCTGCGCAGGGCCGGCCGGATGCGATTCATGATTCGAGCATCCGCGACCGAACCCCTTGAGTCCAGCCGTTAACTCGACGCCGGTCAGACCGTGCCGATGGTCCGCAACCGGGCCTTGGGGTGGACCTCGTTCTGGCTCATCACCACCGTCTGGCCGCGGAACCGCTCGATGATCGACCGGACATAGGGGCGGACCTGCGGCCCGGTCAGCAGGACCGGGTTCTCGCCTGACATGGCGGCGCGCTCGAACACGTCGCGGACTGCGCGGATAAAGTCCTGAAGCCGGCTCGGGGCCATGGCCAGTTGTTTGTCCTCGCCCGGACCGATCAGGGCATCGGCGAAGGCCTGCTCCCAGTCCAGCGACAGGCTGACGATCGGCAAGGCGCCGTCGTCGCCCCGGTTGGCCCAGCACAGCTGACGCGCCAGACGGGTGCGGACGTGCTCGACCAGGGTGGTGACGCTGGTGGTGTGCGGCGCCGCCTCGGCCAGACCTTCCAGAATGGCGGCGAGGTCGCGGATCGAGACCTTTTCGCGCAGTAGGGTCTGCAGCACGCGTTGCAGGGTGGTGACGGTGACGACGGTCGGGATCAGTTCCTCGACCAGCTTCTTCTCCTCGCCCTGCAGCTCTTTCAGCAGCTTCTGAACCTCGGCGTAGGACAGCAGGTCGGCCATGTTCTCCTTGAGGATCTCGGTCAGGTGCGTGGTCAGCACCGTCGAGGGATCGACCAGGGTGTAGCCGCGGAAGGTGGCCTCTTCGCGCAGGGATTCGTCGATCCAGGTGGCGGGCAGGCCGAAGGCAGGCTCGCGCGTGTGCTCGCCCGGCAGCTCGACCTGACGACCCGCCGGATCCATGGCCATCAGCTGGGACAGACGCACCTCGCCAGCCCCGGCCTCCATCTCCTTGATGCGGATGGCGTAGCCCTGATTGGACAGGCGCATGTTGTCGAGGATGCGCACGCTCGGCATGACGAAGCCGTATTCCTGGGCCAGCGAACGGCGCAGGGCGCGGATCTGATCGGTCAGGCGACGGCCCTCCAGATCGTTGATCAGCGACAGCAGGGCGTAGCCCAGTTCGATCTTGACCTCGTCGATGGTCAGGGCCGTGGCGATGGGCTCCTCGACGTCTTCCTTGGGCTTCAGATCGACGGTTTCGACCGGCGCCGGCTTCAGCCGGTTGCGGCCCAGCCTCCAGGCCATGAAGCCCGAGCCGATGGCCAGGGCCGCAAACGGGACCAGCGGCATCCCGGGGATCAGGCCGATCAGGCCCGCCGCGCCGGACACCACGCCCAGGCTGACCGGGTTGGTCGCCAGTTGCGCCACCAGGGCCTTGTCCGCCGTGCCCTCGACGCCCGCCTTGGACACCAGGAAACCGGCGGCGATGGAGACGATGATGGCCGGAACCTGGGTCACCAGACCATCGCCGATGGTCAGCAGGACATAGGTGTTGGCGGCCTCGCCGACCGGCATCTTGTGTTGCAGCACGCCGATCAACAGCCCGCCAATGGCGTTGATGAAGGTGATGATCAGGCCGGCCACGGCGTCGCCGCGCACGAATTTCGAGGCGCCGTCCATGGCCCCGAAGAAGGTCGATTCCTGCTCCAGTTCCTTGCGGCGCAGCTTGGCCTGTTCCTCGGTGATCAGGCCCGACGACAGGTCGGCGTCGATGGCCATCTGCTTGCCCGGCATGGAGTCCAGGGTGAAGCGGGCCGAGACCTCGGCGATCCGGGTCGACCCCTTGGTGATGACGACGAAGTTCACCACCAGGACGATGGCGAAGATGATCACCCCGATGATGAAGTTGCCGCCCATCATCAGTTCGCCGAAGGCGTTGATGACCTGGCCGGCGGCGGCGTGGCCTTCCTGGCCGTGGCTCAGGATCAGCCGCGTTGAGGCCAGGTTGAGGCCCAGCCGGTAAAGCGTCGAGACCAGCAGCACCGTGGGGAAGATGGCGAAGTCCAGCGGCCGCTTCATCATCACGGCCGTCATCAGGATCAGCACGCTGGAGACGATCGAGATCGCCAGCAGCAGGTCCAGCAGCATCTTCGGGATGGGCACGATCAGCAGCATGATCACGCCGATCACGCCGACCGACATCAGCACTTCGCCGCGCATCACCCAGCCGAGCGCGTCACGCCCGGTCGGGCGCGCATAGCCGTCCTTCATCAGGATCGGCGCATCAACCATGGCGGCGGACGAAGATCATCCCGCCTGATGACAGGATTCGCAGGGTGTCAGCCATGCCCCAGCGCCTTGAGCGCCAGACGGGTCGCGTCGGCGATGACGGCTTCGCGTTGGGCGTCGGTCGACTCCCGCGTGGCGTGGAAATAGACGGCGATGACGATGGGCGCGCCGCTCCCGACGTCGCTGGGCGGCTGGATCAGGCCGATGTCGTTGGTCGGGCCATAGCCGCCGGTGCCGATCTTGTGCGCCACGGTCCAGCCGTCTGGGACGCCCGCCTTGATACGGCCCTGCCCGGTCGGGGTGTCGGTCATCCAGCGCATCAGCAGGGCCTTGGAGGCGGCGTTCAGCGGGGTGTCCGGCGAGACCAGCAGGCGGCTGATGTTCTGCACCGACTGGATCGGGGTGATGGTGTCCTTGTCGCCGTCGAGACGGTTCATCTCGGGCTCGAGCCGGTCGACGCGGGTGCTGGCGTCGCCGATGCCGCGATAGAAGGCGCGAAGCGCGTCCAGCCCGCCCATTTCCCGGATCAGGATGTTGGCGGCGGGGTTGTCGCTCAGTTCGACCGTCGCCTTCATCAACTGTTCGACAGTCAGGGTCGAGCCGATGGCCGGTTCCGTGGTCGGGGCGTGGTTGACCATGTCGGCGCGGGTGATCGGGATGGCGCGATCCAGCCGCTCCTGCCCCGCCTGCACGCGCAGCAGCATGGCGGCGGCCAGATACATCTTGAAGGTCGAGCAATAGACGAACCGTTCGTCGCCGCGCCAGGCGGCGTTCATTCCCGCCGAGGCGACCGCGACGCCCAGACGACCGCCGTGCCGCGCCTCAAGCGCTGAAAGGTCCAGATCCAGGGCTCCGGCGTCGGCGTCGGCCTCGCGCACGCAACCCGTCAGCGCCAGCGCCCCGGCGCCCAGCAGGACGGTCCTGCGGACGGCGCGCATGGTCAGCCCACGGCGCCGTAGGCGGCGGCGACGCCCGATTGCGGGGCCGGGATCGGCGTGCCCTCGTCGGCGTATTCGTTCAGCTTATTGCGCAGGGTGCGGATCGAGATGCCCAGGATGGTCGCCGCATGGGTGCGGTTGCCCAGGCAGTGCGACAGGGTGTCGAGGATCAGCGTCTTCTCCATCTCGGCCACGGTCTGACCGACGAAGCCGCGGGTCATGGCGTCGGCCATCTGGGCCGCATGGCCGGCGACCCCGGCGTCATAGGTCGAGGCGGCGGGCGACGGCGCGGTCGAGCCGCCTTCCAGCAGCGGCCGGCCGTCGGGCAGGCGGAGCGCGTCGACGTCGATCTCGGAGCCCGTCGCCAGCAGGACGGCGCGGTGCATGGCGTTTTCCAACTCGCGCACGTTGCCGGGCCAGCGGTGGCCGACCAGGGCGCGGCGAGCGTCAGACGAAATGGGACGCGGCGGCACGCCGTTGGCGACGGCGTATTTGCGGATGAAGTGATCCGACAGGACGGCGATGTCGCCCGGCCGTTCGCGCAAGGACGGCAGACGCAGGTTGACGACGTTCAGGCGGTACAGCAGGTCCTCGCGGAACGTGCCTTCGGCCACGGCCTTGGCCAGGTCGCGGTTCGAGGTGGCGATGATGCGAATGTTGACCGGCACGGGCTTGGAGCCGCCGACGCGGTCGATGACCCGCTCCTGAATGGCGCGCAGCAGTTTGGCCTGCAACCGGGCGTCCATCTCGCTGATTTCGTCCAGCAGCAGGGTGCCGCCGTCGGCCTCTTCGAACTTGCCGATGCGGCGGGCCACGGCGCCGGTAAAGGCCCCCTTCTCGTGGCCGAACAGCTCGGATTCCAGCAGGTTGTCGGGAATGGCGGCGCAGTTGACGCTGATGAAGGCGCGATCGGCGCGCTTGGAGCCGTTGTGCAGGTGACGGGCCATCACCTCCTTGCCGACGCCGCTTTCGCCGGTGATCAGGATGGAGGCGTCCGAACGCGCCACCTGATCGGCCAGGGCCACGACCGCCTTCATCGCCGGATCGGCCGAGATCATCGGCCGTTCGTCGTCGGCCACGGCCGACAGGACGGCGGCGATCAGATCCGCCTCGGGCGGCAGGGGGATGAACTCCTTGGCCCCGGCGCGGATGGCGTCGGCGGCTTCCTTGGCGTCGGCGTCCACGCCGCAGGCCACGATCGGCACGAAGATGCGCTCAGCGTCATTGGCGGCGATCAGGGCGGCGATGTCGATGCGGTAGTCGACCATCATCAGGTCGGCCCCCTGCCCGCGCCGCAGTTGCTCGGTCGCCTGATCGGCGCGTTCGACGTGCTGGACCTTGGCGCCGTGCGCCATGGCCATCTTCACCGCCGTCGCCAGCTGTCCGCTGAGCCTGCCAACCACCAGAAGCCGCATGGGTCTTCTCCTCTAGAGCGCTATTCCGAAAACAGGGCGGCCGATCAGGCGCCCTTGTCCTCGGTCTTGATGATTTCCGTCATGGTCACGCCCAGGCGGTCCTCGACGACGACGACCTCCCCGCGGGCGACCAGGCGGTTGTTGACGAAGATGTCGATGGCCTCGCCGACCTTGCGGTCCAGTTCGAGCACCGATCCCCGGTTCAGCTTCAGCAACTGGGCGACGGACATGTGGGCCTTGCCCAGCACGGCCGAGATGTTGACCGGCACGTCGAAGACGGTGGCCAGATCGGCGGCGGACTTGTCGCCGCCCTCGTCGGCGACGTTGAGCGCGGTGGAATCGCCGAACTCTTCCAGGGCAAGGTCGTCGGTGGCCATCAGAAGGCGCTCCTGTCGAGGGGTTCAGCATGGCCGGCCTCGGCCGCGAGTGCGGCCTCCAGCGCGGCGGAAACACGGGCGGCGACGCCCTCGGGATCAAACTCGGCGCGGCCGTCGGCCCATTCCAGTGTGAAGGCGGATGCGGGCGCCCCGGCGTCCTCGCGGAAGGCGATCAGGCCGCTAAAACCCGCGTCGGCGCACAGGGCCTCGACGTGGGCGCGGGCGGCTTCGTCCAGACCGGCGGCGCGGACCTGCAACCGGGGCGAAGCGTCGATCTCTTGCGCCAATTGCTCGATGGCGGCTTCCAGAGGACGGCGCGGGAAGCGGTCGAAGGCGGCGGAGGCCAGGACGCGGGCGGCGGCGACCGACAGTTCGGCCGACTGGCGCCGGTGCGCCTCGACGACCATGCTGAGGGTCCCGGCCGAATGGGCCACCGACTGGGCCAGGGCGGACAGGGCGTCGGCGCGCAGAGCCTCGACCTCGGCCAGGGCCTGCTGCCGGGCCTCCAGCCGCGCCTGGGCGACCAGGGCCTCGACCTCGGCCGGCGCGAAGGAGCGCTTCATCGGCTGCCAGGTCGAGGGGCGCACGACGTCGCCGGCCGCGTCGAACTCGGTGTCGAAAATGAAGGGGCGAGCGGTGGAAAGGATGGCGGTCATGTCAGTAGATCAACTCGTCGTCGCCGCTCTGGCCCGCCAGCATGATGTCGCCCCGCGCGGCCAGATCCTTGGCCACCTGGACCATGGTCATCTGGGCGGCGTCGACGTCCTTGAGGCGGACAGGCCCCATGGACTCCATGTCCTCGCGCATGATCTTCGAGGCCCGCTCGGACATGTTGGAGAAGAACATTTCGCGCAACGCGTCCGAGGCGCCCTTCAGCGCCAGGGCCAGTTGATCCTTCTCGACCGCGCGCAGCAGGGTCTGGACGCCGCCCGGATCGAGGCGCGACAGGTCCTCGAAGACGAACATCAGCGCGCGGATCCGCTCGGCGGAATCGCGGCTGCGTTCCTCCAGGGCGCCGATGAAGCGGGCCTCGGTCTGGCGGTCGAAGCTGTTGAAGATGTCGGCCATCAGTTCATGGCTGTCGCGCTTGGAGGTGCGCGCCAGATTGGACATGAACTCGGTGCGCAGGGTCTGTTCGATCTTGTCCAAGATGTCGCGCTGCACCGGCTCCATGCGCAGCATGCGCTGGACGCACTCCAGGGCGAAGTCCTCGGGCAGGGCCGTCAGCACGCGCGAGGCGTGCTCAGGCTTGATCTTGGACAGGACCACCGCGACGGTCTGCGGGTATTCGTTCTTCAGATAGTTGGCGAGGACGGCCTCGTTCACATTGCCGAGCTTGTCCCACATGGTCCGGCCGGCGGGACCGCGGATTTCCTCCATCAGGGCGTCGACGCGCTCGCCCGGCATGAAGGAGGCCAGCAGACGCTGGGTTTGCTCGTAGCTGCCCATCAGCGAACCAGAGCCGCCGATGCCGGACACGAACTCGACCAGGACTTCCTCGACCACCTGGGCGGCCACCGTGCCCAGCGAGGCCATGGCCTGGGAAACTTCCTTGATCTCTTCGTCGTCGAGCTGCTGCCACAGGATCGTGTGCTCCTCGCCCAGCGACAGCAGGACCACGGCGGCCTTCTCGGGCCCCGTCAGCTTGCGGATGTCATCGACTGCAGGTTTCTTGCTCACGAGACGGGTCACTAGCTTTCATGCACCCACGACCGGAGGATCGCGGTGGATTCCTCCGGGTGGGAGTCCACGAAGTCGGCCACCTTCTTGATCGAGGAAGCCTTCACCTGTCCCTCGATGCGGGCGATGTCGAGCCGCTGTTCCATGTCGCTCGGACCGGTCAGCATGGGCGCCCCGCCCGGCAAGGTTCCGCCGACAATCTGGGCGTCCAGCGCCGTCACCGGCATGCCGTTGGCCCCGACCAGGGCCGGGAGGCCCGTCGCGCCCGAGGCGGTCTTCAGCAGCGGCCGCACGACGAAGAAGATCAGCAGCAGGCCGGTCACCAGCAGCACCAGCAGCTCGACCCCGCGCATGATGTCGTTCTTGTCGAAGTTGAACATCGACGAGCCGGTGTCTTCGCCCGGCGCCGCCGAAGGCTCGCGGCTGAAGCGGACGTTGACCACCTCGATCTTGTCGCCGCGCGTCTCGTCGATGCCGACGGCGGCGGCGACCAGGGTCTTGATCTGCTGGACTTCTTCTGCGGTGCGCGGGGCGTAGGTCGGCTCGCCTTTGCCGCCGGCGGCGGGGGTGTATTTGCCGTCCACGGCGACCGAAACCGACAGCTTCTTGACCTCGCCGGGCTCCTTCACCGTCGTGGTGGTGGTGTTGGAGATCTCGTAGTTGGTGGTCTCGGTGTTTTCCGAGTTGGTCGAGCCGAGGGGCGTGGTGTTCGGGGCCGCGCCGCCGGGAATGTTGTTGGTGGCGGTGACGCCGCCGTCGGCCTGGCCCGTCGTGTCCTGCGACTGCGAGCCATTGGTCGAGGTCGAGCGGACGACCTGGCCGTCGGGGTCGAACTTCTGCTCCTGGGTGGTCGAGCGGCTGTGGTCGATGTCGGCCGTGACCTGGACGCGCGCCGCGCCGGGGCCGACGACGCCCTCGACGATGTCCTTGATCCGGGTCTGCAACTGAGCCTCGGTCGTGGCCTTGGCGGCCTCGGCGTTGGCCGAGGTGAAGCCGCTGTCCTCGGACCCCGCGGCCAGGGTGCGGTTGGCCTGATCGGTCACCGTCACCTTGTCCGGCTTCAGGTTCGGCACCGAGGAGGCGACGACGTTGCGGATGGCGCGCACCTGATCGGCGCTGAGGTCGCGCCCGCCCAGGCCCACGACCACGGCGGCGGTCGGGTCGATGGCGGCGGCCTGGAACATCTCGCGGCGCGGCATGGTGATGTGGACGCGGGCCGAGGTGATGCCGCGCATCGACATGATGGTGCGCGACAGCTCGCCCTGCAGGGCGCGCTGCTCGTTCAGGTTCTGCTGGAACTCGGTCTGGCCCAGAACCGACTGGTTGTCGAAGATTTCGTAGCCGACGCTGCCCGAGGTCACGAGCCCCTTGCCCGCCAGCATCAGGCGCGCCGTACCGACTTCGTCGCGGCTGACGAAGATGGTCGAGCCGTCGCCCTTGGAACTGTATTTGATGCTGGCCTGATCCAGGGCCGCGCTGATCTCGGAGGCTTCGCGCAGGTCGAGGTTGGAATAGAGCAGCGCGTCGGGCGCCTGGCCCACACGCAACATGACGGCGACCAGCACGGCCGCGACGCCCGCGGCGACGCCAAGCACTGCGGCCAGACGGCCGATCCCGAACTTCTGCAACGCCGCCGTGAAGCCGCCCACGCGTCCCCGCCTCATACTGGCGGGAGGACCAAACCGCCCCGCTAGGCAGAAACTGCCGTGTGGATGGTAAACGCGGCGTTAAGATGCGTTAAAGATTGAAGGAATCGGGGAGCGCTTCCCTTCTCCCCTTGAGGGAGAAGGTGGCTCGCGCAGCGAGACGGATGAGGGGTGACGGCGCAACCGGCTACCGTCAGGCGAACACCAGACACGAAAAAGGGGTGCGGCCCTGCCGGAAACGGCAGCGCACACACCCCTCATCCGAGCGCCTGCGGCGCCCACCTTCTCCCTCAAGGGGAGAAGGAAGATCGTTACGCCGCCTTCAGCAGTTCCGCCTTCTTGTCTGCGGCTGCGTGGATGCGGGCTTCGGCGATGGCGTCGGCGATCAAGTGGGTCGGTTTGTTCTCGACCACCGAGCGCTCGAGGATCTCCTCGAAGGTCTCCATCAGGCGCGACAGCTTGCCCTCGACCCACGACGGGTCATAGGCGCCGCCCGACTGGCGCGCGTTCATCTCCGAGGCCACGTTGATAATGCCGCCGCCGTTGACGACATAGTCCGGCGAATAGAGGATTCCGCGCGCGAACAGCTGGTCGCCGATGTCCGGGGTGGCCAGCTGGTTATTGGCGGCGCCGCAGATCGCCCGGACCTTCAGACGCTCCAGCGTCTGCAGGTTCAGCGTCGCGCCCAGGGCGCAGGGCGCATAGATGTCGGCGGCGACGTCATAGATGGCGTCGGGAGCGACGATCTCGGCGCCGGTCTTGGCGGCGACGGCGTCCAGGTTGGCCTGGTTGACGTCGGTGATGATCAGCTTGGCGCCAGCCTTGTGCAGCTTCTCGGCCAGATAGGCGCCGACGTGGCCCACGCCCTGGATGGCCACGGTCAGGCCGGTCATGTCGTCCTGATTGAACAGGCGACGCGCCACGACCAGGTTCGAGCGGAACACGCCCTCGGCGGTGACCGGGCTGGGGTCGCCCGAGGCTTCCGGGCCGTCCTTCAGGCCCAGGACGTATTCGGTGACCTTGCGGGCCTCGGCGATGTCCTCGACCGAAGTGCCGACGTCTTCGGCCGCGTAATAGTTGCCGCCCAGGCCGTTCAGGAAGCGACCGAAGGCGCGGAACAGCTCGGGGCTCTTCTGCGTGCGGCTATCGCCGATGATGACCGACTTGCCGCCGCCCATTTCCAGGTCGGCGATGGCGTTCTTGTAGCTCATGCCCTTCGACAGGCGCAGCACGTCTTCCAGCGCCTCTTCGGCGGTGGCGTAGTTCCACATGCGGGTGCCGCCGACGGCGGGGCCGCGCGCGGTGGAGTGAACCGCGACGATGGCCTTCAGGCCGGTTTTCTCGTCATGGAAGGCGTGGACGCCCTCATGGTTCGCGAAAGAAGGGGAATCAAACAGCGTCTTGCCCATGACAGGCCTTTCCTGGGGTATTTTTTATTGCGCGAGGAGATACGCCGCGTCCGCCTAAACGGCAAGCATGACGGTTTCGCACGCCGAGAGATCGGGACTGACTTCATCTGGCGTGTAAGCCCCCACACTTAGTCCCGCTCATCCCGGCGGACGCCGGGATCCAGTAAGAGCTCAAAGCGGTACGGTGAGAATGCACCTTCCTCCAACCACGCGCTTGCGGCCAAAGCACTGGATCCCGGCGTCCGCCGGGATGAGCGGAGAAGATCAAGCCAGGACGAGCGGCTCTTAAGCTCAGCGCCCGCGATCAGCCTCGGCCTTCAACGCCGGCAGGACCGAGGGGGCGCCGGACGGCAGGGCGGCGGCCGGGTCGCGCAGCCAGGCCTCGATGTCGCGATAGACGACCTCGCCCTGCAGGTCCCGGTTCAGGATATGCCAGCCGTCGCGGTAATAGGCCGTACGCAGGTTGGACCGTTCGCCGGCTCGCTCCAGCGCCAGCCGCATCGGGCGCTTCTCGATGATCTGATCGTGGGCGCCGTAGAGCAGCAGGGTCGGCTTCTCGACCGCACCCAGCCGGGTCGTCGCCGTCTCCATAAGATCGACCAGCCCGTGCAGGGAATCGAAGCGGGTGGCGATGATGCTGAGCGGATCGCGGCCGTTGCGGACCAGTTCCAGCGTATTGTCGGACGCACGGATCTTGCTGACCGCGAAGGACGGCGGCTCGACCGCGACATCGCCCATCAATCTGGCGGCGGCCCACAATCCCGCGCTGTTGAACGGACTCTGGCTGGACCAGCCCCAGACGCCGGGGGCCAGCAGGACGACCCGGTCGGCGTCGGGCGGCGTCTCGGCCCCGAAGGCGGCGATGGTCGAGGACCCGCCCATGCTTTCCCCCGCAACCACGATCAGGGCGTGGGGCCGCTCGGCGCGGACCAGGGCGACGACGGTGCGCAGGTCGGCGCTGGTCAGGCTTTCGGGCGCGAACTCGCCGCGATGAGGCGCCAGGCCGAAGCCGCGCTGGTCATAGGCCCAGGTCTCGATGCCGCGCGTCGCCCACCACGGCCCGGCCAGCCGGAAGGAGGCGTAATGGTCGTTGAACCCGTGCAGGGCGACGATGACGGCCCAGGGCTGCTGCCCCTGGGGGCTCCAGCGCAGATAGGGCAGCCGCGCCCCGTCCTGAACCACGAAGGCGCCGCGCCCTTCGGTCCCCGTCTCGATACGCGGCCCGGCGAAACCGGCGGGCGGGCTCTGCGGCGCCTGAAGATGCGGCGTGGCGCAGGCGGACAGGGCGAGGGCGAGCAAGGCCGCCCCCAGCAACCGCTCACCCAGGCGGACGCCGGGGCCCAGTGATTTGGCCGCGCGCGCCAGGCTGGCCAACAGGGCTGCGATCAAGTCCGAACTCTGCTTCATGATGCCCAAAGCACTGGATCCGGCGTCCGCCGGGATGAGCGGATTGGAAAGATCGTCACCCGAGAATGACTCGAACCCGTTCGCGAAGGTAGGGCAGAAGCTCGGCCTCGAACCACGGATTTTTCCGCAGCCAGGCCGTATTGCGCCACGACGGGTGCGGCAGCGGCAGGATGGCGGGCGCGTAATCGCGCCAGGCCCGGACCGTTTCGGTCATGTTGGTCTTGGCGCGATCGCTCAAAGCCCAGGCCTGGGCGTAGCCGCCGACCAGCAGGGTCAGTTCGACCTTGGGCAGTTCGGCCAGCAGCCGGGGCCGCCACAGCTCGGCGCAGCGGCGCGGCGGCGGATAGTCGCCGCCCTTCGGATCGGTGCCCGGAAAACAGAAGGCCTGGGCCGCGACGCCCAGACGCGGGTCGCCGTAGAAGGCGGCCTCGTCCACGCCCAGCCAGTCGCGCAGACGGACGCCGGACGGATCGGTGAAGGGCAGACCGCTTTCATGCACCCGCCGCCCCGGCGCCTGGCCGCAGATCAGCAGGCGCGTCTGGGCCGTGACCATGACCACCGGCCGCGGCGTGTGCGGAAGGTGGCCCAGGCAGGCCCGGCAGGCCCGGATGTCGGCCAGGACCGCGTCCAGGCCGCCGTCCTCCGCGCCCTTTTCAGGGCCCTTTTCAGGATCAGTCGAAGTCGCCGTCATCCGAAGGCTCGACCGGCGGCAGGGCCGCCAGGGCCGCGGCCGTCTCGGCCTCGGTCGGCAGGCGCAGACGGATCACGCCCTTGAAGCTGTTGGGATCGACCGCCTTGCCCTTCTTGGTGATGGTCAGCTTGCCCTGACGCATCAGGCCCAGGGCCGCGCTGCGCACCTTGGGCAGCATCCGCTGCCACTGCTCGGGCTGCAGCTCCTTGGCCACATCCGACGGTTCAATGCTCTTGCCGCCGACGCTCTTGGGGTCGGCCTTGGCCAGTTTTTCAAAAATGGCCGCTTCGATAGGATCGCTCATTGCGCCTATATGCTGCAGCGCGAGATCAGAAAGAAGGCGTAATCGGCATGGTCGGCAGGATCACGGTATCGGAAGGCGAGTTTTCGGGTTGGGAAACCTACGAGGTGAGCGGCGCCACCTTCGACTCCACTGTCGGTCCCTTCTATCGCAAGCCGGACCCCGACGGGTCGATGCGCTGCGCCTTCCGGGCCGAACAGAAGCATATGAATTTCGGCGGCCGCATGCACGGCGGCTGCCTGATGACCTTCGCCGACATCGCCATGTTCCAGATCGCCTATCAGGAGATGGAGGGGGCCTCGGGCGTCACGGTGCAACTGGATTCCACCTTCATCGACGGCGCCTATGTCGGGGAACTGATCGAGGCGACCGGCCAGGTCACCAAGGCGGGCAAGAGCCTGATCTTCGTGCGCGGCCAGATCAACACGGGCGACCGGCTGCTGATGACCTTCTCGGGCGTGATCCGGAAATTCACGCCACGCGGCTGAAGCGGACGAGGACTGCCAGGCCGGTCGCCAGCCCCGCCGCCGGCCACAAGGCGTTCAGGCCCAGCGCGCCGTAGCTGAATGCGCCCACCACGGCCCCGCCGAACAGGCCCGCCCACAGCAGCAGATAGGGCGCGAAGGCCGCGCGCTGCCCGCCCCGCAGGGCGCCGGCCAGCGCCTGCCCCAGCTTGACCAGGGCACCGGTCATATAGGTCAGGCCGACGCCGACCTCGCCGTCGCGCAGGAAGACGGCGTTCTCGACCCCCATGGCCAGCACCATCAGGCCGACGGCCAGCGGCGTCAGCCCGACCGGGACGGCGAGCGCCGCGCCGGCCAGCAGGCCCGCCTCCAGCGCCAGAACCCGGCTGCGCGACCGCATGCCTTCGCCGCCGGCGACCAGAGCCCCCAGCGCCGCCCCGAGAACGAACAGGATCAGAATGGTCGCGGCCACCCCGACGGTGCGCCAGTCGCCCAGCGACACGCCGACCGCCATCCGGGTCGAATTCCCGCTCATGAAGGAGACGAACAGCCCGCCCAGCTGAAGAAAGCCCAGGCTGTCGACATAGCCCGCCAGGCCCGCCAGCAGCACCGCCATCCCCCGCTCAGGCGGGGCCAGCGTCCGCATGACGCCTAGGCCCCCGCCTTGGCCGTCGGACGCGCCCGGCAATCCTCCATCCAGCGCGCCAGATGGGTGAACTCTTCCGGCGGGCGGTATTTGACCAGACGAGCGAAGTCGAGGCCGACCGCCGCGACGATGTCGGCGATGGTGAAGCGGTCGGCGGCGATGAAGGCGTGCTCGGCGAGGTGGCGGTCCAGCGACTTCATGAACTTCTCGGCGCCGACGCGGCTGTACTCGGCGACCTGCGGCTGAGGCGGTTCGAGAGCGGCCAGCGCCGGGTGGCTGAAGCGCACGTTCAGCATCATCGGATTGGCCAGGTAGATCTCGCAGCGACGGGTCCACATCTCGATGATCGCCTGCTCGCGCGCATCGTGGCCGAACAGGTTCGGCTCCGGGTACAGCGCCTCCAGATAGCGGCAGATGGCGATGGACTCAGAGATGCAGGCGCCGTCGTCCAGCTCCAGTGCCGGGACGTGCGGCACGCCCACCTTGGCGCGGTAGTCCGCCGTGCGGTGCTGACCGGCCAGCAGGTCGATCTCGACGAAGTCGACGTTCTCGACGCCCTTCTCGGCCATGACCCAGCGGACCCGGCGCGGATTGGGGGCGCGATGCGAGGTGTAGAGCTTCAAGCCGTCCTCCAGCGTCTTAAAAAACCTACTGTCCGAACACCGAAGCCGGCATGGCCCCGACGATGCAGGCGGTCATCAGCGTGGCCAGGAAGCCGGCGAACAACGCCTTCCACACCAGACCCAGAACCTCCTCGCGGCGTTCCGGCATCAGGACCGACAGGCCGGTGACGGTGATGCCCACCGAGCCGATGTTGGCGAAGCCGCAGAGGGCGTAGGTCATCAGCATCCGGGTGCGTTCGGTCATGTCGCCGGCGGGGATATGGCCCAGTTTGATGAAGGCGACGAACTCGGTCAGCGTCAGCTTCACGCCCAGCAGCCAGCCGGCGGTGTGGGCGTCGGCCCATTCCACGCCGATCAACCAGGCGACCGGCGCGAAGACCACGCCCAGGATGCGCTCGACCGTCAGCGGATCGCCGCCGATGACGAAGCCGCTCAGAATGACGTTGGCCAGGGCGACCAGGGCCACGAAGACGATCAGCACCGCCGAGATGTTCAGCACCACCATCAGGCCGTCCGACGTGCCCTTGACGATGGCGTCGATGGAGCTGTCGTACTTCAGCGCCGAGTTGTAGTCGGCCACCGCCCCGCCCTGGCCCGGCTTTTCGGGGATGATGACGCGGGCCAGCAGCACGCCCGCCGGAGCCGAGACGATGGAGGCGACCAGGACGTGGCCCGCCGCGTTCGACAGCACCGGCGCCAGGATGGTCGCATAGGCCACCATGGTCGAACCGGCTACGGTGGCCAGACCGACCACCATCATCAGGAACAGCTCCGACCGGGTCAGCTTGTCCAGATAGGCGCGGATGACGATGGGGCTTTCGATCATGCCCAGGAAGACATTGGCCGCCACCGCCAGGGCCGAGGCGCCGCCGAGACCCATGGTCCGCTGGAACAGGAAGCCGAAGCCGAGCGTGATCCATTTCAGGATCTTCCAGTGCCACAGCAGGGCCGACAGGGCCGAGATGACCAGGATCAGCGGCAGAACCTTGAAGGCGAAGGTGAACAGGGCGCCCTCATTGGCCACGGCGTAGGGCTGATCGCCCCCCGCGAGGAAGCCGAAGACGAACTTGGTCCCCTCCTCCGTGGCCAGTTCCAAGCCCTGAACCGCGTTGTTGATGCCGTCCAGCACCACCTGAGACCCAGGGATGGCGAAGGTCGCCAGCACCAGGGCCGCCTGCACCGCGATAGCGCCCAGCGCCAGCCGCCACGGGAAGACCCGGCGGTTCTCGGACATCGCCCAGCAGACGGCGACGATGACGGCCAGGCCGAACAGGCTCTGGAGGTTCAGGAAACTGAACATGGGAAAGGCGGCTCCGCGACCGGCACTACGGGAGCCGGCTTCTTATTTGCGCATGAACGACAGCCGCGCGCGGCTGGCAAGAGGCGCATGAAAAAGGCGGAGGATGAATCCTCCGCCTTGGCTCCTTGTCCGACCAGGGTCAGAGTTGGCCGCGCACCAGCTTGCCGTAGTCGTCCATCAGGGTCAGCGACAGGTCGCCGGGCGTGAAGCAGTAGTCGCCGATCTCGCTGACCGGGGTGACCTCGGCCGCCGAACCGGTGAGGAAGCATTCCGAGAAGTTCGACAGCTCTTCCGGCAGGATGTCGCGGACGAGGACCTCGATCCCCTTGGCCTGGGCCATCTCGATCACCGTCTGGCGGGTGATGCCGTCCAGAATGTGATCGACGCGCGGGGTATGCAGGACGCCGCCCTGGACGAAGAAGACGTTGGCGCCGGTCGCTTCGGCGACATAGCCGCGCCAGTCCAGCATCATGGCGTCGGCATAGCCGCGCTTCTCGGCTGCCGTCTTGGACATGGTGCAGATCATGTAGAGGCCGCCGGCCTTGGCCGTCGAAGGGGCGGTGGCCGGGTCGGGGCGGCGCCATTTGGCCCACTCCAGCCGGATGCCGCGCTTCTTGACCTCGGGGTCGAAGTAGCTGGGCCATTCCCAGGCAGCGATGGCCATGTGAACCTTGCTGTTCAGCGAGGAGACGCTGAGCTGTTCGGCGCCCAGATAGGCCACCGGACGGATGTAGCAGTCCGTCATGCCGTTCTTTTCGCAGGTTTCCTTGCAGGCCGCGTCGATCTCGGCCACGCTGTAAGGAATCTCGAAGTCCAGCAGCTCCGCCGATCGTTTCAGCCGCTCGCTGTGCGCCGTCAGCTTGAAGATTTCGCCGCCGTACATACGCTCACCCTCGAACACCGACGAGCCGTAGTGAAGGCCATGGGTCAGAACGTGCGTTTTCGCTTCCCGCCAGGGCACGAATGCGCCGTCAAACCAGATCCAGCCGTCACGATCGTCGAAAGGAACGAAGGCCATTGAATAACGTCTCCCGGGGATATGATCGGGTTACACTCTTCTCGCCCGCCGCCGTCAACGCCTCGCGTTCGGCAGGATCGCCCAAAGCATGACCGATACCCGTTCTTCCAGCCGTTCCGGCCCCGTCGCAGCCCCCGGCACGGGCCGCCACCTGCTGATCGTCGATGACGACGACAGAATCCGCGAACTGCTGAAAGAGTTCCTGGCGCGCGAAGGCTATCGCGTCACCGGCGCCGCGCACGCGGGCGCCGCCCGACGCCTGGTGGAATTGATCGAGTTCGACTTGATCGTGCTGGACGTGATGATGCCGGGCGAGAGCGGCTTCGACCTGACGACCTGGATCCGCAGCCAAGCCTCCCTGTCCAGGACGCCGGTCCTGCTGCTGACGGCCAAGGGCGATCCCGACGACCGAATCGAGGGCCTGTCGCGCGGCGCCGACGACTATATGTCCAAGCCCTTCGACCCGCGCGAACTGGCGCTGCGGATCGAGGCCATCCTGCGCCGCACCGGCGGCAAGCCCATGACCCCGCGTGAAATCCGCATGGGACCGGCGGTGTTCGACATGGAGCGGCTGGAACTGACCCGCGACGGGACGCTGCAACGCTTGACCGAGGCCGAGGCGCAACTGCTGAAGACCCTGGCCATCCACTCCCATTCCCCCGTCGAGCGCATGAACCTGTCGCCCGACACCGCCGACATCACCGGCCGCGCCGTGGACGTTCAGGTGACGCGCCTGCGCCGCAAGCTGGAAGCCGACCCCAAGAACCCGCGTTATCTCCAGACCGTGCGCGGCGTCGGCTATATGCTGGCGCCGGACTAGGGTCTTGCGTCTTGCTCACGCCCCCTCCTCCGCCGTCATCCCCGGCCTTGTGCCGGGGATCCAGACCCTCGACGTCGACGGATCGAAGCGACGATCTTCGCTATCGAGCGGCATGTTTCTGGATTCTCGGGACAGGCCCGAGAATGACGCAAGACTAACAACACCTCCCCTACCTAGGCCCCTCCGATGAGGCTGCTGCCGTTCAACGTCTGGGCGCGAGTGATCAAGCGCCGCCTGCCGACCTCGTTGTGGGGGCGGTCGCTGCTGATCATCGTCCTGCCCGTGCTGATCATGCAGGGGGCCGTGACCTGGGCCTTCTTCGACGCCCACTGGCAGGCCGTGACGGCCCGCCTGTCCGAAGGGCTGGCCGGAGACGTGGCCTGGGCGGCTGAAAGCTATCGCGACGAACCGACGCCGCAGAACCTGACCCTCATCGCCGACCGGGCCGAGCGGTCCATGCAGTTGTCGGTCGCCTTCCAGGAGGGGGCGAAACTGCCCGCCGAGCAAAGGCGCGGGCCGATCGGCGTGGTCGACCGCACGCTGGAGAAGGCCCTGGCCTCGCGGCTGGATCAGCCCTTCTGGTTCGATACGACCCGCTACCCCGCCTATGTCGACATCCGGGTGGAGGAGCCCGGCGGGGTGCTCCGCGTCATCGCACCGCGCGAACGGGCCGTGGCGACCCAGGCCCACATCTTCGTCCTGTGGCTGATGATCGCCACCGTCCTGCTGCTCAGCGTGGCGGTGCTGTTCATCCGCAATCAGGTGCGCGCCATCGAACGGCTGGCCGACGCCGCCGAGGCCTTCGGCCGGGGCGAGAGCGTACCGCGCTTCAAACCGCACGGCGCGCGCGAGGTGCGGGCCGCCGCCAGCGCCTTCCTGGACATGCGCGCTCGCATCCAGCGCCATATCGAGCAGCGTACGGCCCTGCTGGCCTCGGTCAGCCATGACCTGCGCACACCCCTGACCCGGCTGCGGCTCGAACTGGCCCTGGCCCCGCCGTTCAAGCGCGCCGAGGCGATGAAGGGCGATCTGGACGAGATGGAGCATATGATCGACGAATACCTGGCCTTCGCGCGCGGCGAGGCGGGCGAAGCGATCCAGTCGATCTCAGTCCCCGAAATGCTGCGCCGCGCCGCCGAAGACGTTCGCCGCGCCGGCGCCGAGGTCACGGTCGAGACCCCCGATGAACTGGACGCCCAGGTGCGCCCCCTGGCCTTCCGGCGCGCGTTGAGCAATCTGGCCGGCAACGCCGCCTCGCACGGCGAGCACGTGCGGCTGTCGGCCCGCCCCCTGCCCTCCGGCGGGCTGGAGATCGCGGTCGAGGACGACGGGCCCGGCATTCCCGAAGACATGCACGAAGAAGCCTTCCGGCCCTTCTCGCGGCTGGACGCCTCGCGCAATCAGAACCGCAAGGGCGTGGGCCTGGGCCTGGCCATCGCCCGCGACGTGGCCCGCGGCCACGGCGGCGACATCACCCTGGACCGCAGCGACATGGGCGGGCTGAAAGCGCTGATCCGCCTGCCCGCATAAATCGCGACGCGCCCTCTGGCGTGACTGTAAAATCAGCGCCATCTTGGGACAGTTCTAGGGGGGCCTGGATCAGGAGTCCGTATGATGCGTAATTTCGCATTCCTCGCACCGCTCGCCGCCGTCGCGGCTCTCGCCGGCGCGGCCGCCGCCCAACCCTCCGCCGTCGTCGTCACCGTCAGTCCCGACATGGCCAAACAGGTTCAGGAACTGGGCCAGCGCGACGTGCAGCAACAGGTCGAGGATCTGACCCGGACCATCGAGCGCACCCTGACCGCGCGTCACGCGCTGGACGGCGCCCGGATCGAACTGGTCATCACCGACCTCAAGCCGAACCGGCCGACCATGCAGCAACTGGTGGACAAGCCCGGTCTGGACGCCATGCGCAGCATCTCGATCGGCGGGGCCGCAGTCGAAGGCGCCGTCACCATGGCCAACGGCGAGGTGCAGCCGGTCAAGTATGACTATTATTCCAACACCCTGGCCGAGGTTCAGGGCTTCACCACCTGGCAGGACGCGCACACGGCCTATGACCGGCTGGCGCGCAACCTGGCCGACGGACGCTACGTCAAACGCTGAGGAGTGAGGCGCTGACGATCAGCCGCTGAGCTCGGTCGACTTGGCCACAGCCGCCTGAACGGCGCTCTCGACCGCCCGGTCGAGGGCGCCGTTTGCGTTCAGGGCCACCAGACCGGCCTGCGTCACCCCGCCGGGCGAGGCCACGCGGTCGATCAGGGCGTCCAGCGCCTCGGTCCCCTCGACGCCCGCCGCGGCGGACCGCAGGGTGGCGCGGGCCAACCGCACGGCGGCCTCGGGGGACAGGCCTTCCTCGATCCCGGCCTGGGCCAGGGCGCGGGTGAAGGCGAAGAAATAGGCGGGCCCGCAGCCGGACACGGCGGTCGCGGCGTGCATGACGGCTTCCTCGTCCAGATGGACGGTCTCGGCGATGGGCGCGAACAGGGCCTCGCCCACGGCGCGGGCCGCGTCGTGGGCGGCCCAGATGGTCGCCACCCCCTGAGCCTGGGCCACGCCCGTCGTCGGCATGATGCGGACCACAGAACGGCCGCCGAAGCCCGCGGAAATGGTCTCGCCCTTCACCCCGGCCATGACCGAGACGATGACGGCGTCGGGGGCCAGATGCGGCAGGATCGGGCGCGAGGCCTCGAACCATTTGGCGGGTTTGACCCCGATGACGAAGGCGCGGGCCTCGGCCAGGGCCTCCAGCGGCGGATTGATCCGCGCGCCCAAAGCCCGCGCCGCTTCGGCAGCGGGCTTTTCGGAGGGCGTCAGGATGATCAGGTCGGCGGGATCGACGGCGCCGGTCTTGAGCCAACCTTCAAGGATGGCCGAGCCCAGCCGCCCCACGCCTTGCAGGACGACCGGCCCGATCTTCCCGACTTTGCTCATCAGGCGGTGCCGACGGTCTCGAACAGGCAGGCGTCGATGGCCTCCTGCGCCTTCTTGGAGCCGCGCACCATGAAGTCGAAGGCAGGATAGTAGCGGTCGGCGGCCTCGATGGCGGCGTCGATCATGGACGCGGCCTGGGCCAGGGTCGGGCGCTCGCTGTGCGGCAGGGCCAGCGAATGACGGAAGACGATCTCGCCCTCGTCCGGCCAGACCTCGAAATGGCCCAGCCAGGTGCGCTGGTTGATCATCGACACCAGTTCATAGGCGGCGGCGCGGCGCGTCTTCATGACCCGCAGGTCCAGGGCGCAGCACAGCTGAAGGCAGTCGCCCTCGGGCCGCCAGGCGAACCACAGCTCATAGTCCTTCCAATCGCCGGCCAGGGCGAAGGCGAGGTCGCCGTCGTCCGTGCGGTCGAACGGCAGGTTCTCCGCGTTGAGGACATGCTCCACGACATCCAGGGGGTCGTAGGGAACGTCGACCTCTTCGGGTCGGGCTGCATCCATCAGGGATTCACATTCTTACTCGGGGGCCGCGACTCACGACCTGCAAACGAACGGTAAACGTGTTCGGAGATTCGGCTCAACCGGCTGTGTCGGCGTCGGGCGCCGCGCCTGTGGACGTTCCGGCCGAAGAGTTTTTCCCGGGCGTTTTCTGAGCCTTAAGCTCGGCGATTTCGGCGCGAAGGGCGGCGATCTCGTCCTTCAGCACATCGAACTCATCGCGACGGACCAAATCCATCTCGGCCACGAAGCGGTCGGTCTGGGCGCGCCAGGCGGCCTTGGCCTCGTCGCCGGCCGCCTGGGCCAGGCCCATGGCGCCCGTGGTCAGCTTGGCGAACTCGTCGAGGATCGGATTGCGCGTCTGCATGATGAAATCTCGCGTCTCTGCCACACCAGTATATGGTTAATGGCGTCGTAAATTGGGTGAACGAAACCTTTCCGTCCGAACCGGCTATAAACTGCTTCGCTGGAAAAGCGCGCGACGAATGCAGTCTCGCTTGCTAGACGACGAAGGGTTCAAAACGGCGCTGACGGAGGCCCTGTGCCCTTCCCCGAATTCGACCCTGTCCTGATCCATCTCGGCCCCCTGCCCATCCGCTGGTACGCCCTGGCCTATGTCGCCGGGATCGTGCTGGGCTGGTGGTACGCCTCGCGTCTGGCCAAGACGGAGCGGCTGTGGTCGCCGGGCAGGCCGCCGGTGACGGGGCCGCAGTTGGACGACCTGGTGCTGTGGATCACGTTCGGCGTCATCCTGGGCGGGCGTCTGGGCTACGCCCTCTTCTACAAGCCGGCCATGTTCGCCCAGTTGTTCACGGGTCAGAACCTGGGCGAGCGGCTGGAGCTGCTGCAGCTGTGGACCGGGGGCATGAGCTTCCACGGCGGCTTCCTGGGCGTCGTCGTCGCGCTGACGCTTTACGCCAACCGCCAGAAGATCAATCCGCTGAGCCTGGGCGACCTGATCGCCCCGGTCGCGCCGCTCGGCCTCTTCTTCGGCCGCATCGCCAACTTCATCAACGGCGAGCTGTGGGGCCGCGAGACGACGGTTCCCTGGGCCATCCGCTTCTGCAACGCCCGCATCGAACAGATGTACGGCTTCTGCCCCGCCGGTAACGAACCGCGCCACCCCAGCCAGCTGTATGAAGCCGGGCTGGAAGGCCTGCTACTGCTGGTCATCCTGTCGCTGGCCGTGTGGAAATGGCGGATGCTGAAGCGTCCAGGCTTCGTCACCGGCCTCTTCCTGCTGGGCTACGGCGTCTGCCGCGCTGCGCTGGAGAACGTGCGCCAGCCCGACGCCGGTCTGGAGCATCTGCCGCTGGGCCTGACCATGGGCATGATCCTGTCGACGCCGATGATGCTGGTCGGCGTCTGGCTGATCTGGCGAGCGCTGAAGAAGCCGGTCGTCGCGGAGGCATAAGACCATCATGGCGGAGACCCTCAAGGACCGGCTGGTCCGCGAGATCGTGCTGACCGGGCCGATGACGGTGGCGGACTATGTCACCCGCTGCCTGCACGACCCCAAGGGCGGCTACTACGCCACCCGCCCCGCGCTGGGGGAAGGCGGCGACTTCATCACCGCCCCTCTGGTCAGCCAGATGTTCGGCGAACTGATCGGCCTGTGGGCCATCGAGGTCTGGAGCCGCCTCGGCGCGCCCGAGCGGGTGCGGCTGGTCGAGGTCGGACCCGGCGACGGGACGCTGATGTCCGACATGTTGCGCGCCGCCCGGCTGGTTCCCGGCTTTCTCGAGGCCGTGGACCTGATCCTGATCGAGCCGAGCGCGCCGCTGCGGGCCGAGCAGGCGCGGCGGCTGGCCGACGCGGACGTCCATCCCCGCTGGCTCAGCGCCCTGCATCAGATCGAGACCGACGCCCCGGTCATCCTGATCGCCAACGAGGTGCTGGACTGCCTGCCCGCCCGCCAGTTCATGAAGACCGAGGGCGGCTGGGCCGAGCGCCGCATCGGCGTCACCGACGATAATGAGCTGACCTTCGGCCTGGTCGCCATTTCCGGCGGTTTCGAGCGGCCCGAGTATGACGTGGAGCCGGGCCAGGTCGTCGAGATTTCGGAACAGCAAGCCGCCTTCGCCCGCGATCTGGCGACCCTGGTCAAGACAGCCTCGGGCGCAGCCCTGCTGATCGACTATGGCCGCAGCAGACCCGGCGCGGGCGACACCCTGCAGGCCCTGCGACGGCACCAGAAGGTCGATCCGCTAGAGACTCCGGGCGAAGCCGACCTGACGCAATGGGCCGACTATCCGCTGGTGCTGGAGGCGGCCGTGCGCAGCGGCGCCGACGTGACCGGCTGCGTCGGCCAGGGCGCCTTCCTCAAGGCCCTGGGGATCGAAGCCCGCGCCCAGCGGTTGATGCAGGCGCGCCCCGACGCCGCGCCGGTCATCCAGCGCCAGTTGGACCGGCTGACCGCGCCGGACCAGATGGGCGAGTTGTTCAAGGCGGCGGCGATCTTCTCGCCCCGCTCGCTGGCTTTGCCCGGGATTTGAAGGATGAGCTTGAAGCCCATTACCCATCCTCTGCTGGACAAGGCCGGGGTGCGCCATGGCTTCTTCACCCGCGAGGGCGGCGTGTCGGAAGGCCTCTACGCCGGGCTGAACACAGGCGTCGGCTCCAACGACGATCCGGCGCGCGTGGCCGAGAACCGCCGTCGCGTGGCCGAATGGATGGGCGGCGGCGCCGACGACCTGTGCGGCTGCTATCAGATCCACTCCGCCGTCGCCCGCGTGACCGACGCCGGCTGGAAGGGCGAGCGCCCCGAAGGCGACGCCGTGGTCACGGCCGTGCGCGGTCCGATCTGCGCCGTCCTGACCGCCGACTGCGCGCCGGTGCTGCTGGCCGACGCCGAGGCCGGCGTGGTCGGCGCGGCCCACGCGGGCTGGAAGGGCGCGCTGGGCGGGATCATCCACTCGACCGTCGCGTCCATGGAGGCCCTGGGCGCGAGCCCTGCACGCATGGTCGCCGTGGTCGGCCCCTGCATCGCCCAAGGCTCCTATGAAGTCGGCGCGGACTATCAGGAGCGGTTCGCCCACCACGACCCCGGCAGCGAACGCTTCTTCGCCCTCGGGCCTGCGCCCGACAAACGCCTGTTCGACCTGCCCGGCTTTGTTCTGTGGCGACTGGAGCAATCCGGCGTCGGCGAGGCCGCCTGGACCGGCGAGGACACGCGCGCGGACGCGGCGCGGTTCTATTCGAACCGTCGGGCGTTTCTGGCGGGAGAGCCGGACTTCGGGCGGTTGATGAGCGCGATCACGCTCACCTGATCCTTCTCCCCTTGAGGGAGAAGGTGGGCGCCGAAGGCGCTCGGATGAGGGGTGTGAGCGCGATGATCGAGTACGAAAAGCACTGAAGCCGGGCCTGAGCATCGAAGGGCGCCGCCGACACCCCTCGTCATGCTGCGCACGACACCTTCTCCCTCAAGGGGAGAAGGAAGGCTTGGTTCAGCCCGCCATCGCCAGGTCGAAGACGCGTGTCGTTTCGCGCCAGGCGTCGGGCTGGGCCAGCAGGGCGCGGACCAGCTTGTTGTTCAGGGCGTGGCCCGCCTTGACGCCTTCGTAGCGGCCCAGCAGGGGCGCGCCCAGGACGTAGAGGTCGCCGATGGCGTCCAGGGCCTTGTGGCGCACGAACTCGCCTTCCATGCGCAGGCCGCCGGGGTTCAGGATCTCGTCGCCGTCGATGACCACGGCGTTTTCCAGCGAACCGCCGCGGGCCAGACCGGCCTGACGCAGGGCCTCGACCTCATGGGCGAAACCGAAGGTGCGGGCGGCCATGATATCCGAGCGGAAGGTCGCCTCGTCCACGACGAAGTCCACCACCTGATTGCCGATGACCGGCGTCGGGAAGTCGATCTCGAAGCGCATCTCATAGCGGTCGCAGGGCAGCAGGACGGCGGACTTGTCGCCCTCCTCCACCCGGATCGGTTTCAGGATCTCGATATAGCGGATGGGGGCTTCCTGACGGCGGAAGCCGGCGCGGTCCAGCAGTTGCACGAACTGAAGAGCCGAACCGTCCAGGATCGGCAGCTCGGGACCGTCGACCTCGATCACGGCGTTGGACACGCCCAGCGCGCACAGCGCGGCCATCAGATGCTCGATGGTCGACAGGCGCACGCCCGCCGCATTCTCGATCATCGTGTTCAGGCGCGCGTCGACGACGGCCTCGCCCGAGACAGGGATGCGATTGTCGCGGTCGGTCACGTCGGTGCGGACGAAGACGATGCCTGCACCGGGCGCGGCCGGGCGCACGACCAGCTTGACGCGCTGGCCAGTATGGACGCCGACGCCGGCGCAGATGGCCGGGGCGACGATGGTCTGTTCGTGATGGTCGTGACGGACCGGCAAGCTGGAAACTCTCTGGGCTGCGCGCCCCCGCCTCTGACGTGCGGAGTTCGCCTCACCTGTCGTTTACCCACGACCGCTCAAGCACGAAATGAAAGATGGGTTTCGGATTGTTTCGGTCCGGCGCGACCCAGTTTCATGGCTGAAACAAAGAAAAACGCCCCGGAGCCTGGCTCCGGGGCGTTCGATCAGCGTCTCTTCCGCTCAGTTCGCCAGGCGGCGAAGGAAGGACGGAATCTCGAGGTCGTCGTCTTCGGCGTGACCTGCCTGATAGTCCTGCGTCGGCTGGGCCGACTGGGACTGACGCAGTTGCTGGGTCGTGCGGTTCGACGACGGCTGCGGCGCATAGGACGGCTGCTGCTGCTGTTGCGGCTGCTGGCGCTTCTTGCCGAACAGGCTCCAGCCGCTGCGACGATGATCACGGTCGTCGTAGTATTCTTCTTCGGCGACCGGCTGCTGCTCTTCGCGGCGCGGGGCCGGACGGGCTTGCGGCTGTTGCGGCTGGCCGCGATCGAAATAGAGGTCGCCTTGCGAGGCGGCGACAGGCTGGGCGCGGACGGCGCCGGATTCGTATTCCTCGACCCAGGGGTCGACGATCGGCTCCAGATTGCGGGGCGCGTCGTGGATCACCGGCTCAGGGCGCGGCTCGGGCGCACGGGCGGCCGAGGCTTCATAGGCGGAGGCCGGCTCGGGCGCGCGGACCGGTTCGCGCACCGGCTCGATGCGGACTTCGGGCTGGCGCGGCGCGGCGGCGTGGGTGGTCGGGCGACGGTCCGAGAAGGCCGAACCTTGCGGCTCGATCTTCTGGATGACGGCCTCGTCCATGCCGGTGGCGACGACCGAGACGCGGATCTTGCCGTCCAGAGCGGGGTCGAAGGCGGCGCCGAAGATGATGTTGGCGTCGCCGTCCACTTCGGCGGCGATGGCGTTGGCGGCCTCGTCCACTTCCAGCAGGGTCATGTCCAGACCGCCGGTGATGTTCACCAGCACGGCCTTGGCGCCCTTGAGGCTGGTCTCGTCCAGCAGCGGGTTGGCAATGGCGTTCTGAGCCGCCAGCAGGGCGCGGTCGTCGCCCGTGGCCTCGCCCGTGCCCATCATCGCCTTGCCCATTTCGGACATGACGGCGCGCACGTCGGCGAAGTCGAGGTTGATCAGGCCGGGCAGGATCATCAGGTCGGTGATCGAACGCACGCCCGAGTGCAGCACCTGGTCGGCCATGCCGAAGGCGTCGGCGAAGGTGGTGCGCTCGTTGGCGACGCGGAACAGGTTCTGGTTCGGAATGACGATCAGGGTGTCGACGTAGCGTTGCAGCTCGGCGACGCCCGAGTCCGCCAGACGCATGCGGTGACGGCCTTCGAAGGTGAAGGGCTTGGTGACGACGCCGACGGTCAGGATGCCGCGGTCACGAGCGCACTTGGCGATGACCGGGGCCGCGCCGGTGCCGGTGCCGCCGCCCATGCCGCAGGTGATGAAGACCATGTGCGCGCCGTCCAGGTGCGCGTGGATTTCGTCAGCGCTCTCCTCGGCGGCGTTCATGCCGACTTCGGGGTGGGCGCCGGCGCCGAGGCCCTGGGTGATGGTCTCGCCCAACTGGATGCGGCGGTCGGTCTTGGCGAAGCTGAGGTGCTGGGCGTCGGTGTTGGCGACGACGAACTCGACCCCTTCAAGGCCGGCGTCGATCATGTTGTTCACGGCGTTTCCGCCCGCGCCGCCGACGCCGAAGACGACGATCCGGGGCTTCAGTTCCGTGTGTTGCGGCTTCACCAGCGAGAGAGACATGATTGTTGTTCCGACCTTCCGACCCTTGCCCGTTAACCCCAGTGCGAAATCCCCGCCGAATCGCATTGGTTATGAGCGCGTTAAGCAAAACCCTGTCTGCGTTAACGAAGAGTTACTCCGGTAATATGAGTCGGCTGATTTGACAGCCCGCTTCCGCAGCTTGGCCGCAGATTTCCTTCATTTTTTAGGCTGTTGGCGTCCAAAAGGAAAAAGGGCGGCTCTTGCGAGCCGCCCTTTCCGTTTCAGATCGAACCGAACTTACCAGGGACGGTAGTTCAGGCCGATGAAGTAGCGCGTGCCGTAGGGGTCGAAGTTCGGATACAGGGTAAATCCGAGCTGCGGCGCCGGCTCGGCGTCGAAGGCGTTGACCACGCCGGCGCGAACCGACAGGTCCTCACGAACGTTCCAGCGCACCGTAAAGTCGTGACGGGCGAAGTTACCCGTGTCCATGTACTGGGGCAGGCGCGAGTCGGCGTTGTTGACCAAGGTGCGAGCAAAAGTGATGTTCTGAGCGGTCTGCCAGTCCATCGACCAATTCACACTCCACTTGTCGTTCGGCGTCCAGGTCAGCGAAGACGTCATACGAACCCGCGGATAGGTCAATAGACTTGCCGATTCCGTGTAGTCGTTCGGGTTTTGGGCGTTGTTGAAGTTCTTCTGCTCGATCAGCCAGGTGCCGTTCAGGCTGTAATTCAGGCGGCCCAGCTGAAGGCCCAGAGTTTCCTCCAGATCCATCGAGTAGCGGGCGTTGAAGTCCAGGCCGCGCGTGGAGCGCTTGGCATAGTTGATCGAACCCTGGATGTAACCCCCGATCGGGTCGCCGGTCGGGGCGCCGACACCAAACGGCACGTTCGGGTTGTTGCGGAAGACGGTGGCGCAAGCCGCCGTGTTCAGGGTCGAGCCGTTGACGCAGTTCTCTGCCGCAACCGTCGACGTGACCGCCGCGATGACGTTCGTCAGCTCGATTTCAAAGTAGTCGAGCACCAGGCTGAAGTTCGGGATGAAGCGCGGTTGCAGCACCGTCGAGAAGGTGAAGCTTTCCGACTCTTCCGGCTTGAGGAAGGGGTTGCCGCCGCTCACGCCAGCGATGCTGGACGTGCTGTAGAGCAGACCAAAGTCATCGGTGTTCGTCGGCGTGGCGCCGGCGAAGTCGAAGGTCAGGCCTTGCTGAGCCGCCAGAGCGGTACAGTTTTTGATTCGGTTATCGCGATACTGAACGTTGGCCGCCGCGTTGATGTTGGCCGTGGTGCAGGGATCGCCCGAACCGAAGAAGGTGAAGGTCTGGCTATACGGCCGGAAGCTTTCGAAGAGGTTCGGCGAGCGCAGCGAGGTGTTGAAGCTGGTCTTGAACGTGATGTCCTGGATCGGACGATAGATCAGGTTGACGCCGTAGACGTCGCCCGAACCGGTCGTGGTGTAGTCGAAGTAGCGGTACGAGCCGCTCAGCTCAGCGTACTCACCGAGGAAGTTGTCGCGGAACAGCGGCACCGACAGCTCAGCGAACACTTCGTTCGACTCGTACTGGACGCCCGGCATGTCAGCGCCGGTGTTCAGGAACAGGAAGCGGTCGCCAGTTTCGCGATCGCGTCCCGTGGCTTCCGTGTACTCGCGACGATATTCCGCGCCCACGGCGATGCCCAGAGCGCCGGCGCCCCAGAAGTCCCACAGCTGGCCGGAGACCGAAGCCAGGGCTTGCTCCTGCTCGTTCCGTTCCGTCACGCCGACTTCGGCGTAGAGGTACTTCAGAGCCTCGGCGCTTTGGTTGCCGGCGCCGAAGATGTTCAGCGGCTGGCACTCATTGATCGCCGCCTTGCCGACGGCCGAATCGCGCACGTCGCCGCCGCGGATGTAGTCCGTAATCGGACGTCCTTGGGCCTGGAGCAGTTGCGCGCGGCAAACGATCTGGCCTGCGCGGCCAGCGACGATGCCAGCGGTATCCACGACCGCGTCCGACGCGAATGCCATGCGCTCGACATCGACGCCGTTCTCACGGTTGACGACCTCGACCTGACCATAGGTGTAGCCGATGTCCCACGAGACGTTCTTCACGAAGCCGACGCGATCATGATTACCGTCGAACGAGATGACGCCGCGCCACAGATCGCGGGTGTTCAACTGGCTACGGTCAGGACCGCGCAGCGCCGAGCGGGCATAGGGAGCAGCAGCCGTGCCGAGCAGTTGCCCCGGCAGGTCCGCCGTCGGCTGGCTGTAGATGTTGATCCGGTTGTTCTGGATCGCCGTCTTCAGGTTCGCCGGCATATAGGCGTTGTCGCTGAGGCGGATATCATAGGCGCTGCTGCCCCGGATCTGCGAGATCGAGGTCGCGGCAGCACGGTCCGAGATGAAGATGTCGAAGAAGGTCGGCTGACCTTCGTCGAAGGTCTTCTCGGTCACATACTTGGCTTCAAGGTGCGCGTTGATCGAATCGGTGATCTTGTAGTGGGAGCCGACCTGGTAGCGCTGCGATTCCGAACGCGGAACCTGCGAATACTGGCCGTACTCCGAGGCCAGCTCACCGTCCCCGCCGACGTTCAGAACGCGTTGAATACCGGTGCCGACCCGCGTGCCGAAATCAGCAAGGCGCGCGCCCGTTCCGTCAAAGACGTAGGAGTATCCGGGGTTCAGAGCCGTACAGTTGGTGTTGGTGTAGTTGGCCGTAGCCGGGTTAGCGCCGACCGTGCCGCAGCTGCTGTACGGGAGATCCGGGTCGTTGAGGGGGCTGCCGGGCTGGTTGTTCGCCAGGTTGACAATGCCCCAGCGCAGACGTTGCATCGTCCTCAGATTGCTGAACAGGGTGGTGTCGATAATCCCGTCATAGGGATTGGCTACCGTATCCGCGTCGGTGGTCACCAGGCTGGTCGAGCGCGCCAGCCAGTCGACCTGGTTGGTGCGAACTTCGTCCAGCTTCTCGTATTCGGCGAACCCGTACAGGTTCAGGCGGTCGTCAAAGAAATTCTTGCCGAGCAGCGCGGAGATACGCTTGTTGCTTTGCCCACCCTGGTTCTTCTGGCCGTAGTTGCCGTCGATCTCGAGACCTTCGAAATCCTTGCGCAGGACGAAGTTCAGCACGCCCGACACAGCGTCGGCGCCATAGATCGAGGAGGCGCCGCCGGTGACGATTTCCACATTCTGGATCAGCAGGCGCGGAATGGCGTCGACATCGACGGACAGCGTGCCGCCGTTGGAGCCGACGTGACGGCGTCCATCAACTAGCGTCAGCGTGCGGCCCGAACCCAGCGAGCGCAGGTTGGCGAACGACAGACCACCATCCCCCAGACCCGAACCCGTGGTGTCGGACGGCACGACCGAGTTCGACAGGGCCGGAATCGTGGCCAGATAGTCGATCATGGTGTTCTGACCGGTAGTCAGCAGCGTCTCGCGCGAGACCTGGATCAGCGGCGTCGGGGAGGTGGTTGGGTCGCGACGGATGCGCGAACCGGTGACGACGATTTCATCGACCGTCGTGCTCTCTTCGCGCTGTGCGGCAGGCGCCGTCTGAGCGAAGGCCGGAGCCGAAATGGCGATGACGCCGGCCAGGACGGTCGTCCCGAATAGATAGTTGCGCTTCAGGTGCATTTGTATTTGGCCCCAACCTTGATTGAACTGCAGCACAGCGGAATCACGCAAGGCGACCCACATGTCAGATCGTCCCGTCTAATCGAAAATGCCGCACGGACAAGCTTTGTGACCCAAATCAGGCCATAGGGCGTCAAACGTGTAACAATGAGGACACAGTCTGGTCATACATGACCGATGATCGTTCCTTGAGCGTAGATCATTCTTCAGTTTCGAGAAAAGCTGCACGAATGATGCACGATTTTTCGCACTCAAACATTTGGGCGCATCTCGCAACCAGACGGCGTGCGATCAAATAGGACCGTAGTAGGGCGAGTTTCGTCGAGGGGTGCAGCCGCGTCGCGACTAGAGGTTGTCGCGCAGCCAGCCGGCGGCGCGGGCCACCATGCCGCCGCGGTGCACCTTGGGGGCGTCGGCGGCGGTGATCTGACGGGACATCAGCTTGCGGGCGGAGACGGCCTCGCGCGGGCCGTAGGCGGCGCGCAGCAGGACGCCCGAGGCCGAGCAGAAGGCCGGGCCGGAGGCCGCGTCGGCCAGGTGGGGCGCACGCTGCGGCTTGCCCAGGCGGACCGGGCGGTCGAACACGCGCACGGCCAGTTCGCGCACGCCGTTCAGCTGGCTGGCGCCGCCGGTCAGGACGATGCCCGCGCCCGGGTCCATGCCGACGCCGGCGTGTTTCAGGCGGTCGCGCAGCAGCTCCAGCGTCTCCTCGACGCGCGGGGCTATGACGGTCTTGAGCATGGCGCGCGGGACAATGACGGGACCGGCGGACGGGTCCTCGCCGCGCGGCGGAGCCTCCAGCATCTCGCGGTCCTCGTTCGCCGACGCCATGGCCGAGCCGTGCAAGGTTTTCAGGCGTTCGGCGCCGACCTTGGAGGTCGACAGGCCGCGCGCGATGTCGGCGGTGACGTGATCGCCGCCGACGTTGAGGCTTTCGATATGCAGCAGGCTGCGTCCGCCCCATACGGCCGCCGAGGTCGAACCCCCGCCCATGTCGATGCAGACGCTGCCCAGCTCCATCTCGTCCTCTTCCAGCGCGGCGAGCGAGGAGACGACGGGGGCGGCGGCCACGCCTTGCAGGTCAAGGTGGGCCAGTTCGAGGCAGTGGCTGAGGGCGCCGAAGGAGCCTTCGGACATGGAGACGACCAGCAGGTCCAGCCCCAGCGAGCCGCCGCGCATCGAGCGCGGATCGTGGACGCCGCGCGCCCCGTCCACCGACCAGGCGATGGGCAAGACGTGGATCGGGCGGCGATTGGGCAGGCGGATCTGGGCCAGGGCCATACCGATGGCGCGGGCCAGGTCGCCGTCGCTGATCGGATGGGCGCCCAGCGAGACGCGGGCCTGGACCCGGTGGCTGGCCATCTGGCCGATGGCCGTGGTGACGATGACGCCGGAGACGGGCGAGCCGGCGGCGCGTTCGGCGCGCTCGACCGCATGGCCGATAGCCTGGGCGGCCTCGTCCATGTTGACGATGGCCCCGCCGCGCACCCCGCGCGACTGGACGTGGCTGGCCCCCGCGACGCGGATGGTGCGGTCGGCGTGGCGCACGCCCTCGGGCTTCATGATGAAGCAGGCGACCTTGGACTGGCCCAGGTCGAGCGCGGCCACGGCCGGTGCGCGCGGGGCGCCCTTGGTCTGGTCCGTGTTCGTGTCTCGGCTGCGTCCGGCCATGATGCGTGTGTCCTGGGTATTCGTGTCAGACGGCGCCTTCGGAGGGCCGGACGGCGACCTCCTCGGGCGTGCGGAGATCGACCCGGGCGAAGCCCAGGTCGAGAAGGCGTTCGCGCTGATCCAGGGCGTCGAGACGGATCAGGGCGGAGTCCTGATCGACGGCGGGCAGCTGGATCAGGCTGCCGTCCTTGAGGCGCAGGTCCCAGCGGCGCTCGTCCACCCGGACCAGAGCCTCGATGCGCGCCATCAGGCGCGGACGCTGGGCCAGAAGCGGCAGGATTTCAGACGCGGTCTGATCGGCGCCCTTGCCGACGACCAGCGGCAGCCTGGGATAACGGCCGGCGTCGGCGCCCTGGATCACCTGGCCCCGGCTGTCGATGACATAGGCCTGGCCGGCGATCTGCCAGACGGCCAGGCGGTCGTGTTCCTTGACGTCGACGATCAGGGTGTCGGGCAGCAGACGCACCACGCGCGCCTCCTTGACCCAGCCCACAGCCTGAACCCGGTCGCGCACGGCGTTGAGGTCCAGGCTGACGATGGGCTGGTCGGCGCTGACGCCGACGGCCTGCTGGATCGCCGCCTTGGCCTCGGGCGAGGCGCCGGTGACGTGGACCTTCTTCACCTTCAGACCCATGCCGGAGGTGACGCTGTCAAACCGGTTGGAAACCGAATTGGAGATGCGCTCGGCCCGCGCCCCGGTGGCCAGGACCCCGCCCAGCACCACGACGCCCGCCACGATGGAGATGACAACGGCGCGCGGAGACAGGTCCAGCCGACCGATGGCGGCGACCTTGCCCGGCGTAGCCGGAGCGTTACGGGAGCCCTTTTGTGGCCCCTTACCCTTCGTCGAACCCTGTCGCCGACCGCCACGCACTACCGCGGGCATGAGGCGTCCTCCACCATCCACCGAACCAGATCACGATACGCCATCCCGACATAGGCCGCCTGCTCGGGACTGAGCGAGGTCGGCGTCATGCCGGGCTGGGTGTTGACCTCCAGAAGAACGAGAACGTCGTTAACATCGTCATAACGGAAGTCGGATCGCGACACGCCGCGGCAGCCCATGGCCGTGTGGGCCAGCTCCGACTGGCGCAAAGCCGCCTCGAAGACGTGGGCGGGCAGGCCTTCGGCGGGCAGGACGTGCTTGGAGCCGCCCGGCGCATATTTGGCTTCGTAGTCGTAGAAGCCCTTGGTTGGGGTGATGTCGGTAACGGTCAGGGCGCGCGGGCCGGCGGCCTCGCCCAGAACCGTGACGGCCAGTTCCTTGCCCGCGATGAAGGGCTCGACCATGACCAGATCGCCATAGGTCCAGCTGTCGTCGCCGACGATGGCGCAGGGCGCGTCGCCCGGCTGGATGACATAGACGCCGACGGAGGAGCCTTCGGCGTTCGGCTTGATGACATAGGGGGGCGCAATCACGTGGTCCGCCGCCACCGCCATACGGTCGAACAGACCGCCGCCAGGAACGATGACGCCCGCCGCGCGCAGCACGGCCTTGGACTTGTCCTTGTCCATCGCCAGGGCCGAGGCCAGGACGCCGGAGTGGGTGTAGGGGATCTTCAGCGTTTCCAGCACGCCCTGGACGCAACCGTCCTCTCCCCATTCGCCGTGCAGGGCGTTGAAGACGACGTCAGGTTTCAGGACCGTCAGCACCTGGGCCAGATCGCGACCGGCGTCGACGCGCGTGACCTTGGCCGCCTGCCCTTCCAGGGCGTCGGCGCAGCCGCGACCGGACGACAGCGAAACCTCGCGTTCCGACGACAGGCCGCCCATCAGGACAGCGACGTGGAGGGTGTTCAGGGGCGCGCGCATGGGACGATCCGACTACTAGCCCGCCCCTATCGCCTGAATACGGTTAACCAGCTGGAAACGATAGCGGAGCGGGGGCGAATTTACGCAGCCGGGAATGCAGCCGCGCAGCGACCCGGTGGCGAAAATCGAGGCACGACCGCGCTGCTTTCTCCACCGAGGGTCAGATCGTGCAGATTTTTATCCCAAAGGCCAAAAGCGTCACACCGATAAGCGGGAGCAGCACACCAGCCAGAAAGGATAGGGCGGCGCTCAACATAATCCGGTTCGCCATTTTCATTCGCTGCATGGCTGCCGGATCAACAGGAAGGCTCGGGTTCGTTCTAAAATTCAGTAGGTGGCTGGCTGCAACACCAAAATGAATGTGCCAAACGCGGCCAACCCAGCCACACAAAATTAAGCCCAAGAGAAACAGCCATGCCGAGGGGACAAGCCACGTTTCTCTTGTCGGATTAGACGCAATGCGCTGCGCAACAGCAGCTAGGCCAGCTGCATTTGCGAGGGCCAACCAGACGATGGTTCGCTTGTGCCAATCATCGACTAGGCGCCCAGCCCGCTCGATGAACAGGTTGACGTCTGCTTCATGGCGGTGCCCATTCTCGTCGGTCATACTTGTCCCCTCAGCAAGGCTGTAGCGACAGTATCAATGGCTCAGACGGCGACCAGAATTAGTTAACGCGCATTCCCCACTAGCGCCTCAACGAGAGCGCCCGATCCGCTTGATTTCCCAGTCCAGCTGAACGCCGGTCTTGGCCAGGACATCCGCCCGAACCGCCTCGCCCAGAGCTTCGATGTCGGCGGCGGTGGCGTCGCCCGGGTTGATAATGAAGTTGGAGTGCAGTTCGCTGAACCTGGCCCCTCCCCCGGTCTCGGCGTGCAGCTTGCCGCGCCAGCCCGCGTCATCGACCAGCTTCCACGACGAATGGCCCTCAGGGTTCTTGAAGGTCGAGCCGCCGGTCTTTTCGCGGATCGGCTGGGTCGTCTCGCGACGGCTGGTGATCTCGCCGATACGGGCGGAAACAGCCTCGGGAGCGTCGGGCGCGCCGCGATAGGTCGCCTCCATCCAGATGATGTCGGCGGGGGCGTTGGAATGGCGATAGGTGTAGCCGAAGTCGGCCAGCACCAACTCGATGCGCTGCCCCCGACGGGTCAGGCCCCAGGCCGAGACCAGAACGTCCTTGGTTTCCGCGCCGTAGCAGCCCGCGTTCATGGTCAGGGCGCCGCCGATGGTGCCCGGAATGCCCGCATAGAACTCCAGCCCGGCGATGCCCGCCTTGGCCGAGGCCTTGGCCACCATGGAGTCCAGCGCGCCCGCGCCGACGGTCAGGGTCTCGCCCTCGGTCGTGATGGCGGCGAAGGCGCGACCCGCCAGACGGATCACCACGCCCTCGACCCCGCCGTCGCGCACGATCAGGTTGGAGCCGACGCCGATGACGGTGACGGGCACGGCGTCGGGCAGAGCCTTCAGGAAGTCGGCCAAATCCTCGGCGTCCGCCGGAATGAACAGGGCGTCCGCCGCCCCGCCCACGCGGAACCAGGTGTAGGGCCCCAGCGGCTCGTTCAGCAGCAGCTTGCCGCGCACGGCGGGGAGGGTGTCAGTCCAGGACATCTATTAATCCGCTCATCCCGGCAGACGCCGGGATCCAGTTCTTTGGCTGCATCCAGCCGTTTGGCGTTCCGACCGATGTAGGGCGGCAAAGGCGCGTCGTGAAGCTCTCACTGGATCCCGGCGTCCGCCGGGATGAGCGGGAGCCAATGATCTAGGCGAGGGCTTCAAGCTGCGCCGGCAGGGCGTAGGCCCAACTGGTGATGTCGCCGGCGCCGAGCAGGACGACCAGATCGCCCGGCCTGGCTTCGTCCTTGATGACGCGCGGCAGGACGGCGGCGTTTTCGAGGGCGGCGACCTGACGGTGGCCATAGCGGCGGATGCCGTCGACCAGAGCATGCTTGTCGACGCCTTCGATCGGCTGCTCGCCCGCCGGATAGACGTCGGCGACCAGAACGCTGTCGGCATCCGAGAAACAGGTGGAGAAGTCGGCCATCAGGTCGCGCAGGCGGGTGTAGCGATGCGGCTGGACCACGGCGATGACGCGCCCCGGGGCCTCGGCGTTTTGGACGACCTGACGGGCGGCCTTCAGCACGGCGGCGATCTCCACAGGGTGGTGGCCGTAGTCGTCGATGATGCGCACGCCGCCGACCACGCCCGTGGTGGTGAAGCGCCGCTTGACCCCGCCGAAGCCGGCCAGACCGGCGCGCAGGGCGTCGTCGTCCACGCCCAGTTCGCGGGCCACGGCGATGGCCGCCAGCGAGTTGGAGACGTTGTGCCAGCCGGCCATGGGCAGATAGAGGCCCTCGATCCGCGTCGGCTCGTCCAGAGCGGCCAGACCCTGACCCTGCACCACCACGTCGAAGCGGGCGCCGTCAGGCGCCATCTGCACGTTCTCGGCGCGGACCATGGCCTGCGGGTTCAGGCCGTAGGTGACCAGGCGGCGGTTATCGATCTTGGCCGCCAGCTTCTGCACTTCCGGATGGTCCAGGCAGACCACGCCGAAGCCGTAGAAGGGAATGTCCTCGATGAAGTCGCAGAAGGCCTTCTTCACCGCATCGAAGTCGCCGTAGTGGTCCAGGTGTTCCGGGTCGATGTTGGTGATGATCGCCACGGTGCATTTCAGGCGCAGGAAGCTGCCGTCGCTCTCGTCGGCCTCGACCACGATCCAGTCGCCCTCGCCGACCTTGGCGTTGGTGCCGTAGGCGTTGATGATGCCGCCGTTGACCACCGTCGGGTCCATGCCCGCAGCATCCAGCAGACAGGCGACCATCGAGGTCGTCGTGGTTTTGCCGTGGGTGCCCCCGACGCCGATCGAGAATTGCAGACGCATCAGCTCGGCCAGCATCTCGGCCCGGCGGACCAGAGGAATGCGGCGTTCGCGCGCGGCGACCAGTTCCGGGTTCGTCGCCTTGACTGCGGTCGAATAGACCACTGCCGAGACGCCCTCGGTCACGTGCGCCGCGTCATGGCCGATGTAGATGCGGGCGCCCAGGCGCTCCAGCCGCTCGGTGTTGGCGCTGGCCTTGGCGTCCGAGCCCTGCACCTGATAGCCGATCTTCAGCATGATCTCGGCGATGCCGCTCATGCCGATGCCGCCGATACCGACGAAGTGGACAGGCCCAAGGGCGAACGGGACGGGACGAAGGCGTGCGATCATCCCAGCGCATTAGCAAGCCGCGCGCCCGATTGCACGACCCTGTTTCCTCCTCCCCTTGCAGGGAAGGTGGCGGCCGCTGGCCGACGGATGAAGGGTTTCGCAGAGGTTGGGATGAGCGAGCGGGGTCAATGCCCCGCAACCCCTCATCCGACCTCGCTCCGCTCGGCCACCTTCTCCCGCAAGGGGAGAAGGGTTCTCTCGATTTGCCGGGATCTTAAGTTTGGTTACTCCGCCTTAACCGTAAGGATTCACCATAAGCGTCTCATCTGTCCGGGGCCGCTTATTCCATGTCCGAGTTGAAGACCGACGTCATCCTGCGGGGCGATTGCATCGAGGTGCTGAAGGGCCTGCCGGACAAGTCGGTGGACATGGTCTTCGCCGACCCGCCCTATAATCTGCAGTTGGGCGGCGACCTGCTGCGACCCGACAATTCCAAGGTCGACGCGGTCGACGACGACTGGGACAAGTTCGACAGCTTCGCCGCCTATGACGCCTTCACCCGTGCCTGGCTGGGCGAATGCCGCCGGGTGCTGAAGGACGAGGGCTCGCTCTGGGTCATCGGCAGTTATCACAACATCTTCCGGCTGGGCTCGGCGATGCAGGACCTGGGCTTCTGGGTGCTGAACGACATCATCTGGCGCAAGTCCAACCCGATGCCGAACTTCAAGGGCACGCGCTTCACCAACGCCCATGAGACCCTGATCTGGGCCGCCAAGTCGCGCGAGCAGAAGCGCTACACCTTCAACTACGACGCCATGAAGGTCTTCAACGAAGACACCCAGATGCGTTCGGACTGGACCCTGGCCCTGTGCACCGGCGCCGAGCGGATCAAGGACGAGAACGGCGACAAGGCCCACCCGACCCAGAAGCCCGAGGGCCTGCTGCACCGGGTCATCCTGTCGGCCTCGCGTCCCGGCGACGTCATCCTAGATCCCTTCTTCGGCACCGGCACCACCGGAGCCGCGGCCAAGCGTCTGGGCCGTCGTTTCATCGGCATCGAACGCGACGAGGGCTACGCCAAGGTCGCCGAGAAGCGCATCAAGGCCGTCATCCCGACCGCGCCTGAGGATCTGGTCGTCACCGGCTCCAAGCGGGCCGAGGTCAAGGTGCCGTTCGGCGCCCTGGTCGAAGCGGGTCTGCTGGCCCCCGGCGACAAGCTCTACTGCCCCAAGGGCGACCATGAGGCCCGCGTGCGGGCCGACGGTTCGCTGGTATCCGGCTCCATGAGCGGCTCGATCCACAAGCTGGGCGCCCTGCTAGAAAACGCCCCGGCGTGCAACGGTTGGACCTACTGGCGGTTCAAGACCGATACGGGCCTGCGCCCCATCGACGCCCTGCGCGCCGAGATCCGCGCCGGGATGCAGTAGGCCGAGGATGGAAGGGTTCCGGTAAGCGCCGGGCGGGACTGACAAATATCGCTCCAGCCAAGCTGGAACCCCCCTTCATCGGCCTGTGTTGAGGATTCTAGCGCCATCGGGGGCGCTGGAGTCGGATCATGAAGATTGCTCAGGTCACGCCCCTCTACGAGGCGGTGCCGCCCCGGCTTTACGGCGGCACGGAACGGGTCGTGGCCCATCTGACGGACGCCCTGGTCGATCTGGGGCACGACGTCACCCTGTTCGCCAGCGCCGACGCTGAGACACGCGCGCGGCTGGTGCCGGTGCGCGATCAGGCCATCCGGCTGGACCCGGAGCCGCTGAAATCCGACATGGCCGCGCATATGACCATGCTGGCCGAGGTGCTGGATCGCGCCGACGACTTCGACGTGATCCATTTTCACACCGACATGGCGCATTTCCCCTTCTTCCGCGCTCTGGCGGACAAGACGGTCACCACCCTGCACGGGCGGCTCGACCTGAAGGACCTGGCGGAGGTCTATGAGCGCTGGCCCGAGTTCGGCCTGGTCTCCATCTCCGACGATCAACGCCGCCCCCTGCCCGGCGCCAACTGGAAGGCGACCGTGCACCACGGAATGTCGGGGGACCTCTATCGCTTCTCGCCGAAGACCGAGGGCTATCTGGCCTTCCTGGGGCGCATCTCGCCCGAGAAGCGTCCCGACCGCGCGATCGATATCGCCATGCGCCTGGGCAAGCCGCTGAAGATCGCGGCCAAGGTCGATGCGGCGGACAAGACCTATTGGGAAACCGTCATCCGGCCCATGATCGACGGCAATCCCCTGATCGAATTCATCGGCGAAATCGGCGACGCGCGGAAGTCCGCCTTCCTCGGTGGGGCTGAAGCCCTGCTCTTCCCCATCGACTGGCCTGAGCCGTTCGGACTGGTGATGATCGAGGCCATGGCCTGCGGCACGCCGGTCGTGGCATTCCGCTGCGGGTCGACGCCGGAAATCATCGAGGACGGCGCCACCGGCTTTCTGGTGGACACGCTGGAACAGGCCGTGGCCGCCGCCGGCCGGGCGCACAGACTGGACCGCGACGCGATCCGGGCGCGGTTCGATCTGCGCTTCTCGGCCACGGCCATGGCCCGGCGCTATCTCGACGTTTACGGCGACCTGCTGGCCCGACGCCCTTTCGCGGTCGATGTTCTGGACGACAGCCCGGCGCGACCCTTTCGCGAAGCGCGCAGTTTCGCCGGCCGCGTCTGAACCCTTTCGCCCCTCTGGCCATTAGGTAGAGCATGGACGACGCCTATTCGGTCCAGACCACCGCCGCCGACAACAGCGATCAGGACGGGCTAGAGACCCTGATGGCGCTGAAGGACTGCGACACCTTCCTGGTCGCGGACCATTGGGGCGATGTGAAGAGCGGCGCCGACGGCCTGTTCGATCAGGACACGCGGATGCTGTCGCATTTCGTCCTGACGGTGGGGCGGACTCGGCCGTCGCGGCTCAGTTCCGGCGTGACCGAGGACAACGTCTTCTTCACCTGCCACTCGACCAACCGCCCCCTGCCGCCCATGGGCGGGCGCTCGGCCCCGGCGGGGGTGCTGCATCTGGAGCGACGGCGCTACCTCTGGGACAAGAGGCTGTTCGAGCGGGTGCGGATGGTCAACCACGGCATCGAGGACATCCTGTTGCCGCTGGCCTTCGAATTCGGGGCCGACTTCGCCGACATCTTCCAGGTGCGGGGCACGGCGCGAGCGGCGCGCGGCGAATTTCATCCGCCCGTCATGGACGGACGCAGGGTGACCTTCAGCTACACCGGACTGGATCAGGTCACGCGGACCAGTTGCCTGGCCTTTTCCGAGCCGCCCGCGCGGCTGAGCCCGAACCGGGCCGAGTTCATGTTCAGCCTGCCCAAGGGCAAGCAACTGGATCTGTTCATCGAATGCGGTCTGGACGTCTGCGACGCGCCGGACCAGGAGCGCTGGCGCTGGAACTCCATCCAGGCGCGTCTGGCCATGCGCAAACGGCTGCGGCGAGGCGCGGGCGTGCTGGCTCCGCGCAATCCGCGCGTCAACGACTGGCTGAGGCAGTCGCGCACGGACGTGGCCCTGCTGACCACCGACCTGCCGACCGGCCCCTACCCCTACGCCGGCGTGCCGTGGTTCTCGACCCCGTTCGGGCGAGACGGGATCATCACCGCCTGGCAGATGCTGTGGATCGATCCCAGCCTGGCCAAGGGGGTGCTGACCTATCTGGCGGCGCGCCAGGCGACCGAGGTCAACGCCTTCATGGATTCCGCGCCCGGCAAGATCATGCACGAGACGCGCGGCGGCGAGATGTCCGCGCTCGGCGAGGTGCCGTTCGGCCTCTATTACGGAGGGGTCGACACCACCTGCCTGTTCATCGCCCTGGCCGGCGCCTACGCCCATCGCACGGGCGATCTGGCGACCATCCGCGCCATGTGGCCGAACCTGATCGCGGCGGCCGGCTGGATGACCGACTACGGCGACAGTAACGGCGACGGCCTGATCGACTATGCGCGGGGGGCGGACACCGGACTGTCCAATCAGGGCTGGAAGGATTCCGAGGACTCCATCTTCTACAGCGACGGACGCTTTCCCAAGGGGCCGATCGCCCTGCTGGAGGTGCAGGGCTACGCCTATGCCGCGTGGAAGGCGCTGGCCAGAATGGGCGAACTGCTGGGCGACGGGCGCGTGGAGGAATGGCGGGCCCAGGCCGAGCGTGTGCGCGCTGCGGTCGAGGAGCGCTACTGGATGGAGGACGAAGGCTTCTACGCCATCGCTCTGGATGGCGACGGCGAGCAGTGCCGCGCCATCGGATCGAACGCCGGCCACCTGCTGTTCAGCGGCCTGCCCTCGCACGAGAGGGCGCGGCGGGTGACGCGGCGGATGCTGACGGCCGAGTTCCGCTCGGGCTGGGGCCTGCGGACCCTGGGCAAGGGCCAGACGCGCTTCAATCCGATGAGCTATCACAACGGCTCGGTCTGGCCGCACGACACGGCCATGGCGGCGGCCGGCATGGCGCGCTATGGCGAGCGGCGCGCGGTGGCCATGCTGCTGGGCGAGATCTTCGGCGCGGCGGCGCATTTCGAGCTTCGCCTGCCCGAACTGTTCTGCGGCTTCATCCGCGAGACCGGCGAGCCGCCCATCGCCTATCCGGTCGCCTGCCTGCCCCAGGCCTGGGCGGCGGGATCGGTCTTCCTGATGCTGCAATCGGTGCTGGGCGTGTCGATCAATGCGGCGGAGGGTCTGGTCGAGGTGTCCAACCCCGCCCTGCCCGTCGGCCTCGACCGGCTGTCGATCATCGATCTCGCGGTCGGCGACGGCGCCATCGACCTGAACTTCCAGCGGCTGGACAAGCACGTCGTCGTCATGCCGCGCGAACGGCGCGGGACGGTCAGCCTGCGCGCGACGGGCTAGGCCGCCAGCCCCCGCTCCAGCGCCTTGCGGAACACCGTCGGCAGCGAGGCCAGCGCCGGGTCCGCCTCGGTCCACAGGAAGTCGCCTTCGCCCGCCTCGCCGACATGGACGGTCAGGGTCAGGCTGAAGTGGGTGAAGACGTGTTCGACCGCCCCCGCTTCGCGCCAATCCGACAAGGCCGGCGGATCAAAGGCGGGCGCCGCGCTCCAGTCCGAGGTCGGCAGGCCGACCATCCCGCCCAGCAGCCCCTTGTCCGGCCGCCGCACCAGGGCGACCCGACCGTCGGCGTCGCGCAGCACGAAGGCGTGACCCAGCCGGTGCGGCCGCGCGGCCTTCTTGGTCTTCAGCGGATAGCGGTCGGGCGAACCCGTGCTCAGCCCCTCGCAGCCGAAAGCCAGCGGGCAGACTTCGCACGACGGCGACTTGGGCCGGCAGACGCCGGAGCCGAGGTCCATCAGGGCCTGAGGCCAGTCGCCGGGCCGGTCGTCGCTGACGAAGAGGGCGGCCAGCCGCTTCAGCTCGGGCCGGGCGGCGGGCAGCGGCGTCTCGACCGCGAACAGCCGGCTCATGACCCGTTCGACATTGCCGTCCACGACATTGGCGGGCCGCTCGAAGGCGATGGCGGCGACGGCGGCGGCGGTATAGGCGCCCACGCCCGGCAGGGCTAGCAGGGCCGCCTCGCTGTCCGGGAAGACGCCGCCGTGGTCGCTGGCCACGGCCCGCGCGCAGGCTAGCAGGTTGCGGGCGCGGGCGTAGTAGCCCAGCCCCGCCCAGGCGGCCATCAGGTCCGCATCCTCGACGGCGGCCAGATCGCTGACCGTCGGCCAGCGGGCGGTGAAACGCTCGAAATAGGGTGCGGCGTGCGGCACCGTCGTCTGCTGCAGCATGACCTCGGACAGCCAGACTCGGTAAGGCTGCGTGCGCTCGCCCGACCCTGGCGGCGCGCGCCACGGCAGGGCCCGCGCATGGGCGTCGTACCAATCAAGCAGGGCGGCGCGGAGGGAGGGGACGTCGAGCATCGCCGCCTTCTTAGCGTCATCCCGGAAAGCGCGCAGCGCCTATCCGGGACCGCAGGACATGAAGGTCAGGAAAATATGCCGCCCGAAACCCGCAACGCCCCGCGCCCGTCAGTCAGCCAGGACCTGCTTCAGGAATGCGACCGTCTTGGGCCAGACGTCGGCGCGGGCCGCGCTTACGCCTTCGGCGGTTCCCCCCAAGGACACCAGACGGGCGGCCTGTTGCGGAGCCATGGCGCCAAGCGGCGGCCCGAACACCGCATGGCCCGCACCGACATAGTTCAGATGAGTGACGCCGTGTCGGAAGCCTCGCGCCTTCAGGCGCGCGACGATCCGTTCGGCCATGTCTGCGGACGGCCACAGGCCGTCGTCATCGCTCGACACCAGCAGGATCGGACCGGCGATCCGCTCTACCGCGATCTCGGCCTCCGGCGAGGCTGTCGGCAGACTGTCGGCATAGAGGCGGTAAACGCCTTGAAATCCATTCGACATATTATAGGGCACGTAGGGCAAGGAACGGCCCTCGGCGGTCCAGGACGCACCCGTCGGGCCGCCGGTCTGGTCGATGCCTTGCCACAGCACATGAGTCGGAACCGCCGCGACGACGGCCTTGATCCGGTTGTCCCGACTGGCGACCAGCAGCGCCAGTTCTGCGCCCTTCGACACGCCGACGACGGCGACGGGCTCGCCGGCGTTGGGGCCGGCTTTCAGCCAAGCGATCGCGCGACCCACCGGTTCGATCGGGACAAGGTCCAACTTGGGAGGCTGGCCCGGCTCCCCGAAATAGGACACGGCCAGGGCGTCCAGCCCGTCGGCCGCCAGCCTGCGCGCCACGGCGCGGGCGCCCCCAAGTCCCCCTTCGGACCCGCCCAGCACCACCACCGCGCCTCGCGCCGCCTTGGCCGGATCGGCGGGATAATATTCGGCGGCCAGGCCGTCGTCGCGGACGACTGTGGGAGCTGACGCCGAGATCGGAGCCGGGCTTTGAGCGTGAGCGGACACGGGCGGTCCCATCAGACACAGGACGGCGAAGGCGGCGGTGAAGCGGGACATCTCGCTCTCCATTAATTGAAGAGTACTTTTTAATTTAAAGTTCATTACATGTCTATGCACGGATAAGCGCGCCGCTGCGGTTTAATAATCCGACGAAGCCGTCCCGGCTCTAGGCCCTTCGGCTTCGACCGGGATGACGCTATGGTGCGTCGATGCGTCGTCCTCTGCCCACCGAAAGCGAAGCCCGCGAAATCCTGGCCCGACGCCGGACGCGCCCTCCGTTGCGCCCGCCTCCCCCGGCCGGCCGGTCGCTGGCTCCGCTGATCAAGAAGCTGGACGCCCAGTTCGGGCGCGGCGCCGGCGCGCTGGAGCCGCGCTGGCGCGAGATCGTCGGCGAGCGCCTGGCCCGCGTCACCCGCCCCCAGAAACTGACCAAGGGCCGCGGCGGCGCCGGGGGGACGCTGGAGCTGCGTGTGGCCGGCCCCGCCGCCCTGCTGGTCCAGCATCAGTCCGAGGACATCCTCCAGCGGGTGAACCTGTTCCTCGGCGCCGGATCGGTCGAGAAGCTGCGCATCGCCCAGGGGCCGGTGAAGCCCCTGCCCGAAGGCGGCGCCAAGCCGCGGCCGCGCGGCCAGGCGGTCCTGCCGCCCCTGCCTGCCTCGGTCGAAGCCGACCTGGCCGCCGCCGTCGAGGACGCCCCCGACGGGCTCAAGGCCGCCCTGCGCAAACTGGGTCGCGCCGTGCTGTCGCAGCCCCCCGAAAATGAGCGCCGTTGACAAACCTTCGCCGCACCTGTTCTCGACAAATAAGCGGATCGCGCGCGTCTTAGGGAATCGCGCCATCCTTCAGAGTCACACTCTCGCCCAAGGACGACCCATGGCTACGTTCCGTTACGCTTCGATGAGCCGCCGCGCGGCCCTGACCGCCGCCGCTCTGGCCGCCATGGCCACCGTCGCCGGCTGCACCGCCAAGACCGGCGGCGCCGCCCAGGGCGACATGGCGATTGGCGCGGGCGAAGACGCCAAGGTCACGGTCGTCGAATATGCCTCGGTCACCTGCGGCCACTGCGCCGCCTGGAACGAGGAAGTGTGGCCGGAATTCAAGACCAAGTATGTGGACACCAAGAAGGTCCGCTACGTCTTCCGCGAATTCCCGACCCCGCCGCAGGACATCGCCGTCGCCGGCTTCCTGATCGCGCGCTGCGCCGGACCGGACAAGTATTTCGACGTCGTCCACGACATCATGGCCAGCCAGAAGGAATGGATGGCGGGCGTCGCCCCGCGCAGCACCCTGTTCCGTGCCGCCGCCGCAGCGGGTCTGAGCCAACAGCAGACCGAGGACTGCATCCGCGACAAGGCCGCCATCGAAGAGATGAGCAAGCGCATCAAGGCGGGCATCGACGCCGGCGTGACCGGCACGCCGACCTTCCTGGTCAACGGCACCAAGGTGCTCGACAGCAGCCTGTCGAGCCTGTCGGAAGCCATCGACGCGGAACTGGCCAAGAAATAATCTCAAACGGGCGGGGGCGTGGCGATGTTGAGGAAACTGGCAGGGGCCGCGGCCCTGACTGTCGCGCTGGCGCTGGCCGCTTGCGGCGGCAAGAATGCGGCCCCCGCCGAAGGCGACATGGCTCTGGGCGCGCCCGAGGGCGCCACGGTGACGGTGGTCGAATACGCCTCCGTCACCTGCGGCGTCTGCGCCGCCTGGAACGAGGAAGTCTGGCCTGAGTTCAAGGCCAAGTACGTGGACACCAACAAGGTCCGCTACGTCTTCCGCGAATTCCCCACCCCGCCCCAGGACGTGGCGGTGGCCGGATTCCTGCTGGCGCGCTGCGCGGGCGAGGACAAGTACTTCCATGTGATCGACCAGATGATGCGGTCCCTGCCCGAACTGCATTCCGGGACCCCGGCGCGCGACATCCTGCTGCGCACTGCACGTGAGGCTGGCCTAAGCGAAACCCAGTTTCAGACCTGCGTGGCCGACCCGGCAAGCGTCGCCGCGATGGAAAACGCATCAAGATGGCTCAGGACGCTGGTGTGACCGGCACCCCCACCTTCATGATCAACGGCGAAACTGTCCGCGACCCTTCGCTGGACAGCCTGTCGCAACGCATCGATTCCCTTCTGGTGACGAAATGAACATGAAGACCCTGTGGTGCGCCCTGCCTCTGGCGGCGGCGCTGATGACCGCCGCGCCCGCCCTGGCCGCCGATCCGGCCCCGACGCCCGTGCCGCCGGTGACCGCCGCCGACCGGGTGCTGGGCCGCGCCGACGCCCCGGTGACGGTGATCGAATACGCCTCCTTCACCTGCAGCCATTGCGCCGCCTGGACCAATGAGGTTCTGCCGGACTTCAAGGCCCGCTATATCGACACGGGCAAGGTCAAGCTGGTCTTCCGCGACCTGCCGACCCAGCCGGCCCAGGTGGCGGCCACCGCCGCCGCCATCGGCCGCTGCGCCGCGCCGGACAAGTTCTTCGACGTGGCCCATCACTTCATGGCCGGTCAGGCCGCCGCCTTCGCCAGCGGCGACGCCCGCGACTGGTACATGGGCGCCATCGCCGTCAGCGGCCGCACCCAGGCTCAGATCGAGGCCTGCCTGGCCGACCCGGCGACGGGCCAGACGCTGCAGCGCGACGTGGAAGCCGCTGTCGCGGCGGGCGTGGACGGCACCCCGACCTTCTTCGTCAACGGCAAGCGCGCCATCGACCATTCGATCGAAACCCTGTCGGCGGCCATCGACCCGCTGATCAAGGGACGCTAATCGACCGCCCATGCAATTCCAGCGACTGAAGCTCGTCGGCTTCAAATCCTTCGTCGACGCGGCGGAAGTTCAGATCGAGTCCGGCCTGACCGGCGTGGTCGGGCCGAACGGCTGCGGCAAGTCCAACGTGCTGGAAAGCCTGCGCTGGGTCATGGGCGCCAACTCGGCCAAGGCCATGCGCGGCCAGGGCATGGACGACGTCATCTTCGCCGGCGCCGCGGGCCGACCGCCGCGCAGCCACGCCGAAGTCGTCCTGACCATCGACAACGCCCAGAAGCGCGCGCCCCAGCCCTTTACCGACAGTCCGGTGCTCGAGGTTTCGCGCCGCATCGACCGGGGCCAGGGCTCGACCTATCGCATCAACGGCAAGGAGGTCCGCGCCCGCGACGTCCAACTGCTGTTCGCCGACGCCTCGACCGGGGCCAACTCACCCGCCCTGGTGCGTCAGGGCCAGATCTCCGAACTGATCGCCGCCAAGCCGCAGAACCGGCGGCGGATTCTGGAAGAGGCCGGCGGCGTGGCCGGTCTGCACACCCGCCGCCACGAGGCCGAACTGCGGCTCAAGGCCGCCGAGACCAACCTCGACCGGCTGGACGACATCGGCCGCGAGTTGGAGACGGCGCTGAACCGGCTGAAGCGCGAGGCGCGTCAGGCCGAGAAGTACAAGAAGATCTCGGCCGAGATCCGCGCCCTGCAGGCCGCCCTGCTGTTCGTGCGCTGGAACGACGCCAAGGCGGCGGCCGAGACGGCGGCGCAGGAGCTGCGCGACGCCGACCGCGCCGTGGCCGAGGCGACCGCCGCCGCGACCAAGGCCGAGGCCGACGCCCTGAAGGCGCAAGACGCGATGAAGCCCGCGCGCGAGGAAGACGCCGTGGCCGGCGCCCTGCTGCACCGCGCCACGCTGGAACGCGACCGCCTCGACATGGCCGAACAGGCCGCCCGCGCCGAGGTCGACCGGCTGAAGGCCGAGGCGGCGCGGATCGCCGCCGACGTCGAGCGCGAAGAACGCATGGCCGCCGACGCTCAGCGCGAACTGGACCGGCTGGACCACGAACTGACGAAACTGAAGGCCGAGATCGCCGCCGCCCCCGAGCGCGGGCCGGAGCTGGAAAAGGCGCTGCTGACCGCCGAGGACGCCCGCAAGGCCGCCGACGGCGAGGTCGAACGCCTGGCCGGAACCCTGGCCGCCGTCGAGGCCCGCGCCAACGCCGAAACCGCTCGCAAGCGCGACGCCGAGACCCGTCTGGCCCGCGTCGTCGGCCAGTTCGAACAGGCCAAGCGCGAGCGCGAGGCCCTCGGCCCGCTGGAAACGCCGGAACTGGCGACCGCTCGCACCGCCTTGGAGACAGCGCAGGCCGAACTGACCGCCGCCCGAGAAGCCGTCGAGGCCGCCGAGGCTGCGCGTGGCGATCTGGCCCGCGTCGAGGCCGAGGCCCGCACCAATGCTCGCGCCGCCGAGGACCGTCTGGGTCGGTTGCAGACCGAGGCGCGGGGCCTTGCCCAGCTGCTGGTCACCGGCAAGCGCGACCATCCGCCCGCGCTGGACAAGGTGTCAGCGGCCAAGGGCTATGAGGCCGCGTTGGCCGCTGCCCTCGGCGACGATCTGGACGCGGCGCTGGACGCCCGCGCCGCCGCCCACTGGGCGGGCGCCGACGCGCCCTCGTCCGTCTGGCCCGAGGGGGTGGCCCCGCTGGCCGCTCATGTGACCGCGCCCGGCGAACTGTCCGCCCGTCTGGCCCTGTGCGTCGTCGCCAGCCAGTCCGATGCGCCGCGCCTGGCCAAACAATTGCCTCCAGGCGCACGCCTGGTGACGGTGGAAGGCGACCTCTATCGCTGGGACGGCTTCGTCAGCCGCGCCGAGGCCCCGCGTCCGGCCGCCGTGCGACTGGCGCAGCGCACGCGGCTGGCCGAGCTGGAAGCCGAGATCGACACCGGCAAGCCCGCGCTGGAAGCGGCCCAGACGGCTCAGAAGGCCGCCACCGAGGCCTTCCGCGCGGCGGAAGAGACGGTGAAGACCGCTCGCCTCAAGCCCTTCGCCGCCGACAAGGCCGTGACCGCCGGTCGCGACCGGGTCGAAAGCCTGATGCGCGACCAGACCCGCCGCGAAGCCCGCGCCCAGGCGCTGGACGAAACCGTCGCCCGCCTGGACGGCGAAGTGGCCGAGGCCAAGGCCGCGCTGGAGGCCGCTCAGAGCGTCGATGCCCCGTCCGAGACGATCGCCGGGCTGCGCGACGAACTGGCCGCCGCCCGCCTCAATGCCGACGCGGCCCGGCAAGCGGCCCAGACCGCCCGCTCGACCCGCGACGAGGAAGCTAGAGACCGCGCCGGGCGCGAACAGCGTCTGGGCAGCCTGAGCCGCGCCCAGGAGGGCTGGGCCGGACGGTCCAAGGAAAGCGCCGCCCGCGTCGCCGCCCTGGGCAAGGACGCCGACAAGACCGCCGCCCAGTTGAAGCAGGCCGAGATCGCGCCGCAAGGTTTCGCCGAACAGCGCGGCACATTGATGGACGCCCTGATCGCCGCCGAGACGCGCAAGAGCGCCTCAGCTGAGGCCCTCAGCCTGGCCGAAACCACGGCGGGCGAAAGCGACCGCGCCAGCCGCGCCGCTGAGGCCGCCGCCGGAGCCGCGCGCGAGGCCCGCGCCGGTCTGGCCGTCCGCGCCGAGGCCGCTTCTGAACGTCTCGTCGAGGCTGAAGCCACCCTGCGCGAGACGGCGCAGATGTCGCCGGACGAACTGGGCCAGAAGCTGCTCGACGACGCCATCGCCCGCCCGCCGGACACGGCCGGCGCCGAAAGCCTGCTGTCCGGGCTGGAGCGCGAGCGCGAGGCCCTGGGCGCCGTCAACCTGCGCGCCGAGGAAGAGGCCGCCGAATACGGCGAGCGTCTGGGCGCCATGAAGTCGGAACGCATCGACCTGACCCAGGCGATCGCCAAGCTGCGCGACGGCATCGACGAACTGAACGCCGAGGGCCGCGAACGGCTGGTGGCGGCCTTCGACGTCATCAACGCCAACTTCAAGGCCCTGTTCGAGGCCCTGTTCGGCGGCGGTCAGGCGGAACTGAAGCTGGTCGAGAGCGACGATCCGCTGGAAGCCGGTCTGGAAATCTACGCCTGCCCGCCCGGCAAGCGGCTGTCGGTGATGAGCCTGATGAGCGGCGGCGAACAGGCCCTGACGGCGGCGGCGCTGATCTTCGGCGTCTTCCTGGCCAATCCGGCGCCCGTCTGCGTGCTGGACGAGGTGGACGCGCCGCTGGACGACGCCAACGTCGACCGCTTCTGCCGGATGCTGCACGAAATGCGCTCGCGCACCGACACCCGCTTCATCGTCATCACCCACAACCCGGTGACCATGAGCCGGATGGACCGCCTCTACGGCGTCACCATGCCCGAGCGCGGCATGAGTCAGCTGGTCAGCGTCAACCTGAACCAGGCCGAACAGATCGTGGCGGCTTAGTCGGAAGCGTCTGTTCGATGCGGGCGCAAAAAACAGAGTCCAATTCGTCTGAATAGTCTGAAATCAGCGCGGCGGTCTCCGTGTCAGCGCGCCACGAACCCGACGCCTTGACCAGTATGGGGGCATAGGGAGACGCGTCAGGTCGATCCCGTCGGTTTCAGACGAAGTCGTGGGAATTCAGGGCCTCAGCCAGCGTCATTGCGACGGCTGAGCGAGGCGCCCAGAATTCAGCGCTTCTTGCGCTGCATCGCCGCGCGCACGTCGCCCAGGGCCGGGCCGATCAGGAACCAGGGCTCGACGCAGTAGCGGGCGAACAGGCGTTTTGGGTCGGCAAACAGGCGGAACAGCCATTCAACGCCCAGCCGTCCCATCCAGCGGGGCGCCGCCTTCTGAACCCCGGCCTCATAATCGAAGGCCGCGCCGACCGGCAGGATGACGGCCTGAGGGAGGGCCTCGATGTTGTCGGCGATCCACAGCTCCTGACGCGGCATGCCCATGCCGACGAACAGGATGTCCGGCTGGAACTCGACGATGGCGGCCAAAACGGCGGTATTGCCCAGCGATCCCGGCGCAGCGTCGAAATAGCCGGACAGGCCGCTGATCACCGCCCCCGGATAGCGCCCGCCCAGACGTTCCGCCGCCGTGGTCGCCACCCCTTCGGCGCCGCCGACATAGAGGACGCGCCAGCTCTTGCGGTTGGCCAGGCTCCAGAACTGGTCGCGCCAGTCCAGATAGGTGCAGCGGTGGAAGGGTCGGCTGTGCAGCCCCAGCAGCCGGGTGAAGTGGATCAGGGGCGCGGAATCCAGCTCCACCACCTCGGCCATGTCGTACAGCCGGCGCATCCCCGGCGTGCGGGGCAAGAGATACAGGCTGTGCAGATTGTGGTTGGCGATGATGCTGCGCTGGCCCGCCTCAATGCAGGACTCGACGTGCAGCAGCACCTCCTCGGGCCGCATCAGGTCGACAGTTTCGCCCAGGATGCGGACGCGCTCTTCCGGTCGGCGCGTCTGGCGGAACGGGCGACGTTCGCGCCGACGCCGGTCGGGCGAGGCGGTGGCGAGATCGACTCCGAGCGGCTCCTGATACATGGCTTGTCTGTACACGCGCCGCCTCAACGGGCGGTTGGCGGACGCGGTTAACGAAACACGGGATGCCCGGATGAAGCGAGCCCTTACGGCGGCGACAATCGCCGCCTCGACCCTGCTGGCGACAGCGGCGGTCGGTCAGGACCACGCCCTGGTCCTGACCGGCGTGGGCCGGTTCGTGATCTTCGCCGACGCGGCCTCGATCACGCCGGACGGCGCCCCCGGGAACTCAAGCGTGCGGATGCGCTCGCTGCAAATCAGCGAAGAAGACATGGTCATCGGCGGCGTCGCCTATTCCGGCGGCTGGTCCTGGTGGCGGTTCGACTGCGCGGCGCAGACGGCGGACCGGCTGGACTTCGCCTCGCTGAAGGTTGACGGGACGGAGGGGCCCATCACGCCGGAAAACGCCCCGCCCTACGCCATTGCGCCCGGCGGGGACGCGGCGGAACTGGCGGCCGTGGCCTGTGGGACGGAGGCTGGTCCGACCGATGCAGTCAGCACGGGCGACGCAGTGCGGATCGGGCGCGAACGGATGAAGGACTGAGTTTCTCCCTCCCCGCACCCCACCGCCGTCATCCTCGGGCTTGACCCGAGGGTCGAGCGTAGGCGCGTGCTCGACCTTGCCGACGTTGCGTAGGCGGACAACCCGATCCTCGGGTCAAGCCCGAGGATGACGGCGTGAAAGAAGATAGCTCAGCCACCCTCCCCGTTTCGGGGAGGGAGAATTCCGCGGTCATTCCGATCCAGGTCCACCCGGTCCCTCGGCAGGGCTTGCGGACATTCATCTCGCATGAAGGCCAGCATCTTCTCGCGCACCTCGCAGCGCAAGTCGAAGGCCAGCGAGGCGTTCCTGGCGCTGGTCAGGCAGCGGACCTGGGCGACCCGTTCGGTGATGTCCGTCACCTGCAGGGCCACCACGTCGCCGTCCCAGTGGGGCGAGGCGTGGGCGATGGCCTCCAGCTTGACCCGCAGCCGGTCTATGGGCGCCTCGTAGTCGACATAGAGGAAAGCGACGCCGATCAGGCTGGAATTGTCGCGGGTCCAGTTCTGGAACGGCTTCTGGATGAAATAGGTTAGCGGCAGGATCATCCGCCGCCAGTCCCACAGCTTGACCACGACGTAGGTCGAGGTGATCTCCTCGACCCGGCCCCACTCCCCTTCGACGATGACGGCGTCGTCCAGGCGGATCGGCTGGGCCGTGGCGATCTGGATGCCAGCCAGCAGATTGGTCAGGAAGGGTTGCAGCGCCAGACCGGCGACGATGCCCACCACGCCCGCCGAGGCCAGCAACGACAGACCCCACTGCTTCACCCCTGGAATGGTCAGAAGCGCCAGACCCAGGGTGATCAGACCGATCAGAATGGCCGCGACCCGCTGCAGGATGCGCGTCTGGGTGACGTGCTTGCGGGCCAGGAGGTTGTCCTCCGTGTCCATGTTGAACTTCTTCAGATGGACGATGGCCCCCATGTCCACCGCGCCCGCCAGCATCCAGCCGCACACCAGGATGAAGCCGAACAGCAGGGTGCGCCGGATGAACAGCGACGGCTCGGGGTCCAGGGGCGAGACCGTCACCGCCAGGGCCAGGGCGATGATCATCACGGCGATCCGGACCTTGAGCCGGGCTCGACCCAGCATCCCCTTCCAGAAGACGTCGCGGTTGCGCACGGCCAGCTTCAGCAGGGCGAAGACCACCTGGTTCGCGGCCCAGCCGATGAAGACGAAGACGACGGTGATAATCGAGATCACGGCCCATTCGGGCAGCCAGTGGAACTGATTCCACAGGGCGAAAACGGAGTGGGTCAGGTCGATGACGAACTGGGGCATGGATGCAGCCTAGCTGGGGCGTAAGGCTACGTCATCCCGGACAAAGCCCTCCCCCTCGAGGGGGGAGGGTTGGGTGGGGGTGGAGGCGAGCCATTTCCTAAGTTTTGGCGCGAGAGACGCTGCGACAGAGTCTCACGCGTCCCTCCGGTGAGCATTGAGCCCTCACCCCCATCCCCGGCCCTTCCCCCCTCGAGGGGGAAGGGGGAAATTCAGGCCGCCGCCTCGACCAGATCGGCCAGACGAGCGGCGGCGTCGGGAATGGCGACGGAGCGCGCGGCGGCGGACATGGCGGCCAGCTTCGCCGGGTCCGACAAGATGTCTGTCAGGGCTGCGGTCAGACCGGCGACCGTCAGATCGTCCTCGGCGATGACGCGGGCAGCGCCCGCTTCGGACAGGGCGCGAGCGTTCAGGGTCTGGTGGTCGTCCATGGCGATCTTGAGCGGGATCAGCACGGACGGCAGGGCCGCGACCGCCAGCTCCGAACAGGTCGAGGCCCCGGCGCGGCCGATGACCAGATGCGCCTTCGACAGGCGGTCGGCCATGTCGCGGAAGAAGGGGGCGACCTCGGCCTGAATGCCGGCGTCGAGATAGATCTGACGGGCGCTCTCCAGCGTCTCGGGGCGCGACTGCTGCTGCACCTTCAGCCGATCGCGGATCGCCTCGGGCAGGGCCGCCAGGGCGCGGGGCGCGGTCTCGGACAGGATGCGGGCGCCTTGGCTGCCGCCGGTCACCAGGACGTGGATCGGGCCGCCGTCGGCGGGGGCCGCATAGGCGCGGTCGAACAGGGCGCGGATGTCGGGACGCACCGGGTTGCCGACGACCTGGGCGCGGGCCTTCACCGGCTCGGGCGCGCGGCCGAGCGTCGGAAAGGCCGAGGCCACGCCGCCCACGCGGGGGGCCAGCATCCGGTTGGTGCGGCCCAGGACCGCGTTCTGTTCGTGGATCAGGGTCGGGCGCTTTTGCAGAATGGCCGCGACCAGGGCCGGGGCGGACGGATAGCCGCCGAAGCCCACCACCACGTCGGCGTCCAGCCGGTTGAACGCCGACTTGGCCTGCCCCACCCCGCGCAGGATGGCCAGACCCGCCTTCAACAGGCCGACGGGGCCGGAGCCGGTGGCCGCGTCCAGCGCCAGACGCTCCTCGGCCGGAAAGGCGTGGGCGTACTGCTCGCCCCGGCGGTCGGTCGCCAGCACCACGCGCCAGCCGCGCGACGCCAGTTCGCGGGCCAGAGCCTCGGCGGGGAACATGTGGCCCCCAGTGCCTCCGGCGGCGACGACGCAGACCTTGTTCATGGCAGGCACTCTCTTACGGCAGCAGGCGACGGCGCGGCGGCGAAATGTTGGAGCCTGGCTCATAGGCCCCAGGACGGCGTCGGGTCAGGGCCAGGGCGAACCCCATGGTCAGCCCCATGGCCATCATGGACGAGCCGCCATAGCTGATGAAGGGCAGCGTCATGCCCTTGGTCGGGATCAGATTCAGGTTCACCGCGACATTGATGCAGGCCTGCAGCCCGATCAGCATGAACAGGCCCGCTGCGGCCGTCTGCTCGAACGGGTCGTTCAGCTTCATCGCCCGGCGCATGCCGCGAATGACGATGAAGGCGTAGAGGCCGATCAGGATCAGGCTGAGAACCAGGCCGAACTCCTCGGCGCCGACCGAATAGATGAAGTCGGTGTGCAGGTCGGGGACCGAACGTTTCATCACCCCCTCGCCGATGCCACGCCCGACCAGACCGCCGGCACGGATGGCTTCGGACGCCTTGTCGATCTGGTGGGTGTCCGTCGTCTCGGGCGACATGAAGCGGCTGAGGCGGTCGCGCATGTGGCTGAACATGAAATACAGCGACACCACCCCGCCCGCGCCCATGGCGGCGATGACGGCGACCCATTTCAGCGGCACCCCGGCCATGAAGAAGACGGCCATGAAGGTGGTGGTGATCAGTAGGGTCTGGCCGATGTCGGGCTGGATCAGCAGCAGACCGACGGTCAGGGCCCAAAGGCCAAAGGCGATGCTGACGCCGGGAACCCCCTGCCCCTTCTGGGCCTCGGCGAACATCCAGGCGGCGAAGATGATCAGGCCCGGTTTGGCGAACTCGGACGGCTGCAGGCTGAACGGCCCCAGGTTCACCCAGCGCGCGGCGCCCTTCACCGTGTCGCCGATGAAGGGCAGCGCCGCCATGACCACAATGGCCCCGAACAGGGCCAGCACCGCGATGCGCCGCACCCCGCGCGGCGACAGCAGCGACGTGGTCAGCATCAAGGTCGTGCCCATCGAGGCCCAGACGATCATCCGCCAGGAATAGTGGAAGGGATCGGTGATCGACTCGTCGGCCAGAATGGCGGCGGGGCTGGAGGCGAAGCTGAGCGACACGCCCAGGGCCACCAGCGTCAGGGCCGCGCCCAGCAGGCCGCGATCCACGGTCCAGAACCAGCGCGCGATCAGGCTCTGATCATTGCGCGAAAACGGGTGGCTGTAGCTCTGGCTCATGCGGCGGGCTCAGGCTGGGCGCCGAGCGCCAGCACGGCGGCGCGGAAGGCTTCGCCCCGCACCTCGAAATCGGGAAACTGATCGAAGCTGGCGCAGGCGGGGGACAGGAGGACGACCTGGTCGCCGCCGGCCTTGGCGGCGTCGGCGGCGGCCAATTCGACCGCGCGTTCCATGGTGTGGGCGACGACGTGCGGCGTGTCAGACAGGGTGACAGAAAAGGCGTCGGCGGCCTCGCCGATCAGATAGGCCTTGGCGACGTGGGGGAAGAGGTCGCGCAGACTGTCGATGCCGCCCTCCTTGGCCTTGCCGCCCGCGATCCAGAAGACGGAGGGATAGGAGGCCAGGGCCTGACGCGCGGCGTCGGCGTTGGTGCCCTTGGAGTCGTTGATGAAGCGCACCGAACCCAAACGGCCCACGGCCTCCATCCGGTGCGCCAGACCGGGGAAGGTGAGCAGGCCTTGGACCGCCGCGTCATGCGACCCGCCGAGCGCGCGGGCGGCGGCATAGGCGAAGGCGGCGTTCTGGGCGTTGTGACGGCCGGGCAGAGAGCGGGCGGCGGAGAGGTCGGCGACGGGCTGGCCTTTGCAGGAGAGAGAACCGGGCGCGGCCACATACCCTTCTCCCCTTGCGGGAGAAGGTGGGCCCGAAGGGGCCGGATGAGGGGTTGCGCCGACAGAAGATTCAAGCACGCTTTCGGATCGGGAGAGAGACCCCTCATCCGTCAGGCTTCGCCTGCCACCTTCTCCCGCAAGGGGAGAAGGACCGGTTGCGACGGTTTCGACCCGCCGCCCCTGCGCCCGCAGGTCCGCTGCAATCCCCCGCCCCCAGGCCTCGTCCACGCCAACCAGCGCCAGCGCCTCGTCGCCCTGCGCCTGGAAGATGCGGCGCTTGGCGGCGACATAGCCTTCCATGCCGCCGTGACGATCCAGATGGTCAGGGCTGATGTTGGTCAGGATGGCCACGTCGGGCGCGAAACTGGTGGTCAGGTCTAGCTGATAGGACGAGACCTCGATGACATAGACGGCCTCTGGCGTCGGCTGCGGCAGCGCCAAAACCCCGATGCCGATATTGCCGCCGATATGCACGGTCAGGCCCGCGGACTTCAGCACCCAGCCGATCAGGGCCGTCGTGGTCGACTTGCCGTTGGTGCCGGTGATGGCGACGACGCGGGGGCGCGCCTCACTCGGCAAGGCGGCTAGGGCGCGAGCGAACAGTTCGATGTCGCCGATGACCGGCACGCCCGCCGCATGGGCGCGCTCGACGGTCCAGTGCGGCCTGGGGTGGGTCAGGGGCGCGCCGGGCGACAGGACCAGGGCGGCGAAGCTGGACCAGTCGGCGCGGGTCAGGTCCTCGACCACGAAGCCCTCGGCCTCGGCCTGCATCCGGCCCGAGACGCCGTCGTCCCACAGGACAGGGACGGCGCCGCCAGCCTGAAGCGCGCGTGCGGCGGTGATCCCGGAACGGCCCAGGCCGAAGACCGCAACACGACGCCCCTCGAAACCGGGAACCGGGATCACCCCTGACCTCCGTCATCCTCGGGCTTGTCCCGAGAATCCAGAGACACCGACGTCAGCCGTCCTGTCTCAACGTCGAACGTCGAGGGTCTGGATCCTCGCCACAGGGGCGAGGATGACGCAGAGGAGAAGGCCGTCATCGCAGCTTCAGCGTGGCCAGACCGAGCAGCGCCAGCATGGCGGCGACGATCCAGAAGCGGATGACCACGGTCGATTCCGGCCAGCCCATCTTCTCGAAATGGTGGTGGATCGGCGCCATCAGGAAGATGCGCTTTCCGGTCAGCTTGAAGTAGCCGACCTGGATCATGACCGAGGCCGCCTCGACCACGAACAGGCCGCCGACGATGCCCAGCACCAGCTCGTGCTTGGTGGCCACGGCGATCGAGCCGAGCGCGCCGCCCAGAGCCAGCGAACCGGTGTCGCCCATGAAGATCTTGGCCGGGGGGGCGTTGTACCAGAGGAAGCCCATGCCCCCGCCGATCATGGCGGCACAGAAGACGGCCAACTCGCCCGAACCGGGCACGTGGTGGACCTGCAGATACTCGGCAAAGACGAAGTTGCCGACCAGATAGCTGATGATGCCGAAGGCGCCCGCCGCCATCATCACCGGCACGATGGCCAGGCCGTCCAGACCGTCGGTCAGGTTCACGGCGTTGGAGAAGCCGACGATCGTGAAGGCGGCGAAGATCACATAGAACCAGCCGATGTTCAGCAGGACCGCCTTCAGGAAGGGGAAGGCGATCGAGGTCTCGAGCCCCGGCGAGGTCGGCGAATGGGTCATCCACAGTACGGTTAGGACGCCCGCAATGACGGAAATGACCGTCTGGGCCGCCAGCTTCTGTTTCGAAGTCAGGCCGGCCGAGGTCTGCTTGGACACCTTGGCGTAGTCGTCAACGAAGCCCAACACCCCGAAGGCGGCGGTCACGGCCGAGACGATCCAGATATAGGGGTTGGTCAGATCGCCCCACAGGAAGACCGCCACGCCGATGCCCGCCAGGATCATCAGCCCGCCCATGGTGGGGGTGCCGACCTTGGACAGGTGAGAGATCGGGCCGTCGTCGCGGATCGGCTGGCCCTTGCCCTGCCGCGCGCGCATCCAGTTGATGAAGCGGCTGCCCATGGCCACCGCGACGATCATGGCCGTGGCCATGGCCAGGGCGACGCGCACCGTCTGATACTGGATCAGGTGCAGCAGCGGATATTCCTGCGCGACGTCGGCGTAGTAGAGGTAGAGCAGGTAGAACATTCTTGAGTGACCCTATCGCGTCGCGCGCGGCGCGACGCTGCTTGAGGGGTTATTGCCTTCGCCGTCAATCGCCAGGTTCGCAAGCGCGGCCGCGACCAACGACGCCTTCGACCCGTTCGAGCCCTTGACCATGACGATGTCGCCGGGCGCGACCAGCTTGCCGGCTTCGGCGGCCAGTTCGGCGGCGGTGGCGCGCCACAGGCCGCGCCGCGAGGGCGGCAGGGCGTCATGCAGGCGGCGCATCTCCATGCCCGCCGCGTGGACCAGGTCCAAGCCGGCGGCGGCGATGGGCTGGATCAGGCCTTCGTGCAGGCCGCGGCTGTGTTCGCCCAGTTCGAGCATGTCGGTCAGGACGACGATGCGGCGACCGCCCTCGGGCACCGGCCTGGCCCCCAGGCTGAGGAAGCCCGCCTTCATCGACAGCGGATTGGCGTTGTAACTCTCGTCGATCAGGGTGAAGGCGCCGCCGGGGATGGCGACGGTCTTCATCTGGCCGCGTCCCGCCAGCGGCTGGAACCCGGCCAGGGCCTGCAAGGCCGTGTCCAGCGACACGTCCAGCGCCCGCAGCATCAGGATGACGCACAGGCTGTTCAGCCCCCAATGCACGCCCGACTGGGCCAGACGGTATTCGAGGCGATGACCATCGATCTCGGCGGTGACGCGCGCGCCCTCGGCGTCGGCCTTGAAGCCCAGCAGGCGGGCGTCGGCGCCCGCGCCCGAGCCAAACGTCTGCACCACGGCCCCGGCATCGACCGCCGCCTGACGCACCAGATCGGAATAGGCGTTGTCGGCGTTGACCACGGCGACGCCGCCGGGGACCAGCCCCTCGAAGATGGCAGCCTTCTCGCGCGCCACGCCCGCCTCGCCGTCGGCGAAGGCCTCGATATGGACCGGGCCGACCGTGGTGACGCAGGCGGCGTGGGGACGGACGAGCTTCGACAGCGGCCCGATCTCGCCGGGCGCGTTCATGCCGATCTCGAACACGGCGCGCTGGGTGCCATGCGGCATCCGCGCCAGGGTCAGCGGCACGCCGATATGGTTGTTGTAGCTCTTGATCGAGGCGTGCGCGGAACCGGCAAGGTCGAGGCCCGCCTTGATCGCCTGGGTCACGCTGGTCTTGCCGACGCTGCCGGTGACGGCGCCGCGCAGGCGCGCGCGCTCGCGGGCGGCGACGCCCAGGGCTTCCAGCCCCTTCAGGGTGTCGGGCACCAGAACGTAAGGCCCGCCCTCGACCGGCCGGTCGACCAGGGCGACGGCGGCCCCGGCGGCGAAGGCGGCGGCGGCGAACTCATGCCCGTCGCGCGCGCCGTGCAGGGCCAGGAACAGGTCCCCGGGCGCGATCTCGCGGCTGTTGTAGGTCAGGCCCGAGACGTCTGCATCGGGTCCGTGAAGCTGGCCCCCGGTCGCCGAGGCGATGGCTTCGGCGGTCCAGAGCGGCGTTTGGGTGTCAGGCATGATCGCGCAGGGCTTCGGTCGCTTCGGTGGCGTCGTCGAAGGGATGGATCACCCCGGCGACGATCTGTCCCTGTTCATGCCCTTTTCCGGCGATCACCACCACATCTCCTTCGCGCATCAGCGATACAGCGTGATGAATGGCCTCGCGGCGGTCGCCGATCTCCAGCGCGTCGGGGCAGCCGACGCGGACCTGGGCGCGGATGGCGGCGGGGTCTTCCGAGCGCGGATTGTCGTCGGTGACGATGGCCACGTCGGCCAGACGACCGGCGATCTCGCCCATCATCGGACGCTTGGCGCGGTCGCGGTCGCCGCCGGCGCCGAAGACGACGATCAGACGGCCCGTCGCGTGGGGCCGCAGGGCTTTCAGCACCGTCTCCAGACCATCGGGCGTGTGGGCGTAGTCGACATAGACCTCGCCGCCGCGCGAGCCTTCGCCCGGAATGCGCTGCAGGCGGCCTTGCGCGCCCTGGATGAACTCCATCGCCGGTATGACGCGATCAGGGTCTTCGCCGCCGGCGATGCACAAGCCCGCCGCCACCAGGGCGTTCGAGGCCTGGAAGGCGCCGGCCAGCGGCAGCAGGATGTCGTAGATGCGGCCGCGCGCGTCGATGGTCAGGCGCTGGCCTTCCGGCGTCGCCCGGCGCGCGATCAGGGACAGGTCGCGCCCGCGCTCGCCCACGCCCATGACGCCGAGCCCGGCCATGATCGAGGCCGAGGCGAAGGCCGAATAGGCGTCGGAATCGGCGTTCAGGACGGCGGTGCGGCCGCGCGGCAGCAGGGCCTCGAACAGGCGCAATTTGGCGGCGCGGTATTCGGCCATGGTGCCGTGATAGTCGAGGTGGTCCTGGGTCAGGTTGGTGAAGCCGGCGGCGCGGATGGCCACCCCGTCCAGACGGCGCTGGTCGATGCCGTGCGACGAGGCTTCCAGCGCCAGGTGGGTCACCTCCTTGGCGGCCAGTTCGGCCAGCAGGCGCGCGGCCTCGGCGGCGTCGGGGCTGGTCAGGCCGGGGCCGGTCAGGGCGTAGGTCCTGTCGCCCTTCTGACCGACCACGCCCAACGTGCCCATGCTGGCCGACTTGAGGCCCAGGCCGGCCCAGATCTGGCGGCAGAAGTTGGCGACCGAGGTCTTGCCGTTGGTGCCGGTGACGGCGACGCAGGTCTTGGGCTGGGCGCCGTAGAAGCTGCGCGCGGCCAGGGCATAGGCCCGGTGCACGTCGCCCGAGGCGACCAGCAGGGGCGCCGCGCCGGCGGGGGTGTCGGTCGGCGCCAGGATGGCGGCGGCGCCCTTGGCCAGGGCTTGCGGAATAAAGGCGCGGCCGTCGGCGGCCGACCCCGGCAGGGCCACGAACAGGGCCCCCGGCACGACCTTGCGGCTGTCGGCGGTGATGGCGGTGATCTCGGGGTCCGAGCTCAGGTCGCGGCGCAGGAGTTCGGACAGGCGCAGGGAGGATTGGGGCACGCTCATCGGCCGTCGCCCTCGACGTCCTGGAACTCGGGGATCTTTTCGCCGAGCGCGGTGGACCAGCGGTCGGCCTTGCGCTCGACGCCCAGGAAGGGGGCGATGCGGTCGGCGATGCGGCCGACAGCGGGCGCGGCGACATAGCCGCCGGTGCGCGGATAGGAGGAGGGCTCGTCCACCAGAACGAAGATCGTATAGCGCTTGGCCGTCACCGGGCCGTCGGCGGGGAAGACGGCGGCGAAGGAGCCGACGGCGTGGGTCGGGTCATAGCGGCCGTTGACCAGTTTGTTGGCCGAGCCGGTCTTGCCGCCGACCCGCAGGCCCGCCGCTTCGGCGAACCGGCCCGAACCGCGCGTCACATTGCGGCGCATCAGGTCCAGCATGGTGGCCGAGGTCTCGGGCGAGACGACCCGACGCGCCTGGGCGTTGGGCAGGCCGCCCTTGCGCAGGGTCAGGGGGATGTAGCGCCCGCCGTTGGCCAGGGCGCCATAGGCGGCCACATACTGGATCGGCGTGACCATGATGCCGTAACCGAAGGACAGCGAGGCCAGGGTCGAGTCGTCCCACTTGCGGACGTGCGAGGGTCGGGCCGATTCCTTCAGCTCGATCGGCGCGGCGTCCAGCAGACCCAGTCGCTGGAAGTAGTCGCGCATCACGTCGCCGCCCATTTCGACGGCCAGACGCGAGGTGCCGATGTTGGACGAGTGCAGATAGACTTCTTCCAGCGTCAGCACCTTGTTGGTGGCGTGGAAGTCCTTGATGCGGCGCTTGCCGATCTGCAGCGCCTGCGAGGCGTCGAATAGGGTGTTCATGTCGGCCCGCCCGGTGTCGATGCCGGCGGCGACGGTGAAGCTCTTGAACACCGAGCCCATTTCATAGTGGGCCGAGGTGACGCGGTTCAGCAACGCCTCCTCGGGCGCGGCGTTGCGGCGGTTAGCGTCGTAGGTCGGCCAGCTGGCCATGGCCAGGACCTCGCCGGTCTGGACGTCGGTGACGACGGCGACGGCGCCCTTGGCCCCGGCGGCCTCGGCGGCGGCGGCCAGCTCGTTCTCAACCACGCCCTGCACCCGCAGGTCGATCGACAGCTGGAAGTCCTCGCCGGCGGCGCCCGCCGCGCGGATTTCCTTGTCGAAGGCCAGTTCCGAACCGGACACGCCCTCGCCGCCCGTATCGGAGCGGCCGATCAGGTGAACCGCGGAACTCCCCAGCGGATAGACGCGGCGGTCCTCGGGCTCGAACGAAACGCCGCCCAGCGCCAGGGCGTGAACCGCGCGACGCTCGGACGGGGTCAGGCCGTTCAGCACGACCAGGCGACGCTCGCCGTCCAGCACGCGATCCAGACGCTTGGCCGAGACGCGCGGCAGGGCGCGGCGCAGCTCGACCTTGGCGGCGGCCGGGTCCCAGATTTCGCGCGGATCGATATAGAGGCCGTAGTGGGTGATGTTGGTGGCCAGCAGTTGGCCGTTGCGATCCACCAGATCGGCGCGTGTCAGGGCGTTCGGGTTGAAGCCCACGCCCGATCCGCCGCGCGGCGCGAACAGGGCGGCGTGCGCCGCGCCCAGCGCCAGACAGGCGAAGACCGCCGAGAACACCGCCAGGATCAGGAAGATGCGGACGCGGGTGTCTTCTTCCGGACGGCCGTCGGCGCGGGCGCGCTCGAACGAATGCTCCATCCACCAGACACAGGAGGCGACCCAGCGCCCCCAGGCGGCGAACAGACCGCCGACCGACGGCCCCTGGGCGCGCGGCTGCGGACGGCCCGGCGCGGGACGGCGATAGTCCATGCCGTGATGATGGTGAACGCTCAATGCAGAGCCTCCCCGACCACAGGCGCGGGAACGGCGACAGGCGCTGCGGCCGGCGCGACCGGTGCAGCGGGCGCAGCGACGACCGGCGCGGAGGCGACAGCGACGGGGGGGGCGATGGCAGGCAGACCGGCTTCGACAGCCTGACGGCGAACATCGACGGGTCCCAGGCCGATTTCGCGCGACAGGGCCTCCAGCCGGGCAGGCTGCTCCAGCCGGGTCGCCTCGGCGCGCAGCAGGCGGACGCGCTGGCGGCTCTCCACGATGTCGCCTTCGATGCGGGTGATCTCGGCGCTCTCGCGGGCCGCAGCGGCCTTGGCGATATAGACGGAGAAGACCAGGGCGGCGACGCAGACCACGCCGATGATCTCGACGCAGCGCACGCCGCGGACCTTCCAGTCGAACAGGCGTTTGACCGGAACGGGCACGGCGATCATCGGCGCATGCCTTCGATCGCGCCCCAGGCCGGCGCCGCAGTGCGGACGGCGGCGCGCAGCTTGGCCGAACGGGCGCGGGGATTGTCGGCCAGTTCGGCCTCGCCCGCCTCGCGCGCGCCCTTGAACATCAGGTCGAAGCTGGGCTTGCGGGTTTCCACCGCGACCGGCGCGTGACGCGAACCGCCCGGCGCGTTACCGGAGCGTTCGGTCAGGAAGGCTTTGACGATGCGGTCTTCCAGCGAATGGAAGGTGACCACGACCAGACGCCCGCCAGGCGCCAGCGTCGCCTCGGCCGCTTCCAGACCGCGCTCCAGCTCGCCCAACTCGTCGTTGACGGCGATGCGCAGGGCCTGGAAGACGCGGGTCGCAGGATGGATCGGCGCGCCGCGACGACCGCCCAGGGCCTTTTCGACCACGGCGGCCAGATCCAGCGTGCGGCTGAACGGCTGCTCCAGACGGCGACGCAGGATGGCGGTCGCCGCGCGGCCCGACTGACGTTCGTCGCCGTACTGCTTGAAGATATGGGCCAGCGGCCCGTGTTCCCAGGTGTTGACGATGTCGGCGGCGGTCGGCCCCGTGTCGCCCATGCGCATGTCCAGCGGCCCGTCGCGCATGAAGGAGAAGCCGCGCTCGGCCTGATCCAGCTGCATCGACGAAACGCCGATGTCGAAGACGGCGCCGTCCAGCTTCGCCTTGCCGCTCTCGGCGAAGGCCTCAGCCAGACCCGAGAAGGGCGTGCGGATCAGCTGGAACTGGCCCGGATAGGCGGCGGCGACGGCGTCGGCATGCGGCTGAACCGTCGGGTCGCGATCCAGACCGATGACCTGGGCGCCGCGCTCTAGGATGGCGCGGGTATAGCCGCCGGCGCCGAAGGTGGCGTCGATGATGACATCGCCGGGCTGCGGGTTCAGCGCCTCGAGGACTTCAGCCAGCAGGACGGGAGCGTGCGGAGAGGTCATGCCGCGCCCCCGATCTTCGCCGCCGAAGCCTGACGGCGCATTTCACCGAACTGCTTCAGGCCCTCGCGCGCCATGCGGCGCTGCTCGGCGCGGTGCGCGGCCCACTTGTCCTTGTTCCAGATCTGGAAGCGCTCGCCGACGCCGTAGATGACGACCGTGTCCGACAGCTCGACCTCGGCGCACAGATGCTCCGGCAGAGTGATGCGGCCGCCCGAGTCATAGGCCAGCGGCTTCTGCTCGCCGAAGATCGAGGCTTCCAGCGCCGAGCGGTAGGGGTCGCCGAAGGGGAGGCTTTCGATAACGGCGCGGTATTCGGCGAACAGCTTGTCGCCACCGGCCTCCAGGCAGTCGGCTTCGATGGAGGGGAAGCAGAAGACGCCGTGTTCAGCGCCGTTTTCAGCCGTGCGGAATTCCTGGGGGATCAAGAGACGGCGCTTGCCGTCCAGCTGCTTCTCGTAGGTCGAGAGAAACACGCTTTGCCCAATCGAGCCCTTCGGCCCGCCCCTGAAATCCGTTGAAAACACCATGCGTCGGGCCGCAGCCCCTACTCATGAGGCTTTGGGATAGCATGGGATCAGATGGGCCTCAATGGGATTAGTTGACACCCTTTAACCAAATTTGCAGTTCGACGAACGCTTCAGCAAGTCAAAAACAGGAACATACAAGCAACATCAAGAGTATTCACAGCCTGTGGACCGCTTTTTTCGCCATGTTTTCAACGCAGAGGTTAATGACGTCGCCGCCGCGAACCCTGACAAGGATGAGCGCGCATCCACGCTGGATCCTCGGGTCAAGCCCGAGGATGACGGCGTCAGAAAGGTGCTGAAAACGGCCTCAAGTAAGCCGAAGGCCGGTAGGCCCAAACGCGGCCTCAAGCAGGCCGAAGGCCGGTAGGCCTAAAACACGGCCTCAAGCAGCCCGAAGGGCGATAGGCCCCAAGAAAATATGCCAGACGGCCTGTAAGCCGGGTTCTGTTCCGCCCCGAAAGGCGGCGACGATCATTCCTCTGGACCGCCCATTGCTGAGCGGTTCTCGCGACCTACCCGGACGCCTCGGGCGGTGAACCCTGCGGCCGAAACCGCGCGACGTCCCTATTCGGTCTTGCTCCAGGCGGGGCTTGCCATGCCGCCGACGTTGCCGCCGACGCGGTGGGCTCTTACCCCACCCTTTCACCCTTCCCCGGGCCGAAGCCCAGGCGGTTTGCTTTCTGTGGCGCTATCCCTCGGGTCACCCCGGGCGGGAGTTACCCGCCGCCTCTTCACCGTGGAGCCCGGACTTTCCTCGACAAGAGCAAGCTCTCGCCGCGACCGCCCGGCCGTCTGGCGGGGGCTAAGTGCGCGTCTTGGGCGCGCGCGTCAATCCAGAACGCCCGTGACGCTGCCCGCCGAAGCCAGTTGCAGCAGGCCGACCAGACGCGCCCGGGTCTCGCCGTCGGCGATCCCGTCGATGCGGTCGGGCCGCCAGTGGCGTTGGAAGGCCTCGATCGTCAGGCGGGTCTCGTCGTCGTATTCGCCGCCCGGCTTAACTCCATAGCCCAACCGGTGCAGGCCCGAGCGCAGGACGATGACGCCCAGCCCCTCGTCGCCCGGCGACAGGTCGGCCCCCAGGGCGGCGATGCGTTCGGGCGCGGGATCGAACCACAGGCCGTGCCCGGCTTCGGCCAAGCGCTTCCACGGGAACAGTTCGCCCGGATCCTGCTTGCGGTCGGGGGCGGTGTCGGAATGGCCGACGATGCGGGCGTCGGCGATGGTCCAGCGCGAACGGATGTCGGCGATCAGTTCGACCACCGCCGCGATCTGCACGTCGGGAAAATCGCGATAGCCGAACTCATGACCCGGATTGACGATCTCGACGCCGATGGAGGCGCCGTTGACATCCGTCTCGCCTTGCCAGATCCCGCGACCGGCGTGCCAGGCGCGGCGTTCCTCGGGCACCAGACGCAGGACCGAGCCGTCCTCGTCGACGACATAGTGGGCCGAGACCTCGGCCGAGGGATCACACAACCGGGCGACCGCGCCCTCGGCGGTCTGCATGCCGGTATAGTGCAGCACCAGCATGTCCGGCGGGGCGCGCCGGGCGTTGAAATTAGGAGACGGCGCGTCGGTGAAGCTCAGCATGACGCCCGATCAGCGCCCTTCGCGTTCCCAGCCGTAGGCGACCCAGGTGTCGCCGACCTTGTGCGCGTCGATTACGCCCTCGCCCTGACGGGCGCGAGCGGCGGACGCGCGGCGGGCGCGGAAGGCGAAGCCGGCCAGGAAGACGACCACGCCGGCGATCAGGGCGATCACGGCGACGGCGGCGGCGGTCAGCACAGCCAGAACCGCACCCACCGTCACGGCCAGGGCCGTGGCGATCAAACCGCCGAACCAGACGATCGGCGCCAGCAGGCCGCCCGAGCGGCGACGGGCGTTGAAGTCGATCTGGGCGAAGGGGTCAGACTGGATCATGGAACGGCCTTTCGTGGCGCGCCGATGAAGGAACGCCTGAAACGCAATGTCGGTCCATCGACATGAACGGTCAATGGACTGCGACATCACGCATCAGTCAGGGTCTTGGCTCTGAAGGATGGGCCCTTCAAAAAGCCGGTTGATCGGCCAGCACCAGCGCGCCGCGGCTGCGCATCCGGTCGGCCTCGACCCGGTTCAGCATGGCCTGGGCCGCCGGATCGCCCATGACGCGACCGACCGAGATCATGGCCTCGGCCGCCTGGCCCGAGGCGCCGAACGCCGAGGCCAGGGCTTCCCACGGCGATTGCGGCGTGGGGAAGCGCTTGAACCGCACCGACTCGCTGGTCGGGATATTGGCGAGTTGGCGGGCCTTGATGACGGCCTCGTTCAGCCCCCCCAGTTCGTCGACCAGACCCAGGGCCTTGCCCTGCGCCCCGGTCCAGACCCGGCCGCGGGCGATCTCGCGCACCCGTTCGACCGGCAGTTTCCGGCCCGTCGCGACGCGGGCCACGAACTCCTCATAGACCCGGTCCATCGAGGCGGCGAAGGCGGCGCGCTGTCCCTGGTCGAAGCTCTGCGACGGCGAGAAGGCCGAGGCGTAGTCGCCGCCGACCGACAGGCCGCGCATGTCGACGCCGAAGCGGCCCAGGGCGTCGGCCAGAACGAACTTGCCGCCGAAGACGCCGATGGAGCCGGTCAGGGTCGAGGGCTGGGCCACGATCCAGTTCGCTTCCGAACTGACCCAATAGCCGCCCGAGGCCGCATAGGCGCCCATGGACACCACCACCGGCTTGCCCGCCGCCTTGGCCGCACGCACGGCGGCCAGGATCTGCTCCGAGGCTTCCGGCGAACCGCCCGGCGAGGAGACGCGGAAGACGATGGCCTTTACGCTCTTGTCCTCGATGGCGTCATAGATGGCCTTGGCCGTGTCGTCCGAACGGATGTCCGAGCCCGAGCCGAAGGGCGAGGCGCTCTGGCCGCGCCCGGTCATGATCGCGCCCTCGCCGCCGACGATGGCGATGGCCGACTTGCCCGAGCCGGTGCGCGCGCCCTGCATCGAGGCGTAGTCGCCGAACTTGACGATCTTGGCGTCCTTGCCGGCCTTGGCCTTGGCGGCGGCCTCGGCCTCTTCGACCTGGCCGATCTTGTCGACCAGTTTCAGCGACAGGGCCTGTTCGGCCGAATAGGGACCGGCCTCGACGACGGCTTTCAGCGCCTCGGGCGTGGTCTTGCGGTCGCGCGCGACATTGGCCAGAGCGCCATCGTAGATGGAGGTCATCCACGCCGTCATCGCCTCCCGGTGCGGGGCGGTGAAGTCGCTCTGCGTGAACTCGTTGACGGCGTTCTTGTATTCGTAGCGCTGCTCGAACTCGGGTTTGACGCCGTATTTCTGGAAGGCGCGTCCCAGGAAGATGTTGTCGGTCGACAGACCCGCGGCCTGGAAGCTGGCGGTATTCTGCATCCACAACTGGTCGGCGCTGGCCGCGACCATATAGCTGGAAACTACCGCACCGACGGGCATGAAGCCCTGGCTGTGGGCGATGACGGTCTTGCCCGAGGCGCGGAAGCGGTTGATCGCCTGACGCACTTCGTCGGCGGCGGCGGGCGTCATGCCGCCTTCCGGCGCGCGGACCAGCAGAACCTTGACGCTGGAATCCTTCTCGGCCTGGGCCAGGGTGTCGACGATATGCACCACCGACAGGCCCGAACCGCCGAAGACCGCGAAGGGGTTGGTCGGCTGCTGGTCGGTCAGCCCCTCGCGCAGGTCCAGTTCCAGCACCGTATGGGCGGGCGTCGCCGGCTTGGACGCGCCGGCCGCCGCGGCGAAGAACAGCAGGGCCGCGATCGGCAGCACGATGAAGAAGGCCACAAGCCCGGCAAAGACGCCGAGCATGGTCAGGAAGAACTGTTTCATGAAAAAGGCGGCCGTCCAGTCAGATGGCCACGCGCGGCCGAGCGCGAGCATAGGGCGCGCGCGATCACCGTCAAATGAAGGCGCGGTAATGAAAGGCAGAAAGGGCCCGCCGTCGCCGGCAGCCCCTCCCCTTGCGCTCAATTCAGCCGATCAGCGGCCGATGTCGTAGGTCCCGCTGATGTCAATGCGGACGGTCAGTTCGCCCGCCGACACCGGGGTCGAGGCGTTTCCGGCGTCCATCGCCATGGCGCGGGCGTACATCGGACGCGGCGGTTCGGGGGCATAGCCGCCGCCCTCGGTCAGGGTGCGCACCCCGCCCAGTTGAACGCCCAGGGCCTGGGCGTAGAGCCGCGCCTTGTCCTGCAGGGCGCGCACGGCCAGCAGGCGAGCCTGATCCTCGGCCGCCTTGGCGTTCTTCAGGCCGAAGGAAATGCCGTCGATCTGGTTGACGCCCGCCGCGACCACGGCGTCCGCGGTCGTGCCGACCTTGGCCAGGTCGTTGATGACGACGGTGACGCGATTCGACGCCTGATAGCCGCGCAGCTTGGGCGGCTCGTTCTGCTGATAGTCGTATTGCGCCGACAGATTCAGACCCGAGGTCTGGATGTCGCGTTCGGCGATGCCGGCGCGGCGCAGGGCGGCGACGACGCGGGTCATCTGCTGGGCGTTCCGGGCCATGGCTTCCTGAGCCGTGACAGCCTCCGTCACCACGCCGAAATTGATCGTCGCCTGATCCGGCGCGACGCGGACTTCGCCATAGGCGGACAGGTTGAGGGCGGGCTGCTGGGCCATGGCGTGCATCTGCATCTGCATTGGCGCGGAACCGGGTTGAGCCTGTGCGGAGGCGACGGCGGGAACGGCCAAGGTCATCAGGGCCGTGCCCAGCATCATGGCGCGTGCAGTGCGGGTCATCATCGTCTCCGTCAAAATCCAATGGGCGGGCGTGTTCGCCAGCCACGACCTACCTTGGCCGTTTCAGCCTGAACAAACGCTCAAGCCCCCTGTGCAGGTTCCGTTCATCGGCATGAAAAGCAAGACAGGTTCCGGGCGTCTTTGCAGCGGCCGCGACGCCTGCTAGGCACAGCGCTCCCCTTGGGGGCCTGTAGCTCAATGGTTAGAGCCGACCGCTCATAACGGTCTGGTTGGGGGTTCGAGTCCCTCCAGGCCTACCAATTTCCTGCCTCATCGCGCGCAGGGACCGACGCCGTCATGGAACGAGCGCCCTACTCCACCATCCTAACGCGTGATGTCATTCGATGGGCAGGCCTGCTTCGGCGGAAGCCTTTTCGCCTCCTCAGATTTCTGCCGCCGCGCTCAAGAACTTATTTTTTGTCGGGACAATGCCGCCTCAATTGCCGGAAGTTTAGCTGCTAGTCTTCTCCCCGCACATGAAAGGCAAGACGACGTGAGAGAATCGAAGGGGAAGACCAAAAAGGTCCAGCCAAAGACGAATGCTTCCAATCCGAGCATGAAAGACCTGATCGACAAGGCTCCGCCCGGGTCGAAGAAGTCGAAGTAATCACGAGGCCTTCCGGAAACGGCGGGCCTTTTTCGTGCGCGTTTCTCAACCGAACACAAGACCTGCTGCGCCCTCTGCGGCGCCGCTATCGGCCGTGAGCATCCGCAACCCTATCGTCCGCCGAGGTTTCGCCTATATGGCCATGAGCCATTCGGAGAGCCGCCATGTCCTATGTCGCCCGCGACGACCGCCCCGCCGACAAGGCTGAACGCTATGCCGAGGTCGAGGCCGAGATTCTGGCGGTGCTGGACGGCGAGCCGAACCGGACGGCGCGGATGGCGACCGTGGCGTCGATGCTGGCGGACGCCTTCCCTGTCTTCTTCTGGACCGGCTTCTACGTCGTGGACGAGGCCAAGCCGCAGGAACTGGTGGTCGGCCCCTATCAGGGCACGCTGGGCTGCCTGCGCATCCCCTTCGGGCGCGGCGTCTGCGGCGCGGCGGCGCGCGACCGCCAGACCCAGGTGGTCGAGGACGTCCACGCCTTCCCCGGCCACATCGCCTGCGACAGCCGCTCGGCCAGCGAGATCGTCGTGCCGGTGCTGGACGCGAGCGGCGACCTGATCGCCGTGCTGGACGTGGACGCGACCGAGAAAGCCGCCTTCGACGCCGTGGACGCGGCAGCGCTGGAGCGGCTGATGGCCAAGGTGTTCGCCGGTTGATGCGGATCGGCGTCGATTTCGGCGGCACCAAGATCGAGGCGGCGGCGCTGGATGACGCTGGCGCCTTCGCCGCTCGGATCCGCGAACCGAACCCCGGAACCTATGACGCCGCCCTGGCCCTGGTTGCGGACCTGATCGCGCGGGTCGAGGCCGAGGCGGGTCCGGCGCGCTCGGTCGGCCTGGCCATTCCGGGTTCGCCCTCCCCGCGCACCGGCCTGATCCGCAACGCCAACTCGACCTATCTGAACGGCCGCAGCTTCGCCGAGGATCTGGAAGCGACGCTGGGCCGCCCGGTGCGGCTGGCCAACGACGCCAACTGCCTGGCCCTGTCCGAGGCCGCAGACGGCGCGGGCCGGGACGCAGCCGGCGTCTTCGGCGTCATCCTGGGCACCGGCTGCGGCGGCGGACTGGTGATCGACGGCAAACTGGTCGAGGGGGCACACGGCGTCGCCGCCGAGATCGGCCACATCTCTCTGCCCTGGCCCTCGGCCGATGAGGCGCCCGGCCCGGCCTGCTGGTGCGGACTGAACGGCTGCCTGGAGACCTGGGTGTCGGGTTCGGGCTTTCAGCGCGATCATGAAGCGACCACCGGGCGGGCCTGGAAGGCGCAGGTCATCGTCGAGGCCGCGCGTCGGGACGAGGCGGGCGCCAGCGCCGCGCTGGACCGCTATATCGACCGGCTGGGCCGGGCGCTGGCCATGGTCGTCAACCTGGCCGATCCCGAGGTCTTCGTCCTGGGCGGCGGAATGTCCAACGTGGCGGCGTTGTACGCCCGCCTGCCCGAGATCGTGGGGCGCTACGTCTTCTCCGATCACTGGGAAGGGCGGATCGTTCCGGCGAAATGGGGCGATTCCTCGGGCGTGCGCGGCGCGGCGCGCCTCTGGACCGATTGATCCGCTGACAGGCCCCGCTATGGTCCGCGCCGAACCATCAGGGAGCGGGACAATGGGCGAACGGGTCGTGGCGATCACCGGCGGACATGGCGTGCTGGGCAAGGCGGTGGTCGAGGCCGCGCTGGCGCGGGGTCTGAAGGTGGCGGTCATGGACCACGCCAGCGGCCATGCCGTGCCCGAAGGCGTGCTGGAGGTCGGCGGCGTCGACCTGACCGACGCGACGGCGGCAGGAGCGGCCATCGAGGCGGTCGCGGCGCATTTCGGTCGTCTGGACGTCCTGCTGAACATCGCCGGCGGCTTTGTCTGGCAGGCGGTCGAGGGCGGCGACGACGAATGGGGCCGCATGTTCGCCCTGAACCTGACCACCGCCCTAAACGCCAGCCGCGCCGCCCTGCCCCATCTGAAGGCGTCCGACGAAGGCCGGATCGTCAACGTCGGGGCCCATGGTGCGCTGAAGGCCGCGCACGGCATGGGCGCCTACGCCGCGTCCAAGTCGGCGGTGCATCGGCTGACCGAAGCCCTGGCCGACGAGTTGAAGGCGACCTCGGTCACGGTCAACGCCGTCCTGCCCTCCATCATCGACACCCCGGCCAACCGCGCCGACATGCCCGACGCCGATCCGAAAAAGTGGGTCGCGCCCGCCGATCTGGCCGCCGCCATCCTCTTCCTGGCCTCGCCCGAGGCGCGGGCCATCACCGGGGCATTGCTGCCGATCACGGGCCGCGTCTGATGCGGACGCGCAGCGTCCTCTACCTGCCCGCCTCCAACCCGCGCGCGATCGAGAAGGCCCGCGGCCTGACCTGTGACGTCGCCGTGCTGGACCTCGAGGACGCGGTCGCGCCCGAGATGAAGCTTGATGCGCGGGCGGCGGCGGTCGCGGCGGCGCGCGAAGGCGGTTTCGGCCCGCGCCTGGGCGTGCGGATCAACGGGTTGGACACGCCCTGGGGCGCCGACGACCTGAAGGCGCTGCGCGACGCGCCGGTCGATCTGATCGTCGCGCCCAAGGTCGAGAGCGCCGCGACCGTGCGCGCCCTGTCGGACAGGATGCGCCCCGGCGCCGATCTGTGGGCCATGATCGAGACCCCGCGCGCCCTGGTCGATCTGAAACCCATAGCCGAGGCGGGCGGGGCGTTGGCCGGCCTGATGCTGGGCGTCAACGATCTGGCCAAGGCGCTGAAGACCCGCGCCTCGCCCGATCGCGAACCGCTGAAGCCTTGGCTGGCGGCGGTCGTGGCCCATGCTCGGGCCAACGGGTTGCTAGCCGTCGACGGCGTGTTCAACCGGATCAAGGACGAAGCAGGCTTTGCGGTCGAATGCGCGCAAGGGCGGCTCTACGGCTTTGACGGCAAGAGCCTGGTCCACCCGTCGCAGATCGAGGCCGCCCATGCGGCGTTCGGTGCGTCGGCGGAAGAGATCGAATGGGCCCGCACCGTCGTCGCCGCCTTCGCCGCCCCCGAAGCCGAGGGGCTGGGGGTCATCCGCGTCGAAGGCGAGATGGTGGAGCGGCTGCATCTGGCTCAGGCGCAGGATTTGCTGGCCGGCTCTTAAGACAATCCCTTCTCCCCTTGCGGGAGAAGGTGGCCGAGCGGAGCGAGGTCGGATGAGGGGGTCTCCCTGTGCTGGCATCTCTCTGCACCGGCAAACGTCACGAGACCCCTCATCCGTCGACCTTCGGCCGCCACCTTCTCCCGCAAGGGGAGAAGGAAGCTGGAGAGTGGCGTCCTGCCCGCGTTGCCCCTAGACACACCTCATGATCGCACCGCAGCCGACGCTCCATAAAACCCGCGCCTGGGCCTGCGCGCCGGGCGTGCTGCAGGTCCCGTTCCTGAAAGCCTTCCTGCCCGACTATGCGCCGACCGCCCTGCCAGGACCGCAGACCGAGGCGGTGCTGGGCTGGGGCATGAAGCCGACGGCGGCGGCGGGCCGGCGCTGGGCCGAGAAGAACGGCAGACCCTATGTGGCGCTGGAAGACGGTTTCCTGCGCTCGGTGGGCCTGGGCGAGAGCGGGGCGACCAGCCTCAGCCTGATCGTCGACGACCTGGGGGTCTATTACGACGCCACGCGGCCCAGCCGACTGGAGCGGCTGATCGAGACCGCGCCCGACTGGTGCGACGCCGCCCTGCGGACCCGCGCCCGCGGCCTGATCGGCCGCATCGTCGCCGCCGGCATAACCAAGACCAATATGGGTGCCCCCCTGGACCCCGCCGTGCTGAAGCCGGGGCGCCGGGTGCTGATCGTGGATCAGACGGCGGGTGACGCCTCCATCGGCTATGGGCTGGCGAGCGAGGCCAGCTTCTCCGACATGCTGGCGACCGCGCGGCGCGCGGAGCCGGGCGCCCAGTTGATCGTCAAACGCCACCCGGCGGTGGCGGCGGGACGCAAGCAGGGCTGCATCCCGGCGAGCGAGTTGGAAGGCGTCACCCTGATCGACACCGACGTGCGGCCCGCCGACCTGCTGGCGGCCGTGGACGCCGTCTATGTCGTGACCTCCGCCCTGGGGTTCGAGGCCCTGTTGCGCGGCCTGCCCGTGCGTTGCTTCGGCGCGCCCTTCTATTCGGGCTGGGGGCTGACGACGGATGCGGTCCAGACCGGGCGGCGCGGCGTGGCGCGTGATCTGGAGCAGGTCGCGGCGGCGGCCCTGATCGCCTACACCCGCTACGTCGACCCGGTGACTGGTCAGCGCTGCGAAGCCGAACAGGCCCTCGAACGGCTGATTGCGCTTCGCGACCGGGCCGACCGGCTGGCGGGCGACTGGGCCGCCGTCGGCTTCGCCCCGGCCAAGCGGCCGCCGGTGCGCCGCCTGCTGAATTCGCCCAAGGGCCGCGTCCGCTACTTCTGGCGCTCATCCGCCGCCGTCGCCCACGCGCGGGCGACGGGCGGCAAGCTGATCTGGTGGGCCGGCAAGGAGACGCCGAAAATCCGCGCCGCCGCCGACGCCTTCGAGGGCCCGGTCGTGCGGATGGAGGACGGCTTCATTCGCTCACGCGGGCTGGGGTCCGACTTCTTCGGCGCCCTGTCCGTCGCCCTGGACGATCAGGGCGTCTACTACGACCCGACCCGGCCCAGCCGTCTGGAAAGCCTGATCGAGGCGGACGAACCGTCGCCGGATCAGACGGCGCGGGCCGAAGCCTTGCGCGCCCGCGTGGTCGAGGCGGGCCTGTCGAAATACAATCTGAAAGGCGCGGGCGTTCCGGCGCACTGGCCCACCGACAGGCCGATCCTGCTGGTCGTGGGTCAGGTCGAGAACGACCGGTCCATCATGATGGGCTGCGGCGACCTGCGCACCAACTCGGGGCTGGTGAAGGCGGCGCGAGCGGATCATCCCGACGCCTTCCTGATCTATCGCAACCACCCAGACGTAACGGCGGGCAATCGACCGGGCCTGCTGGATCATGCGGCGATGGAGGAGGTCGACGCCTCGGCCGACGACCTGGACATCATCGACTGCCTGAACGCCTGCGACCGCCTGGCGACCCTGACCTCCCTGACCGGGTTCGAAGCCCTGATGCGGGGCAAGCCGGTCAGCGTCTATGGCCGGCCCTTCTATGCGGGCTGGGGCCTGACCGACGATCAGCTGACGTTCGAGCGCCGCACTCGCCGCGCCTCGCTGCAAAGCGTCATCCACGCCGCCCTGATCGGCTATCCCGTCTATGTCACGCCCGAGGGCTGGCCGTGCGAGGCCGAGGACCTGGTCGAGGCCCTGATCGCGGCGCGCGACCATCCCCTGCCCGCTCCGCCGCGCGGGCGGATCAATCGATGGTGGCGCGGCATCAAGGCCAGCCTCGACCGGAGCGCGCCACCGGCCTATTGAGAAGGTTCGTTATCGCTACGGACTCGTCCGGTCGCGATGTCGCCCGAACTTCGCCGCGAGGCGCAGACATTATCCGCTTGTCGAGCGCGGGGGACTCCATGTTCCCTCACGGAGCGAGGCGCCGCGCGCCGAGCGTCAGGGAACCACTCCAGTGCATAATGCCGTCATTTCCGCCACCGGCCTGTTCACGCCGGCGCAGTCCGTCTCGAACGCCGAACTGGTCGCCGCCTACAACGCCTGGGCCGACAGCTGGAACGCCGAGAACGCCGAGGCCATCGCGGCCGGCGAGCTGGAGCTGAAGACGCCGTCGTCGGAAGGCTTCATCGAGAAGGCCTCGGGCATCAAGTCGCGCTTCGTCATGGACAAGAGCGGCATCATCGATCCCGAGCGGATGCTGCCGCACCTGCCCGCACGCGGCGACGACGAACTGTCGCTGCTGGCGGAAATGGCCGTGAAGGCGGCGCAGGACGCCATCAAGGCCTGGGGCAAGCCGGTCAGCGAGATCGGCGCCGTCATCTGCGCCGCGTCCAACATGCAGCGCCCCTACCCCGCCATGGCCATCGAGGTGCAGCAGGCGCTGGGGATCGAGGGCTTCGCCTTCGACATGAACGTGGCCTGCTCCTCAGCCACCTTCGGCATCAAGACGGCGGCGGACTTCGTCGCCTCGGGCTCGGTCAAGGCCGTGCTGATGGTGAACCCGGAAATCTGCTCGGCGCACCTGAACTTCAAGGACCGCGACAGCCACTTCATCTTCGGCGACGTGGCCACCGCCGTCATCGTCGAGGCCGAGAATCAGGCCGGATCGGGCGGCTGGGACATCGTCGGCACGCGGCTTCAGACCCGCTTCTCGAACAATATCCGCAATAATTTCGGCTTCCTGAACCGCGCCGCCCTGCCGAACGACGCGCATGAACCGGTCTCGTCCGACGGTCTGACCGACAAGATGTTCGTCCAGCAGGGCCGCAAGGTCTTCAAGGAGGTGGTGCCCATGGTCTCGGAGATGATCCTGGACCACGCCGCCGAACTGAACCTGGACCCGCACGGCCTGAAGCGGTTGTGGCTGCACCAGGCCAACATCAACATGAACCAGTTGATCGGCAAGAAGGTGCTGGGCCGCGAGCCCGAGGCCGAAGAGAACGTCATCATTCTCGACGACTACGCCAACACCTCGTCGGCCGGGTCGATCATCGCCTTCCATTTGAAACAGGACGGGTTCGCGCCCGGTGATGTCGGGCTGATCTGCAGTTTCGGGGCGGGCTATTCGGCAGGCACGGTTTTTGTGCAAAAGCGCCCCTAATGCCGCATAACAGGAATCATTATTTCCGGCGCCGCTTGCACTGTTCGCAAAATTTTGCAAACCGTTACGGGTGTCGAGAACGTGGGGGGATGGCGCCCGAATGACTCAGACAGTTTCACCGTGGGCGGAGAAGCTCAGCGACCCGTTGGCCCATGATGTGGCGACGGTGCTGAAACATATGGGCGGTTCAGCCCATCAGGACATCGTGGTCAACTGCGTCGCGGCGCTGAAACGCCAGCGCGGCGAATCCGTGACCCAGGACCTGAAGATGAAGATCATCGAAGTGTTCGAACGCTACCGCGACTTCTTCATCAAGCCGTTCGGCGAGAACTCGCTGCGCTGGGCCCTGGCCCCGGGTCTGGCCTAGACAGCCTCTCAAACGAACGAAAAGGCCCGCTCCTTCCGGAGCGGGCCTTCGTCGTATTCAGCGCCAAACTGTGAACGTCAGGCCTTAGAAGCGACGGACGTAGCTGACCGAATAGGCGTCAGCCTCGCCGCCGTTGTCGCGGAAGTCGCGACGGGTCCAGTCGGCGCGGACGCCGTTTTTACCGTCCAGGTAGTAGTTGGCGCCGACGCCGTAGTTCCAGCTGTCGCCGCCCACGTCGGTGTTGGCGCCGGGGAACTCCTGCTTCAGTTCGGTGTGGCCGTAACCGCCACGAGCGAACAACTCGAGCTTGTCGCTGACCGGGTACTTGCCGACCACATAGCCGGCGGCGTCCCACTCGTGCTTGATCTTGCCGTCCACCCCGGCGACGGAGAAGTCGTCGTTCTTGACGCCGACCGAGGCCTCGGTTTCGACGGCCAGGTAGCGGTTCAGGTTCACGCCCAGGCGGCCGGTCACGGCGCCGGTCGTGGCGGAGTCGCCTTCAAGATGCGTGTAGCCCAGCGAGCCGTAACCGCGGGCGTCAGGTCCCGATTGAGCAAAAGCCGGAGCGGCAAAAACAGAAATGGCGGCGGCGGCGAGAAGAATGTTACGCATTGTTTCTATAACTCCTAGCAAAACTAGATGTGGTGACTTCTGCGGTCACCGGCCCCATCCAGTGAGGGAGTAAATGGGCGCTCCGCCGAGACGTTCCATAGACTGACGAATACATAGACGTTACCGTGCGCCACCAGACACATACGTCGTTACGTCGATCACGACCTTTATCCGGCACGAAAAAGGCGGCCCCGAAGGACCGCCCTTGCACGCTCAGACCTGAAACAGGCCTCAGCGGTCCTTCTCGCGCTCTTCGCCGGAACGGGCCGACAGCGCGGCCTGGGCCGCCGCCAGACGGGCGATCGGCACGCGGTAGGGCGAGCACGAGACGTAGTCGAGACCCACGCTCTCGCAGAAGGCGATCGACGACGGGTCGCCGCCGTGTTCGCCGCAGATGCCCATCTTCATGTCCGGCTTGACCGCACGCCCGCGCTCGGCGGCGATACGGATCAGGTCGCCCACGCCGTCCTGATCCAGACGGACGAAGGGATCGGTCTCGAAGATGCCCTTGTCCAGATAGGCCTGCAGGAAGTGGCCGGAGTCGTCGCGGCTGATGCCGAAGGTCGTCTGGGTCAGATCGTTGGTGCCGAAGCTGAAGAACTCGGCGTATTCGGCCAGATCGGCGGCGCGAAGCGCCGCGCGCGGTAGTTCGATCATGGTGCCGACCAGATATTCGACGCTGTCGCCCGCATCCGCGAACACAGCCCTGGCCGTGCGGTCGGTCAGTTCGCGCAGGTATTTCATCTCCAGACCCAGGGCGACCAGCGGGTGCATGATCTCCGGGATCGGGGCGACGCCGGACGCCTTCTTCACCTCCAGCGCCGCCTCGAGGATGGCGCGGACCTGCATCTCGTAGATCTCGGGATAGGCCACGCCCAGGCGGCAGCCGCGGTGGCCGAGCATGGGGTTGGTTTCGTGCAGTTCACGCGCGCGACGCTTCAGCTTGGCGGCGTCCAGACCCGAGGCCGCGGCCAGGGCGTCGATGTCGGCGTCCGTGTGCGGGATGAACTCGTGCAGCGGCGGGTCCAGCAGGCGGATCGTCACCGGCAGGCCGGCCATGATGGTGAACAGGTCGGCGAAGTCGGCCTTCTGGAAGGGCGCGATCTTGGCCAGGGCGACGCGGCGGCCCTGCTCGTCGTCGGCCAGGATCATCTCGCGCACGGCGGCGATGCGGGCCTCGTCGAAGAACATGTGCTCGGTGCGCGACAGGCCGATGCCCTCGGCCCCGAAGCCGCGCGCGGTCTTGGCGTCCAGCGGGGTCTCGGCGTTGGCGCGGACCTTCAGGCGACGCACGCCGTCGGCCCAGGCCATCAGCGTCTGGAAGTCGCCCGTCAGTTCCGGCTCGATCATGGCCACGGCGCCGTCCAGCACCTCGCCCTTGCCGCCGTCGATGGTGATGATCTCGCCGGCCTTGAAGGTGCGGCCGCGCGCCATGAAGGTCCCGGCCTTCTCATTGATCGAGATTTCACCCGCGCCGGAGACGCAAGGCCGGCCCATGCCGCGCGCCACCACGGCCGCGTGGCTGGTCATGCCGCCGCGCGCCGTGACGATGCCGCGCGCCGCGTGCATGCCGTGGATGTCCTCAGGCGAGGTTTCCTCGCGCACCAGGATGACGGCGTCGCCGACCTGCGACAGGCGCTCGGCCTCGTCGGCGTCGAAGACGATCTTGCCGGTCGCCGCGCCGGGCGAAGCCGGCAGGCCCGCCGCCACCACGGTGCGGGCGGCGTTGGGGTCCAGGGTCGGGTGCAGCAGTTGGTCCAGCGCAGCGGGTTCGACCCGCGACACGGCTTCTTCCTGCGAGATCACGCCCTCGGAGGCCAGATCGACGGCGATCTTCAGCGCCGACTTGGCGGTGCGCTTGCCGTTGCGGGTCTGCAGCATCCACAGACGGCCCTGCTCGACCGTGAACTCGATGTCCTGCATGTCGCGGTAGTGGCTTTCCAGCCGCCCGACCACGTCGACGAACTCGGCGAAGACGGCCGGCATGGCCTCCTCCATCGAGGGGGCCGTCTCGCCCATTTCCTCGCGCCCGGCTTTCGTAAGCGACTGCGGCGTGCGGATGCCCGCGACCACGTCCTCGCCCTGGGCGTTGATCAGGAACTCGCCGTACAGCTTGGCTTCGCCGGTCGAGGGGTTGCGGGTGAAGGCCACGCCCGTCGCCGAGGTCTCGCCCATGTTGCCGAACACCATCGACTGGATGTTGACGGCGGTTCCCCAGCTTTCCGGGATGTCGTGCATCCGACGATAGAATTTCGCGCGGTCGTTCATCCAGCTGGCGAAGACGGCCGAGACGGCGCCCCACAGCTGGTCATGCGGGTCCTGCGGGAAGGGTTGCCCCAGTTCGCGCTCGACCAGAATCTTGTAGTCGCCGACGACCTTTTCCCAGTCGGCGGCGGTCAGGGCCGTGTCGATCGAGACGCCCAGACGATCCTTGTGGTCGTCCAGAACCTCCTCGAACTGATCATGGCCGATGCCCAGGACCACATTGGAATACATGGTGATGAAGCGGCGGTAGGAGTCGAAGGCGAAGCGGCGGTCGCCCGACAGCGCAGCCAGACCCTCGACCGTCTGGTCGTTCAGACCCAGGTTCAGCACCGTGTCCATCATGCCCGGCATCGAGGCCCGCGCGCCCGAGCGCACCGAGACCAGCAGAGGGTTGGACGCATCGCCGAAGGTCTTGCCGACAATGCCCTCGACAGCCTTCAGACCGGCGGCGGCCTGCTCGGCCAGCTCAGCGGGATAGGTTTCGCCGTTGGAGTAATAATGGACGCAGGCTTCCGTCGTGATGGTGAAGCCGGGCGGCACCGGAAGGCCGAGGGACGACATCTCGGCCAGGTTCGCACCCTTGCCGCCGAGAAGGTTCTTCATCGACGCATCGCCGTCAGCGGATCCGCCGCCAAAGCCGTACACCCACTTGGTCATCTTGCAGTCCCTGAGCCGTGGTCTTGCCGCGCGGGTGCTTTGAGTCCCGCTTACGGTGGCCCTGACTAGCGTGCTGCAGGCGCGAAGGCGAGGCCGCGGGTGTAACAATGCGTGTGAGGATGTGTCGTTTCACACCCCTGCCCTTCTCCCCTTGCGGGAGAAGGTGGCCCGTCAGGGCCGGATGAGGGGTCTCTCGACGCAAAAAGGGGCCGCAAGACTTTGACGTCCCGCAACCCCTCATCCGTCTGGCTGCGCCAGCCACCTTGTCCCGCAAGGGGAGAAGGGTCAGAGTTTAGCCCGCGATCTGCCCGAAGTCCGCGACCCGGCCCATGACGCCGCGCACCTGACCCAGCAGCTTCAGGCGGTTCTCACGCTCCTCGGCCACGTCGGAGTTGACCATGACGCCGGTGAAGAAGGCGTCCACCGGGCCGCGCAAGAGCGCGAGCGCCGTCATGGCGGCGGCGAAGTCTTCCGTCTCCAGCGCGGCGTCCACCGCCGTTGCGGCAGCAGCGGCGGCAAACGCAAGCGCGGTTTCTTCCGCTGGCTGATTGGCCAGGCCGGTGGCGACGGCGCCCTCGGGCAGAGCCCCCTTCTTCTCCTCGGCCTTGAGGATGTTGGAGGCCCGCTTGTAGCCGGCCAGCAGATTGGCCCCGTCGTCCGTGGCGAGGAAGGCGGCCAGCGCCTCCACCCGACGCACGATCCGCACCAGATCGTCGTCGCCCAGAGCAAAGACGGCAGCCACGAGATCGTGACGCTGGCCTTGGTCACGCAGCAGGACGGTCAGGCGGTCGGCGAAGAAGGAGAGCAGTTCGGCGCTAGTCGCCGGGGGATACATCCCCGCTTCTAAGCGGCGATTAAACTCAATGATCGTATTTTGGATATGACCGTCGAGACTCAGAATGGATTCAAAACCAGCCCGCTGAATCTGTTTAACGGTCTGCTCCCCCAAGGTATCGCCTGCCCAGCGGAGCATAGAAATCAGTGCGCGCACGTAGCCTCGAGCGAATGGCTCGGACAACGACATCCGAACCCCGTTCTCCAGCACCAGCCGGATCACGCCCAGCGCGGCGCGGCGCAGGGCGTAGGGATCGCGCGAGCCGGTAGGTTTTTCGTCGATGGCGAAGAAGCCGACCAGGGTGTCCAGCTTCTCGGCGATGGCGACGGCGACGGTGACCGGGGCGGTCGGGACCGTGTCGCCCGGACCCTGCGGCTTGTAGTGGTCGCGCACGGCGTCGGCGACGGCGTCGGGATAGCCGGCCAGACGGGCGTAGTAGCCGCCCATGATCCCCTGCAGTTCCGGGAATTCGCTCACCATCCCCGAGGCCAGATCGGCCTTGGAAATGCGCGCAGCCTCGAAAGCCTGTTCCGGCTCAATATCGAAGCCTTGGTCCTTCATGACTTGGGCGATCTCGCGCGCCAGCACCGCAATGCGCTCGACCCGCTCGGCCAGCGTGCCGAGCTTGGCGTGGAATGTGACGCCCTTCAGCTTGTCGTTCCAGGCGTCGAAGCCGACCTTCTGATCCTCGTCCCAGAAGAAGCGGGCGTCGTTCAGACGGGCCGACAGGACTCTGGAGTTGCCGGCGGCCAGGGCCTTGCCGCCGTCGGTCGCCTCGATATTGGAGACCACGAGGAAGTTCGGGGCCAGGCCGTCTTTCGACGGATCGCGCACGGCGAAATACTTCTGGTGCACCTTCATCGACAGGCGGACCACTTCTGGCGGCAGCGACAGGAACTGCGGGTCCATGTCGCCCAGGATCGGCGTCGGCCATTCAGCCAGACCCGCGACCTCGTCCAGCAGGCCGTCGTCATCGACCAGCACCAGACCGCGCGCGGCGCAGGCGGCCTTGGCCCCGTCGAGGATACGCAGCTTGCGGTCGGCCACGTCGATCAGGACGAAATCGCGTTCCAGCTTGGCGCGATAGTCGGCGAAGTCCTTGACCGCGAACGGCTGGCCCGAGCCAAGGAAGCGGTGCCCCTCGGTCACGTCGCCGCTGTGGATGCCGTCGATCTCGAACGGCACCACCGCCCCGTCAAACAGGGCGATGATACGCTTGATCGGGCGCACCCAGCGCAGGGTTCCCGTGCCCCAGCGCATCGACTTGGGCCAGGGGAAGCTGCGGACGATCTGATCGACGGCCTCGGCGAAGACCTCGGTCGTCTGGCGGCCCTTGCTGCTGATCTCGGCGAACCAGACGCCGTCGCGCATCGTCAGTTGGTCCTGCGTCAGGCCGGTCTTGCGCAGGAAGCCTTCCAGCGCCTGAGCGGGTGCCGAAGTCTTGGGTCCCTTGACCTCTTCGTTGCGGTCTTCGGCGGCGGTCGGCAAGCCGTCGATCACCAGCGTCAGACGGCGCGGCCCAGCAAAGGCGTCCAGCGCGTCCCAGGTCAGGCCCGCCGCCTTCAGACGCTCGGAGACCATGCGTTCCAGGTCGCGCGCGGCGCCCTGCTGCATGCGGGCGGGGATTTCTTCGGAGAAGATTTCGAGGAGAAGCTGGGGCATCAGGCGGCGGACTCTTCGGTCGTGGCGGCAGACCGCATCAGGGTTAGGGCGATGTCCCGCAGGGCCAGGGGCGCGTCAGTCGCGCTCGGCTCGCCGCTGAAAGAGATGTTCAGCAGGAAGGTCTGCGGCGTCAGGAAGGCGTTCTGCAGGATGCCGAACCACTCCTCGCTGACCACGACCACGCCGCGCCACCCGCCCGGCTGCGCCGTCAGGTGGCTGCTCAGATCATTGGCGTGGCGCACGATGCGCACCTCGGCCCACGATTCCTGGCCTTCGATTTCCACGCGGCCGCTGGAGAAGAGCGAGATCGGCTCGCCCGGGTGCTGTTCCAGATTGGTGTCGGCCAGATCGAAGGAGAGTATTCCAGAGACAGTGGTCATGCGGTCGCCCGTTCGTGTTCGACTTGAGCGAGAGCGCAGGCTTTGCACAGGTCGCGGATGCGGCCGATGTAGCTCTGGCGTTCGGCGACGGCGATGGCGCCGCGGGCGTCCATCAGGTTGAACAGGTGCGAGGCCTTCAGCACCTGGTCATAGGCCGCCAGCACCAGCGGCTGGCCCTGCGGCCCCTTCATGGTCAGGAAGTGGGCGGCCTCGCGCTCCATGTCCTCGAAGCGGCGCTTCAGCGCGGCGACGTCATAGCCGTGGAAGTTGGCTTCGGACTGCTGGCGCTCGTTCTCGAGGAAGACCTCGCCGTAGGTCAGGCCTTCCTTGTTGAACTTCAGGTCATAGACGTTGTCGACGCCCTGAACATACATGGCCAGACGCTCCAGCCCGTAGGTCAGCTCGCCCGAGACCACGTCGACCTCGATGCCGCCGACGCCCTGGAAATAGGTGAACTGCGTCACCTCCATGCCGTCGCACCAGACCTCCCAGCCCAGGCCCCAGGCCCCGACGGTGGGGTTTTCCCAGTCGTCCTCGACAAAGCGGATGTCGTGCAGTTTCGGGTTGATGCCGATGGCCGCCAGCGAGCCGAGATACAGCTCCTGCAGGTTGTCCGGGTTCGGCTTCAGGACGACCTGATACTGATAATAGTGCTGCAGCCGGTTGGGGTTCTCGCCATAGCGGCCGTCGCCGGGACGGCGCGACGGCTGGACATAGGCGGCCTTCCACGGCTTGGGGCCGAGCGCGCGCAGCACCGTCGCCGGGTGCAGGGTGCCGGCCCCGACCTCGATGTCATAGGGCTGCAGAATGGCGCACCCCTGGTCGCCCCAATATTTATGCAGGGTCAGGATCAGGTCCTGGAAGGCGAGTGGTTCGGTCGTCACGGCGGCTCGTTTTCGCAGCGCAAATTTGAGCGCGGACCCTAGAGGGCGGCGCAGTCGAGTTCAACCGGAGGCGAGCCCTCCATTCCGTCATCCCGGCCAAGCGGCGCAGCCGCGCAGAGCCGGGACCGCAACAGACGCCGCCGCTTCCTGCGGTCCCGGATAAGCGCTGCGCGCTTTCCGGGACGACGAAAAAGCTAGCCGCCAGCGAGGACGCACGACCGCACCCACCAGCCGGGGCGTTGCAGCGCGCCCGCGGCCGCTTCAGCCGCCGCCGCGTCGTCGAACAGACCAAACACCGTCGCGCCCGATCCCGACATCCGCGTCAGGCGGCAGCCCGGCACCGCGCGCATGGCCGTCAACGCCTCGCCGATGCCCGGCGCAGCGCGCAGGGCGGGCGCCTCCAGATCGTTGCGCAGCGCCCCCAGCCAGTCGATCACGGCGACGGGCGACCAGTCGGCGGGGGCTTCAGGGCAGTCCGCCCCGCCTTGGGGCGCATCGTCATAAGCGCGATAGACGGCCCCCGTCGGCGACGGCAGGCCGGGGTTCAGCAGCACGGCGTGCAGCGGCGGCAGGCGCGGCTCGTCGGTCAGGGCGTCTCCCCTGCCCGTCGCCCAGGCCGGGCGCGCGCGCAGGCACATCGGCCCGTCCGCCCCCACCACGCCCGCGATGTCTTCCAGCGCCGCCTCGTCCAGATCGAGGTCCAGCAGCCGCGCCGTCAGGCGGATGGCCGTCCCGGCGTCGGCCGAACCGCCGCCCAGCCCCGCCGCGATGGGCAACTGCTTGTCCAGCGTCACGGCGACCGGGGGCGCGCCGATCCCGGCGGCGTCGCCCAGCGCGCGCAGCCCCTTGAGGATCAGATTGTCGCCCTCGCCCGCCAGAGCCCCGCCGAACGGGCCGGTCACGCTCAGCGACAGGCGCTCGGCGCGCGTCACGCTCACGACGTCTCCCACGTCGGCGAAGGCCGCCAGACTGGCCAGCGGGTGATAGCCGTCGGCCGCCACGCGCCCGACATGCAGAAACAGATTGATCTTGGCGGGCGCAAGCCCGGTCAGCGTCACGACGTCAGCTCTCCGCGCCCGTCCCTGCGCCGACGCCCGCGCCCTTGTCGCCGGTCGGTTCCTGGCCCAGCTTGTCGCGCAGCTTGGCTTCGACCTCGGCCTTGCGTTCCGCATCGACGTCCAGGGTCAGGACGCGGTTCCACTGGAAACCCGCCTCGCGCTGGCGGCCCACGGCCCAGTAGGCGTCGCCGAGGTGGTCGTTGATCTCGGCGTTGGCCGGCTCCTTGGCCACCGCCCGCTCCAGCGTATCGACCGCCGCCTCGAACTGGCCCTGGCGATACTGGGCCCAGCCGAGCGAATCCTGGATGTTGCCGTCCGACGGATCGGCGGCGAAGGCGCGGGCGATCATCGCCGCCCCCTGCTCGACCCGCGTACCGTTGTCGACCCACAGATAGCCGAGGTAGTTCAGCACCGTCGGACTGTTGGGTTGCTGCTGCAGGGCGACCCACAGTTCGGCCTCGGCCTCGGGCTTGCGGTTCAGCGCCTCATAGGCGGCGCCGCGCAGGAAATGGACCTCGAACCCCTGATCGGCGGCGTTCAGCAAGGGGCCGTTCAGCAGGGCCAGCGCCTCTTCGTACCGCTTCATCTGCACCAGTTGACCGGCCAGCATATAGGCGATGGTCGCCTCGTTCGGGCGGGCGGCGGCGGCGCGCTTCAGTTCGGCCAGCGCGGCCTCGGACTGGTCGTCCTTTTCCAGACTGAGGCCGCTCTGCACCCGGGCGGCGGCGTAGAGCTCAGGATCCTTCTCGGTGACCTGCGACAGGGCGGCGCGGGCCGCCGGCTCCAGCCCGGCCTGCTGCAAGGTCTGGCCGATCATCAGCCGGGTCTGGTCGTCGGGGTCCAGGTTCAGGGCCAGACGCAGATAGACCACGCCGAACTCCAGCGCGCCCTGGGCGACGGCCTGATCGGCGGCGGTCTTCAGCGCCAGGGCCGCGCCCTGACGCCAGGTCGGGGCGGCCGGCGGACGTCCCTTGGCCAGGACGCGTTCGCGCGCCCGACGCGTGGCGCGATCGGTCGCGCCAGCGGTGATGGCGGCGTCATATTGGGCCAGAGCCAGGTCGCGCTTGCCCCGCCGTTCCAGGAACTCGCCGTAGGGCAGCCGGAACAGGGACGAAGCGATGGCGTGGCTGGTCAGGTCGCGCCATTCGGCGTCGGCCTCGTCGTAGCGACGACGAAGCTCCAACAGCTGGGCGCGGTTGCCGCGCGCCACCAGGGTGCTGATCGGATCCAGCGTCGTCGGCGGGGCGGCCAGCGCCCGGTCCCAATCGCCGGCGGCGGCCGCGACCCAGACCTGAACATAGAGGCCGGCGCGATCATGCGGCGCGCCGATGGGCGCGGCCTTGAACAGGGCGTTCGCGCGGCGGGCGTCGCCGCCGACGAAGGTCTGAACCGCCGAGACCAGACGTCCGGCCTGGACGATGACGGGCGAGACCCCCTCGCCTTCCGGCGCGATCCGGCCCGCGACGTCGAGGTCGCCGGCCAGAAGGGCGGCGGTGAAGGCCTGTTCGCGCACGCGCGGCTGTTCAGGCGTCAGGGCCTCGACCCGCGCCAGATAGGCGGCGCCCGCCGCGCTCTCGCCGCTAACCAGGGCGTTGCGGCCCGCCAGATAGAGGCCATAGGCGCTGTGCTGCGCCGCGTCGGTCGGGATCGGCGCCCAGACCGGAGGAATCGGCGCGACCGTCGGTTCGGCGGCTTCTTCGGTCGTTTCATCGGCCGGGACGTCGACGTCCGGTTCCGGCGTCGGTTCCGGCTCGGCTGCCGGCGCGGGCTGGGCCGGCGCGTCCTGAGCCGGCGGCGTCTTGGGCGCCTCCTGGGCCAGGGACGGCGCGGCGAAGCCCAACGCGATCAGCGAGGCGGCGGCGAACAGGGCGGAACGGCGGAAGGCGAAGCGCATGAACCGACCCTTCACGCTTTCCCTTCCGCCCGCAAGAGGCTGAAACCTCTGGCCCTTACATGTTCGGATAGTTGGGGCCCCCGCCGCCCTCCGGCGTGGTCCAGACGATGTTCTGCGACGGGTCCTTGATGTCGCAGGTTTTGCAGTGGACGCAGTTCTGGGCGTTGATCTGGAAACGCGGGTTCGACTGGCCGTCCGCGTCGTACAGCACCTCATAGACTCCCGCCGGGCAGTAGAGCCGCGCCGGTTCGCCGTACCGGGGCAGGTTGACGTTGATCGGCACGGACGGGTCCAGCAGTTTCAGATGGGCCGGCTGGTCCTCGGCGTGGTTGGTGTTCGAGATGAAGACGCTGGACAGCTTGTCGAACGACAGCTTGCCGTCCGGTTTGGGATAGACGATCGGCTTGAAGTCCTTGGCCAGACCGGTCGAGGCCGCGTCGGTCTTGGCGTGCCTCATCGTGCCGAAGACCGAGAAGCCCCCCGTCAGGTGGTTGATCCACAGGTCGAACATGCCGACCGCCCCGCCCATCATGGTGCCCAGCTTGGACAGCAGGGGCTTGGCGTTGCGGACGACCTTCAGTTCCTTGTAGACCCAGGACGCCTTGTAGGCCGCCTCATAGGCCTCCAGCACGTCGCCCTCGCGGCCCGCGATGACAGCCTCATAGGCGGCGTCGGCGGCCAGCATGCCGGTCTTCATGGCGTTGTGGCTGCCCTTGATGCGGGGCACGTTCACGAAGCCCGCCGAGCAGCCGATCAGGGCGCCGCCGGGGAAGGCCAGCTTGGGCACCGACTGGAAACCGCCCTCGGTGATGGCGCGGGCGCCATAGGAGACGCGGGTGCCGCCCTCCAGATGCTCGGCGATGGCCGGGTGATGCTTGAACTGCTGGAACTCGTCGAACGGCGACAGGAAGGGGTTCTGATAGTTCAGGTGCACCACGAACCCGACCGACACGTAGCGGTCGCCGAAGTGGTACAGGAAGGACCCGCCGCCGGTCTTGTCGTCCAGCGGCCAGCCGGTCGTGTGCTGGACTAGGCCCGGCTGGTGCTTCTCGGCCGGGACCTGCCACAGCTCCTTCAGGCCGATGCCGAACTTCTGCGGGTCCGAGTTCGCCGTCAGGTCGTGGCGGGCCATGATGGTCTTGGCCAGCGAGCCGCGCACGCCCTCGGCGATGAAGACGTACTTGCCGTGCAGTTCCAGACCCGGCTGGAAGTCGCCGGTCGGCTTGCCCTCGCGGTCGATGCCGAAGACGCCGGCAACCACGCCCTTGACCCGCCCCGTCTCTTCTTCCCAGACGACGTGGCTGGCGGCCATGCCGGGATAGACCTCGACGCCCAGCGCCTCGGCCTGCTCGGCCAGCCAGCGGGCGACATTGCCCAGGGAGGCGATGTAGCAGCCGTGGTTGTGCATGAAGGGCGGCATGGCGAACATCGGCAGCGAGGCCTGCCCCTGCGGGCCGAGCACCAGGAACTTGTCCGTCTTGACCAGGGTCTCCAGCGGCGCGCCGCGTTCCTTCCAGTCGGGGAACAGCTCGTTCAGCGCCTTGGGGTCGATCACGGCGCCCGACAGGATATGGCCGCCGATCTCGGCCGACTTTTCCAGAACGGCGACGGAAATCTCTTTCCCGTCCTTCTCGGCGCGCTGCTTCAGGCGGATGGCGGCGGACAGGCCGGCAGGGCCGCCGCCGACGATGACGACGTCATATTCCATGACCTCGCGCACGACGCCGGCCAGGGCCTCCAGCGGCGGCAGCTTGTCGATAACGGCTTCCTGCCAGGCGTTCGTCGCGCCGCCTTCGATCGCTTGCTCGCCCATGATCCCCTCAATCCTCGTTATCTTCGTGGTTATCCGTCTTATCGTGAGGTGACGCGGCGGCGGTCAAGGCTTATCCCTGTCGCGGAATGACGCCCCAGCCCCTCGACACCGCCGCGACCGAAGCCCTGCTCGCCTTCTGGCGCGATGCGGGGGTGGACGCCTGCTATCTGGACGCGCCGGTCGATCGCACGGTCTTCGTGGCGCCGCCCGTGGCCCAGACGGTGCAGCGGGCGACCGCGTCGATCACCGCCATCCATGGCGCTCTGTCCGGCGCGGACGCAGTGAACGAGGCGCGCCGTCTGGCTGCGGCCGCGACGACGATGGACGAATTGGCCGACGCCGTGGCCGCCTTCGAGGGCTGCCCGTTAAGGGCCATGGGCGCGAAACAGGCGGTGTTCGCGCGCGGCAATCCGAGCGGCTCCATCCTGCTGATCGGCGAGGCGCCGGGCGAGACCGAGGACTTGCGCGGCGAGCCCTTCGTCGGACAGGCCGGGCAGTTGATGGACCGGATGCTGGCGGCGGCGGGTCTGGCGGATCAGGCCTTCATGACCAACACCGTCTTCTGGAAGCCGCCCGGCAATCGCCTGCCCACGCCGCATGAACAGGCCGTTTGCGCCCCCTTCCTGGAGCGCGCCTTCGCCCTGATGCGGCCCAAGGCCGTGCTGCTGGTCGGAGCGGCGGCGGCGAAATCGGTGCTGAACACCGACGAGGGTCTGATGAAGATTCGCGGCCAGTGGCGCGAATGGCGCCTGGCCGAAGGCGGGGTTTCGGCCCCCGTTCTCGCCACCCTGCACCCCGCCTTCCTGCTGCGACAGCCGCAGGCGAAACGGGTCGCCTGGGCCGACATGCTGTCGCTGGCGGCGCGTCTGGATACGGCTCAGGTTGAGCCCAACCGCTGATTCAGGCATGGTCGGCGGCTGTCGACCAGTCCACAGAGCGCTGACAATCCCGAGTCGAGACGGGAGCGGCGCCGACGAAGGGGGCCGCCGCGTATGTACCTTTTCCGCCGCGCGAGCCTCGCGCCTCTGCTCGCCGCTGCGCTCTGCGCCACGGTTGCGCCCGCCGCTCTGGCTAATGACGGGCGGGCGGCTGACGGAGGGGCTGACAGCGGCGGGACCGCCTATATCGCCAACGATTCGGATCGGACGCCCACGGCCCTGAGCAGCGAAGATCGCCTCAGCTACACCACCGCCTTCGACGCCCTGCGGCGCGGCGATCTGGAGCTGGCCCGCACCTCGGCGCGTCAGGCTCGCGACCGCGTCCTGCTGGGTCAGGTCGAGTTCGAACGCCTGTTCCACCCCACCCACGTCGCTACCTATGACGAACTGACGGCCTGGCTCGAGACCTATGCCGACCTGCCCATGGCCCAGCGCGTCTATACGCTGGCCATGCGCCGCATCCCCGACGGCGCGCCCGAACCGAAACGCCCCGGCAACCTGCTGGAGCGGACCTGGGCCAGCGTGACGGGGGCCGGCGTGACGGGGGCCGCCTCGAACGACGGCGGCGTGACCGATCCGGCCAAGGCCGCGCGCGTGGCGCTGAACAACGACGACCTCGCGGGCGCCTATCGCACCGGCGTCGAGATGGGCGACTGGTGGAGCGCCGGTCTGGCCGCCTGGCGGCTGCACGAATTTTCCAACGCCTTCCGCGCCTTCGAGCGCGTGAGCCAGGACCCGACCGAGGATCCCTGGGTGCGCGCCGGCGCCGCCTTCTGGACTGCCCGCGCCGCCGGTCAGTCGGGCCGTCAGGACCGCGTCGTCGAATATCTGCGCCAGGCGGCGCGCTGGCCCGCCACCTTCTACGGCCAGGTCGCCCTGCGCCAGTTGGGCGAAGAGCCGGTCATCGAGAACCTGGGGCCGCGCGCCTATACGGCGACGCTGCAACGCGCCGGCTTCACGCCCGAGCCGACGGGCGTGGAGACGCGCGAACTGAACGCCTTCATCCAGACCGACGAGACGGCGCGCCGCACGGTGGCCCTGTACGAAGTGGGCCGCCGCAGCGACGCCGAACAGGCCGCGCGCGACGGCATGCGGTCGGCCGGCGACGACGGCGCGCGCCGCCTGTGGGCCGGTCTTTACCGCACCGTCGCTCCCAACCGCGCGGCCCAGGCCGAGGCCAGCCGCATCGACGCGACCCGCTATCCCATGCCGGAGCTCTCGCCCGAGGGCGGCTTCACCGTCGAAAAGGCGCTGGTCTACGCCATCGCGCGCAAGGAAACCGACTTCAACGCCAGCGCCCGGTCCGGGGCCGGCGCCTATGGCATGATGCAGGTGATGCCGGCGACCGCCGCCTACATGACCGGGGATCAGGGCTACGTCCGCAATCCCGAGCGGCTGTTCACGCCCGCGACCAACCTGAAGCTGGGTCAGGACTACGTGAACCGCCTGTTCCAGATCGAGTCCTTCCAGGGCGATCTGCTCAAGGCCGTGGCCTCCTACAACGCCGGACCGGGACCGATGCTGGCGGCGATCCGCAAGCTGGGGCCGGACGCCGATCCCCTGCTGCTGATCGAGACGATCGACGTGCCCCAGGCCCGCGAATACGTAGAGAAGGTCGTGGCGGCCTACTGGATCTATCAGCGGATGCTAGGCGCGCCGCTGAACACGCTGGACGCCGTGGCGTCAGGCGCCAAGGCCGTGCCGATCCGCCTGGACTATGTCGCGCCGCCGCCCGTCCCTCTGCAGGTGGCCGAGGCCACGACGGTCGGCGGTACGCGTTAGGTCGTCAGACCACGCTGGACAGCAGCATGGCCCAGACGAAGGCGAAGGCCAGGGCCGCGAAGAAATAACCGCGCGCCGTCCGGCCCCAGTCCGTGTTTCTGCTGATCGTCCGCATCGCCCGTCCCCCACGGCCTCCCGCCGTGAGAACAGCCTGCAACATCACTCGTTAATCGTCGGTTTTCGGCCGAGGTTAAGCCGCGTTAGCCACGGCGTCCTCGCCCCAGGCGATGAAGTCGGGCTGAGCCAGCAGGGCGTCGACATAGGCGCGCGCCACGCCGTCCGTGTCGCCATGGGCCGCCAGGTCGATCTGGAAATGACGGAAGCGCGCCGCCACCGGCGTGAAGAAGGCGTCGGCGATCGACCATTCGCCATAGAGGTATTCCCCGTCGGCGCCGAACCGGGCGCGCGCCTCGCGGAAGATCTGCACCAGGCGGCGGATGTCGGCGGCGACCGCCTCGCTAGTCGGGGCCGGGCAGCGGTCGGGACCGACCATGGAATGATCGGGCGCCATGCCGCACTCGGTGCGCAAGGCCATGAAGCCGGAATGCATCTCGCACGTCACCGACCGGGCCTGCCAGCGCGCATGGGCGTCGGCGGGCCACAGCCGGGCCTCGGGGAAGCGTTCGGCGCACCAGACCGAGATCGACAGACTGTCCCAGATGGTCTCGCCGTCGACCTTCAGCACCGGCACGCGACCGGCGGGGGAATGACGGGCGATCTGTTCGGCGGTGTCGGGCCGGTTCAGGCGCACCACCGTCTCGACGAAGTCCGCGCCGCAGCGCTTCAGCACCAGCCACGGCCGCAAGGACCATGTGGAATAGAGCTTGTCGCCGATCACCAGTTCCATGGCCGTCTTTCCCTGTCAGGCTGTCGCCTATCAATGGCTGGACGCGAGCTTCAGCACAACCAGGCCCGAGACGATCAGCGCCACCCCGCCGATGCGCATGGGCGTCAGCGCCTCGCCCAGCACCATGACGCCGACGACGAAGGCGCCCACCGCGCCGATGCCGGTCCAAATGGCGTAGGCCGTGCCCAGCGGCAGGGTCTTCATCGCCATCGACAGCAGGCCGAAGCTGACGACCATGAAGGCGATGGTCCCGACCGTGGGCCAGGGCTTGGTGAACCCGTCGGACGCCTTCATCAGAAAGGCCCAGACGACTTCGAGGCCGCCGGCGAGAAGAAGGAAAATCCAGGCCATGACGAGGCTCCCTTGCATGGCGAGCCGGGTCGTCCCGGCGGTCATGCCCTAGAAGGGAGAGGTCGTCCTCTGAGGCCGCTATCTGGGACAGGGCGGGTGGAAGTCAAGACCAACCCTCCTTCTCCCCTTGCGGGAGAAGGTGGCAGGCGAAGCCTGACGGATGAGGGGTCTCTCACGCTGTCCTGCAATGGGTGCTGCCGACGTCGCGCAACCCCTCATCCGGCCCTGACGGGCCACCTTCTCCCGCAAGGGGAGAAGGATTCTTGAAGCTGGAAAGTCCTAGCCGCCTTGACTCCCTGCCCCTCTGGACCGACACGACCGGTCCATGATCACGCGCTATACCCGCCCCGACGCCGTCGCCATCTGGTCGCAAGAGACCAAGTACAAGATCTGGTTCGAGATCGAGGCCCACGCCGCCACCAAGATGGCTGAGCTGGGGGTGATCCCGCAGGACGCCGCCGACGCCATCTGGGCCAAGGGCAAGGACGCGGTCTTCGATGCCGACCGCATCGACGAGATCGAACGCACCACCAAGCATGACGTCATCGCCTTCCTGACCCATGTGTCGGAAATCGTCGGCGAGGAAGCCCGCTTCCTGCACCAGGGCATGACCTCCTCGGACGTGCTGGACACCTGTTTTGCGGTGCAGCTGGCGCGCTCGACCGACCTGCTGCTGGGCGGCGTCGACCGCGTCTTGGCCGCGCTGGAAGTCCGCGCCAAGGAACACAAATACACCCCGACCGTCGGCCGTTCGCACGGCATTCACGCCGAGCCCGTGACCTTCGGCCTGAAGCTGGCCGGCTATCACGCCGAGTTCCAGCGCGCCAAGCGCCGCCTGATCACGGCGCGCGAGGAAATCGCCACCTGCGCCATCTCGGGCGCCGTCGGCACCTTCGCCAACGTCGATCCGGCCGTTGAACAATACGTCGCCGACCAGATGGGTCTGGCCGTCGAGCCCGTCTCGACCCAGGTCATCCCGCGCGACCGTCACGCCGCCTATTTCGCCGCCCTGGGCGTCGTCGCCTCGTCGATCGAGCGCCTGGCCGTCGAAATCCGTCACCTGCAGCGCACCGAGGTGCTGGAAGCCGAAGAATTCTTCGGCAAGGGCCAAAAAGGCTCGTCGGCCATGCCGCACAAGCGCAACCCCATCCTGACCGAGAACCTGACCGGCCTGGCTCGTCTGGTCCGCTCGGCTGTGGTCCCGGCCATGGAAAACGTCGCCCTGTGGCACGAGCGCGACATCAGCCACTCGTCGGTCGAGCGCGGCATCGGCCCCGACGCCACGGTCCACCTGGACTTCGCCCTGCACCGTCTGGCGGGCGTGATCGAACGCCTGAACATCTATCCCGAGAACATGCAGAAGAACATCGACCGCCTGGGCGGTCTGGTGCACTCGCAGCGGGTCATGCTGGCCCTGACGCAGGCCGGCGTGTCGCGCGAAGACGCCTATGCGGCGGTTCAGGAGAACGCCATGAAGGTCTGGCGCGGCGAAGGCGCCTTCCTCGACTTCCTCAAGGCCGACGCCCGCGTCACCCTGCCCGCCGACCAACTGGAAGCCCTGTTCGACCTCGACTATCACACCAAGAACGTCGACGTGGTGTTCAAGCGCGTCTTCGGCGAGGGCTGAGCCCTCCACCCCGGAACAGCGGAGGCGCGTGACCATGCGAAAGCGCGCCTTCGATCCGGTTGTCGATGCGAACACCCGACTGCTGATCCTCGGCAGCCTGCCTGGCGAGGCCTCGCTGGCGGTCGGCCAGTATTACGCCCATCCCCGAAACGCCTTCTGGCGGCTGATGGGCGACCTGCTGGATCAGCCGGACCTGCATCAGCGCGCCTACGCCGACCGTCTGGCAGTACTCCGGGCACGCGGCGTCGGCCTGTGGGACACGGTGGCCGAGGCCGAGCGGATCGGCAGTCTGGACACGGCCATTCGCCTGCCGGTCCACGCCGACCTGCCCGGTCTAGCTGCTGCTTTGCCGAAGCTTGAGGCCATCGCCTTCAACGGCGGCAAGGCGGCGCAGTTGGGGCGGCGTATTCTGGCGGGGTCGGCGATCACGGCCGCCCTGGTCGACCTGCCCTCCTCCAGCCCCGCCCATGCGCGCCCGTTCGAGGAAAAACGCCGGCAATGGTCGACGCTTGCGCGCTTTCTGTCCTGAACGGTTGGGACCGGTCGATCACGGGCCGCGCCGGATAATTTGAAGTAGGACGCATCCTTTTGCGGTCCTGAACCGTAGTTCTCCCCGAAGCCGCCGCCCCATGAGCGGCTGTCGATGGAGAGAGACGCCATGAAGATGATCCGCACCGCCACCCTCGTCACCGTGTCCGCCGCCGCCCTGCTGGCGGTGGCCGCCTGCAACAACCAGCCCAAGAAGGAACAGGCGCCGGTCGAAGCCATGCCCCCGGAACCGACGGCGATGGAGCCGGCCTCAACCGAACCCATGGTCGGCGGCGTGGCCATGAGCCCGACGGAAACCATCGTCGCCAACGCCTCCAAGGCCCCGAACCTGAGCACCCTGGTCAGCGCTCTCAAGGCCGCAGGCCTGACCGGCACCCTGGAAGGCGCCGGCCCCTTCACCGTCTTCGCGCCGGACAACGCCGCCTTCGACAAGATCCCGGCAGCTACGCGCGACAACCTGATGAAGCCGGCTGAAAAGGCGGCCCTGACCAAGATCCTGACCTATCACGTCGTGCCCGGCCGTCTGACCGCCGCCGATATCGCCGCCGAGGCCCAGAAGGGCGGCGGCACGGCCACCCTGACCACCGTCGAGGGTGAGAAGCTGATGGTCAAGGACGCCGGCGGCGGCAGGTGGGAGATCACCGACGCCAAGGGCGGGAAAGCGACCATCACCCAGGCCGACGTCGGCCAGTCGAACGGCGTGGTCCACGTCATCGACACGGTGCTGATGCCGAAGTAGCCGTATCCGCGTTGCTCAATGCAAAAGGCCGCTGCCGGAGAACGGCAGCGGCCTTGTTTCTTGCTGATCCGAAGATCAGACCGCCGTCGCGCGGAACCGGCGCGAGGCGAAGACGCCGCCGCCGATCAGCAGCAGGCCCGTCAGACCCCACAGTGTCCATTCACTCGTGGTAGGCACGGCGGTGGGGGCGGCGAACTGCCAATGCGTTGATTGAACGAGAAGCTCAGCCAAGGACGCTTCTCGTTCGAAGGCTTATTCGCCGGCGCGGATCTGTTCGCGGGCGATCGAGGCCAGTTCGTCCATCTTGGAGCGCAGCTCGCCTTCGGACACGGTCAGGCCCGAGCCCTTGAAGTCGCCGGCGACCTTGCGGAAGACGTCTTCCTCGCCCGGCTGCTCGAAATCGGCGCGGACCACGGCTTGGGCGTATTGGTCGGCGCTGTCCGGCGACAGGCCCATCTTCTCGGCCGCCCACAGGCCCAGCATCTTGTTGCGACGCGCGATGGCCTTGAACTCTTGTTCCTGATCGAGGGCGTATTTGGACTCGTAGCCCTTTTCCCGATCGTCGAAGGTCGTCATGCGGTCGTCACTCCAGTGGCGGACGAAGCGAGGTCCGCATGGCCCGTCTATAGCCCCCTTCCGTCCGAACGCAACCGGACTTGCGGTCGCGGTTCCGACGCCGCGTCGCGGGAGGATATTTGTGTCACAGACGCCCTTCGGTTAAAGGGCGTGCGATCTTATATACCGTCGTCGATTCAGGATCGCGCCGCCCATAGCCGTCGGGCCGCGCGTTTTTCGTCTTGAGGACAGTCTGTTTTCTTCCCTTCCGGGACACGACCATGAATTCCAAGCGCAAGAAGCTCTACGAGGGCAAGGCCAAGATCCTTTACGAGGGTCCCGAGCCGGGTACGCTGATCCAGTATTTCAAGGACGACGCGACCGCGTTCAACGCCCAGAAGAAGGCCGTGCTGGAAGGCAAGGGCGTGATCAACAACCGCATCAGCGAGTTCATCATGTCGCGCCTGAACGGCATCGGCGTGACCAACCACTTCATCAAGCGCCTGAACCTGCGCGAGCAACTGATCCGCGAAGTCGAGATCATTCCGCTGGAAGTCGTCTGCCGCAACATCGTCGCTGGCTCGCTCGCCACCCGCCTGGGCCAGGAAGAGGGCACGCCCCTGCCCCGTTCGATCATCGAATTCTATTACAAGAAGGATGAGTTGAACGACCCGATGGTGACGGAAGAGCACATCACCGCGTTCAACTGGGCCACGACCCAGGAACTGGACGACATCCTGGCCATGACGGTCCGCGTCAACGACTATCTGTGCGGCATGTTCGGCGCCGTCGGCATCACCCTGGTGGACTTCAAGATCGAGTTCGGCCGGGTGTGGGAAAACGACTTCGCCCGCGTCATCCTGGCCGACGAGATCAGCCCGGACTCCTGCCGCCTGTGGGACAGCAACACCGGCGAGAAGCTGGACAAGGACCGCTTCCGTCGCGACCTGGGCGACGTGATCGAAAGCTACACCGAGGTGGCCCGCCGCCTCGGCATCATGAAGGACATGCCGACCGTGATCCAAGGAGGACTGCACTAATGGCCAAGGTCAAGATTCACGTCTTCCTGAAACCCGGCGTGCTGGACGTTCAGGGCAAGGCCGTCGAAGGCGCCCTGCAGGGTCTGGGCTGGACCGGCGTCGCCAACGCCCGCGTCGGCAAGATGATCGAGTTCGACCTCGACGACAGCGTCGCCGACAAGGAAGCCGAGGTGAAGCGCATGTGCGACACCCTGCTGGCCAACACGGTCATCGAAAGCTACCGGATCGAAGTCGCCTGACGGCGAGAACACATCAGACGATCAAGGCCGCCCTTCGGGGCGGCCTTTTTTGTTTTCACCACGAAGTGGTGGAGGGACCAGCCCCTCGCAAATCAAGCCCCTCCGTCACGCCGGCTTCGCCCCCGCGCCACCTCCCCATTTCATGGGGGGGGGGGGGGGGGGAGGAGCTCATTCGCAGAGATAATCCCGGCTTAGCGGCACAGCCGTCTGCTTCTTCGTCAGCTGCAGCTGGAAGACCATGTGCCCCAACTCACGGAAGGCGACTTCGCTGGAGGCGAGGTAGTATTCCCACATCCGGCAGAAGCGCTCGTCATACATGGTCAGCGCCTCGTCGCGGCGGGCGAGGAAACGGGCGCGCCAGTTCTTCAGCGTCTCGGCATAGTGCAGCCGCAGCACCTCCATGTCCGTGACCCACAGGCCCGACCGCTCGATGGCCGGCAAGACCTCGGACAAAGGCGGGATATAGCCGCCGGGGAAGATGTATTTCCGAATCCACGGCTGGGTGCGCATCGGCGGATTCTTGCGTCCGATGGAGTGGATCACGGCCACGCCGTCGTCGTCCAGGAGACGTGCGACGGTCTGGAAATACTCGTCGTAGTTCGGCACGCCGACATGTTCGAACATGCCGACCGAAACGATGCGGTCGAAGGTCTGGTTCAGGTCGCGATAGTCCTGAAGCCGGAACTCCGCCTGCGCCGACAGGCCGCGCGCGGCGGCCCGATCATTGGCCGTACGGTGCTGTTCAGTGGACAGGGTCACGCCCGTGACGCGCGCGCCGCGATCAGCCAGCGACAGGCCCAGTCCGCCCCAGCCGCAACCGATGTCCAGCGCCGTTTGCCCCGGCGACAACAGCAGCTTGTCGATCAGACGGCGCTTCTTGGCGACCTGGGCCTGCTCCAGCGTCGCATCCGGCGCTTCGAAGAAGGCGCAGGAGTATTGCAGGTCCTCGTCCAGAAACAGCCGATAGAAGTCGACCGTCAGGTCATAGTGATGATGCACGTTCTGACGCGCATGCCGCCGATCGTTGGCCTGTTCTGCGCCTCGGCGAATGCGCTCCAGCAGGCCCAGCTTCGGCACGCGGGGACGGAGCGCCATCTGCGAGGCGGCCAGTTGCAGGAAGTCGTAGATGTCGCCGCCTTCGACCCGAAAGGCGCCGTCCATGAAGGCCTCGCCCATCGCCAGGTCGGGATTGGCCGCAATGGCCAGCGCCGCCTTCCCGTCCGTGATCACCGCCGTGAGTTCGGGCTCGCCCGGTCCCGCCGTCAACTCGCGTCCGTCGGGTAGCCGCACCCGGATGGCGCGCGTGCGGAAGGTTCGGTCGAGAAGGGACTGCAGCATCCGGCTCTCCGCGCTTTGAACGTCGATGAAGCTTAGCTTAGGAACAGACTGTCGCAACGCAACGGTGTCAAACCCCGACCGTTCCGTTCACTGCCAAAGAACAAGGGAGCCCCGCCGATGACCTTCACCCTCACCTCCGCCGATTTTCGCGACGGCGACGTCCTGCCCGACGCCCAGGTGATGGCGCAGGGCAATACCTCGCCCCAGTTGTCCTGGTCCGGCGTGCCGGCCGGCACGAAAAGCTTCGCCATCACCTGTTTCGACCCGGACGCCCCGACCGGTTCGGGCTTCTGGCACTGGACGGTGGCGAATATTCCCGCCGACGTGACCGAACTGGCCGCGGGCGCCGATCTGCCCAGGGGCGCGGTTCAGGGCCGCACGGACTTTGGCGAGCCGGGCTTCGGCGGCGCCGCTCCGCCGCCGGGTCATGGGCCGCACCGCTATGTCTTCACTGTCTTCGCCGTGGACACGGACAGGCTGAACGTAAGCAACGCCGATTCCGGCGCCGTCTTCGGCTTCAACCTGCACTTCCACACCCTGGCCAAGGCCTCGATCACCGCCACCTACGAAAACACCGGCGGGTGACGCTCGCGCTCAAGGATCACGACCAGCGCTTGGCGGCGGTCCCTGACCTGTTCCGCAGCCTGATGGAGCAGCCGCTGCACCCGCTTACCCGCGCGCGGCTGCCGACCCGCGCCGCGGTCTATGTCTTTTATCACGGGGACGAGCCGATTCACGTCGGCAGCCCGCCGCATCTGGAGGAACGGCGGATGCTGGCGCCGTCGGTGCGGCTGTCGCTGGCGGCCAGGGTGCACCGACCTGTCGGCGGCGGCGTCCTCCGGATCAGCGTCAGCGAACCTCCGCCTCGCCACGGCCGCCGCGAGCCGATCGCGGCGCGCTGGCTGCCTCTGCCCGATGATCAGGACCGGTTGCTGCTGGAGCTTTACGCCGCCCAGACCCTGGGCCTGTCGATGTCGCACCCCAGGGTTCGCGCCAGCCTGGCCTGAATGGGGCCGCCGCCGCATACAAAGCGTGATGAGGCTGATCGCCCGGCCAAGGTTGCGCCTTGGGTCTCGCTCCCTATTTTGCGACGCAGCGTAAAATTTGTTGCATTGCGATAGTTCATGCCCCCCACCGACGCCGCCCCCTGTCTCGACGATGTCGACGGGGGTTCTCCAGCCGTCGTCTCGGCGGCGCTGGCCGCCCCCGGCAAGGTGGCGCTGGTGCTGCTGGCCCTGGCCATGGGCGGTTTCGCCATCGGGGTCACCGAGTTCGCAGCCATGAGCGTCCTGCCCGACTTCGCGGCAGGTCTGGGCGTCGATGAGCCGACCGCCGGCCACGTCATCAGCGCCTATGCCGCCGGCGTGGTCGTGGGGGCGCCGATCCTGGCGGTTATGGGCGCACGCGCGCCGCGCTGGCTGCTGCTGATTGGCTTTATGGCCCTGTTCGCCGTCGGCAATGCCCTCAGCGCCATCGCGCCGACCTATGAGTGGATGCTGGCCTTCCGCTTCCTCAGCGGCATTCCGCACGGGGCCTATTTCGGGGTGGCGGCGCTGGTGGCGGCGTCGCTGGTGCCGCTCAGGCTCAGAACGCGCGCCGTCTCGACCATCCTGCTGGGCCTGACCGTGGCCACCGTGGTCGGCGTGCCGGTCGCCACCGCCGTCAGCCATAGTTTCGGCTGGCGCTGGACCTTCGCCATCGTCAGCGTGCTGGCGATCGTCACCATGGCTCTGGTCGCCCTGTTCGCCCCGCGCGATCCGGCCCACGCCGACGCCAGCCCGATGCGCGAGCTGGGCGCCCTGAAGCGAGGCCATGTCTGGCTGACCCTGGGCGTCGGCGCCGTGGGCTTTGGAGGGATGTTCGCGGTCTATGCCTATCTGGCCTCGACCCTGATCGCCGTGACCGGCGTCGGGCCTGAGGTCCTGCCCTGGGTCTTCGCCGTGTTCGGCCTCGGCATGCTGACCGGCAACCTGCTGGGGGCCTGGGCCGCCGACCGTTACGGCATGAAGGCGGCGGGCGGGCTGCTGCTGTGGAGCGCGGCGGCGCTGGCCCTGTATCCGTTCGCGGCTCCGCACCTGTGGGCCATGCTGATCGTGGTCTTCCTGATCGGCGGCGGCGGCGGGCTGGGCTCGGTGCTGCAGACGCGGCTGATGGACGTGGCCGGCGATGCGCAGACCCTGGCCGCCGCCCTGAACCACTCGGCCTTCAACACCGCCAACGCCATCGGCCCCCTGCTGGGCGGCATGGCCGTGGCGGCGGGCTGGGGCTGGACCTCGACCGGCTGGGTCGGCGTCGGCCTGTCGCTGGGCGGTTTCGCGGTCTGGGTCGTCGCCTGGGTGACCGGACGCAAGACGGTCCAAAGCCACGCCTGACATCCCCATCAAATGATGCTAGGAGCCCCGCCCATGAGCGCAGCCGTCATCGTCTTCCCCGGTTCCAACTGTGATCGCGACTGCAAGGTCGCCATCGAACGTTCCACTGGCGAACAGGTCCAAATGGTCTGGCACGCCGAGACCGAACTGCCCACGGGCCTGGACCTGATCGTCCTGCCGGGCGGCTTCTCCTACGGCGACTATCTGCGCTGCGGCGCGATGGCGGCCCAGGCTCCGATCATGCAGGCGGTCAAGAAGGCCGCCGACGACGGCGTCGCCGTCCTGGGCATCTGCAACGGCTTCCAGGTCCTGTGCGAAGCCGGCATGCTGCCGGGCGCCCTGCTGAAGAACGCCGGACTGAAATACGTCTGCAAACCGATCAGCCTGACCGTCGCCAACGGCCAGACCCGCTTCACCTCGGGCTATCAAGGCCAGCGCGAAGTCGTCATGACCCAGGGCAACGGCGACGGTAACTATTTCGCCGACGAAGAGACGCTGAAGCGGATCGAGGGCGAGGGCCAGGTGGTCTTCCGCTACGTCGACAACCCCAACGGCTCGGTCGCCGACATCGCCGGCCTGCAGAACGAGCGCGGCAACGTCCTGGGCATGATGCCCCACCCCGACCGCGCCTTTGAAGCCGAACTGGGCTCCGCCGACGGCGCGACCCTGTTCCAGAGCATCTACGCCGCGGCCTAAACCCCCAGCTTCGGCGCGCCGCCTCCGGCTGCGTCGATGACGGCGAACAGGGCGCGGATCAGGTCCTGCTCCTCGGCGGTGATCTCGGGTTTCCACACGTCGAAGATCAGGATGGTGCGGTCGCGGCCGCTGTCGTTCCACGCCTCGTGCTCGATGGTGTCGTCAAAGGCCCAGGCCTGCCCCTCTTTCCATTCCCGCGTTTCGCCCCCGACGCGGAACTGCGAGCCGGGCGGCGCGACCAGCGGCAGGTGGCAGATCAGCCGCGTGTTGATCAGGCCGTGGTGCGGCGGGATCTTCGCGCCCGCCTGAAGCTTCGAAAACAGGATCGACGGCGAGCGGCCCGGGATGCGGCACAGGGGCGCTTTCGCCAAAGCCCGCATCGTCTCGGGACAGCGGGCGGCGATCGCGGGGACCTCTGCCCCGTCCTTCCACAGGAAGACCGCGCTCCACGCGGCGTTCTCCAGCATCCCCGCCTGATCGCTTTTCGGCCGGTTGGAGCGATCCTCGACATAGGGGGCGAACAGGGCCGGTTCGGCCAGGACGGCGTCCAGTTCGGCCCGGATCGCCGGCGCCGCCGCCTCGACCCCGCCCAGCCAGTCGACCGTCTCGCGCGGCTGGAACTCGATCTGCGGCAGGCCCGGGAACATGTAGAATTTCGGCTGCTGATAGTAGAGCCGACGCTTGCCGGTCATCAGGTCCAGCGAGGCGGCGAAACGCGCGCTGGACGTCGCCGGGTCAAACCCGCGCGCCTGCAGTCCATCACACAGGCCCCGTTCGAACCGCCGCGCGCCCTCGGCCTGGGCCTGGACCGCGCGCTCCAGCTCGGCTCGCATATCGGGCGGCGGCGCAGTCATCACCCGCCCCTGCGCCAGGGCGGCGCCGTAGAAGGTCATGGCCGAGCGTGCGTCGCCCTGACCGGCCAAGGCGTCCGCCTTCAGCACCAGGGCGCACGGATCGCGCGGGTTCACCCGCAGCAGGGCCTCGGCGCAGGCGGAAAGGGCGGAGAAGTCGGAACGGTCGCGCGCGGCGCGGGCCTGCGTCAGCAAGGTCTGGGGATCGGCCGGACGCACATCGCTCTGCATCCGCTGATGGAACGATGATCGGCCAGCGTGGTCAAGCGCCAGTGACGATCAGGCGTCCGAGGTTTTCGACGACTGCTCCTCGTCGTCTTCGTCCAGAACGCTGGCGCTGCGCCCCAGGGCGTCGCCGTCCAGTTCGGGCTCCTCGTCCTCAGACCCGGGTTCAGCGTCTTCGGCGCGCTCCAGCGTGCCCTCGGCGCCGGATTCGTGGATCGCCGCCAACTCGCGCGCGCCGACGCCCAGCCCCTGTTCCAGAGCTCGGTTGGTTTCGACTTCGCTCGGCTCGCCGTCGTCGCTCGTGACCGGCGGTTCCTCCTCGGGGCGTTTCGGATCGGCCATGGCGCATCTCCTTTGCAAGGGGTCTGTCCTGAACTAAGCGGGGCGCGCGCCTCGCGGTTCCGGTGAACCAAACCCGCGCCCGGCGCGTAAGTAGGGCGAAGCTGAGCCGGAGACGCCGTCCATGTCCGCCATCGAACGCCCCACGCCCGCCCAGAGGACCCGGCGACTGGTCGTCCTGGCCGCCGCCGTCTTCGCCGTCGTGATTCCCATTGTGCAGAACCTGGGCGGTTTCGGCCTGTCGCAGGCCGAGTTCGCGGCGGACGGCAATCAGACGCTGCAGGTGGCGGGCTACGCCTTTTCGATCTGGGGCCTGATCTATCTGGGCCTGCTGATCTACGCCGGGCGGCAGGCTCTGCCGCAGACGGGCGAAAGCGCGCTGATCAATCGGATGGGCTGGCCCTCGGCCGTAGCGCTGTTCGGCATCGGCATGTGGATCGTGGCCGCCGCCCTTGACCTTAAGGCGGCCAGCGTCGTCATCATCTTCGCGTCGCTGCTGGCCCTGCTGGTTCCCCTGCTGGCGGTCGCTCAGACCATTCGGACGACGGGCGCGATGGACCGCGATCGCTGGTTCCTGATCTGGCCGCTGGCGGCGCTGGCGGGATGGCTGACCATCGCCTCGCCGCTGAACCTGATCACCACGGCCACGGCCTTCGACGCCCTGCCCGCCGTCCTGTCGCCCACCGGCTGGGCCATCGCCGCCGTCGTGGTCGTGGTGCTGGTCGGGGCGGCGGTGACGATGAGCCTGCGGACCCTGGCCTATCCCCTGCCCATCGCCTGGGGTCTGGTAGGCGCCTTCGTGGCGGAACAGGCGCGGAATCCGGTCCTGGCCTTCACCGCCCTGGGCGCCGCCTTCCTCCTGGTCGTCGTCGCCGTCATCCTCGTCTTCAGCCTGAAACGCGGGATCGAGCGTCCTCATTGAACTGTTGGGATCGCGCCGGGCTGACAGGAGGCTCAGACCCGGCTAGAAGCCCCGCCCATGAGCGCTCCGCAAAAGACCACCGCTGAACTGGCCGCTGAATACGGTCTGGCTCCGAACGAGTATCAGGTCCTGCTGGACCGGCTGGGCCGAGAGCCCAACCATGTCGAGCTGGGCGTCTTCTCGGTGATGTGGTCCGAGCACTGCTCCTACAAATCCTCCAAGAAGCAGTTGATGAAGTTCCCGGTCACGGGACCGCGCGTCATCTGCGGCCCGGGCGAGAACGCCGGGGTCATCGACATCGACGACGGCGACGCCTGCATCTTCAAGATGGAGAGCCACAACCACCCCTCCTATATCGAGCCCTATCAGGGCGCGGCGACGGGCGTGGGCGGCATCATGCGCGACGTCTTCACCATGGGCGCCCGCCCGGTGGCCCTGCTGAACGCCCTGCGCTTTGGCGAACCGTCGCACGAGAAGACCAAGCGCCTGGTCAAGGGCGTGGTCTCCGGCATCGGCGGCTATGGCAACTGCGTCGGCGTGCCGACGGTCGCCGGCGAGACCAACTTCCACAAGGGCTACAACGGCAACATCCTGGTCAACGCCATGTGCGTGGGCATCGCCAAGGCCGATGAGATCTACTATTCGGCCGCGCCGGAAGCGGGCCACGACGTGGTTTACTTCGGCTCCAAGACGGGCCGCGACGGCATCCACGGCGCCACCATGTCCTCGACCGAGTTCGACGACGAGTCGGAAGCGAAGCGCCCCACCGTCCAGGTCGGCGACCCCTTCGCCGAGAAGCTGCTGATCGAGGCCACGCTGGAGCTGATGGCCTCGGGCGCGGTCGCCGCCATCCAGGACATGGGCGCGGCGGGTCTGACGTCTTCGTCCGTGGAGATGGCGGGCAAGGGCGGCGTCGGCGTCGAGCTGGACCTCAACAAGGTGCCCCAGCGCGAAGAGGGCATGACCGCCTATGAGATGATGCTGTCGGAAAGCCAGGAGCGGATGCTGGCGGTCCTGAAGCCGGGCTTCGAGGATGTCGGCTATCGCATCTTCCAGAAGTGGGGCCTGGACTTCGCCGTCATCGGCAAGACCACCGACACCGGCCATCTGGTGCTGCGTCACCACGGCGAAATCGTCTGCGACGTGCCGCTGGCCCCGCTGTTCGACGACGCCCCCCTGTATGACCGCCCCTGGGTCCAGCCCGAGCTGCAGCCGCGCCTCGACCCGGCGGAAGTCCCGGCCCCGGAAAGCTGGAACGACGCGGTGATCAAGGTCATCGCCTGCCCCGACATGGCGTCCAAGCGCTGGATCTGGGAACAGTACGACCGTCACGTCATGGCCGACACCCTGCAGGACTCCTCGACCGGCGCCGACGCCGGCGTGGTCCGCGTCCACGGCACGGACAAGGGCCTGGCCGTGACCAGCGACTGCACCCCGCGCTATGTCCAGGCCGACCCCTATGAAGGCGGCAAGCAAGCGGTTGCAGAAGCGTGGCGCAACCTGACCGCCGTGGGCTCGCGCCCCATCGCCATCACCGACAACCTCAACTTCGGCAACCCGCAGCGCCCCGAGATCATGGGCCAGATCGTGCGCGCCACCGACGGCATGGCCGAGGCCTGCCGCGAGCTGGACTTCCCCGTCGTGAGCGGCAACGTCAGCCTCTACAACGAGACCAACGGCGTCGCCATTCCGCCGACCCCCACGGTCGGCGCGGTCGGCCTGCTGAGCAACTATGACGTCGTGACCAGCTTCAGCGGCATGGCCGAGGGCGATGTCCTGGTCCTGATCGGCGAGACGGTCGGCGAGCTGGGCTCGTCCATCTATCTGCGCGAGGTTCTGGGCCGTGAAGAAGGCGCCCCGCCGCCGGTCAACCTGAAGCTGGAACGCAAGACCGGCGACTTCGTGCGCGGCCTGATCGAGGCTGGCGAACTGACCGTGGTCCACGACCTGTCCGACGGCGGACTGGTCGGCGCCGCCGCCGATCTGGCCCTGGCATCCGACGTCGGCATCGAACTGAACGCCTCCAGCGCTGCGCACGCCCACGCCTTCCTGTTCGGCGAAGACCAGGCCCGCTATCTGGTCGCCGTGGCCGACGCCGCCCCCCTGCTGGCGCAAGCCAAGGACGCCGGGCTGCACGCCTCGGTCGTCGGCGTGGCCAAGGGTCGCGACTTCGCCTCGTCGGGGCCGAAGGGCGAGCTGTACCGCATCCCCGTCGACCACCTGCGCGAGATCCACGAAAGCTGGATGCCGAACTGGATCGAGGGCTGATGCGCGCAAGGGCGCGGATTGGCGCCGTCGCTCTCGTCGTCGCCAGCGCGGCCCTCACGGCCGCCTGCGACATCGAGGGCGGCGACCCGGTCCAGCACGCCCTGCGCGACGCCTCCGCCGCCCGGCACGCGGCGGCGCTGAAGACCACTGAGGAAGAACAGGCGGCCGCCGCGCGGCGCGCCTCCGTTCAACCGGCCACAGCCCCCGTCGACGAGCTTTCGCGCCTGATCGCCGCGCGCCGTCAGGCCGTCGCGGACACCCGCGCCCTGCTCGCCGCCACCACCGACCCCGCGCTCAAGGCCCAACTGACCGGCGACCTGAAGGCCGAGGAAGGCCAGTTGCGGGCGCTGGAGGCGCGGCAGGCGGCCCAATAGGTCCGAACGCCCTTCCTTTCGGCGCCATCGTCAACACATATGGATCGATCCTGAGAAGGAGCGATCATGACCGCCGCCGCGCCGACCGCCCCATTCCGGCCCTGGACGCCGCCGCGCCGGACGCGGCCGCTGCCCTTCCTATCCTTCCTGTGGCAGAGCTGGCGCGATCCCCTGCTGATCTGGTCCGAGCGGCATTTCACCGAACCGCAGCTTTACGGCAAGGGACCAATGGGGACGGTGATGGTGGTCAGCCATCCCGAGGGCGTGCGCCACGTCCTGACCGAAAACGCCTCCAATTATGAGAAGGGCGCCTTGCAGCGCCGGGTTCTGGGCCCGCTGCTGGCCGAAGGGCTGCTGCTGACCGAGGGCGACGTCTGGCGGCGCGCCCGGCGCATCCTGGCCCCCCTGTTCACCCCCGCCCGCACGGCCAAGACAGCCCGCCGCATGGCCCAGGTCTGCGCCGCCCGGGTCGCGGGATGGAAGCTGGACTACGGCGCGCGAGTGCTGAACATCGACAGCGAGATGTCGGGCCTGACCTTCGACATCCTGTCGGCGGCCCTGTTCTCGGACGAGTTGGCGGGCGACGCCAAGGGCTTCGAGCAGGCGCTGAACCGCTATCTCAGCATCGGCGCCCGCATCGACCCGCTGGACGTGATCAACGCCCCCGGCTGGATCCCGCGCCTGGGCCGCACCGCCAGCTATGGCTCGGCGCGCTTCTTCGAGGAAAGGGTGGCGTCACTGGTCGCCGCCCGGCGCAAACGGATGGAGGCCGGCCAGGCCGCCCCCGACGATCTGCTGACCGCGCTTCTGGCCGCGCGCGACGAGACCGATGGAGCCGCCCTGACCGACCGCGAGGTGGCGGCCAACATCCTGACCTTCATCCTGGCGGGGCATGAGACGACGGCCCGGACCCTGGGCTGGACCCTGCATCTGATTTCCCGCAGCCCCGAGATCGCGGCGCGGCTGAAGACCGAGGCCGACGCCTTTGACCCCGCCCAAGACGACTGGGCCGCGCGCCTGCCCTGGACGCGGGCGGCGATCGAGGAGGCCATGCGCCTGTTCCCGCCCGCTCCGACCCTGATGCGGCTGGCGCTCAAGCCCGACGTGATCGGCGGTCAGGCGATCGAGGCCGGCACCGCCGTCATCATCTCGCCGTGGATCCTGCATCGCCACGAGACGTTGTGGGAGGAACCCGACGCCTTCCGCCCCGAACGCTTCCTGCCCGAGAACCGCAAGGCCATCGACCGTTACGCCTACATCCCCTTCAGCGCCGGGCCGCGCGTCTGCATCGGCGCCGCCTTCGCCCTGCAGGAAGCGATGATCGCGCTCGTGACCATCCTGCACGCCGCCGAGGTCGAGGCCATCACCCCCGTCGAGCCGCGCCCCACCCACCAGATCACCCTGCGCAGCCGCCAACCGATGCGGCTGAGGCTGCGGGCGCGACGGGGCTAGCCCCTCTCCTCCGTCATCCTCGGGCTTGACCCGAGGATCGAGCGCAGCGGCCCGCTCACCCTTCCAGATGTCGCGCAGACGGACGGTCCGATCCCCGGGTCAAGCCCGAGGATGACGGCGCGGGGTTTCAGACCTGCGGGATGGCCTGGCTCAGTCGGCCGCCGACGCGGATGGCTTCGACGCGGATGGCCAGACCCGTGCGGTCGTCGGTCTCGACGAAGACGCCGCAGATGGTGGCCGGGCCGCTGGCGGGGACGTAGCGTCCACCCGACAGACGAGTGGTGAAGCGGCGCAGCGGCTCTTCCTTGTCGTTGCCAATGACCGAGTCATAGTCGCAGCAACCGCCGGCGTCGGTCTGATAGGCCGTGCCGTGGGGCAGGATTTGGCAGTCGGCGGTCGGGACGTGGGTGTGGGTGCCGACCACCAGGCTGGCGCGGCCGTCGCAGAAGTGGCCCATGCCCATCTTCTCGCTGGTCGCCTCGGCGTGCATGTCGACGATGACGGCGTCGGCGACGACGCCCAGAGGCGCGGCCTCCAGCTCGCGCTCCACAGCGCCGAACGGGTCGTCCATCGGGTCCATGTGGATGCGGCCCAGGACGTTGATGACCAGCACCCGGCGGCCGTCGGCGGTGATGAAGACATCGGCGCCGCGTCCCGGCGCGTCCATCATGCGCGGATAGTTGGCGGGACGGATCAGGCGCGGCTCGCGCACGATATAGGTCAGGGCCTCGCGCTGGTCCCAACTGTGGTTGCCCAGGGTCAGGACGTCGGCCCCGGCGGCGAAAATCTCGCGCGCCGTGTTCTCGGTGATGCCGAAGCCGCCAGCGGCGTTCTCGGCGTTGACCACCACGAAATCCAGTTTGAGGTCGCGCCTCAGCCCCGGAAGATGGTCCGAAAGTCCATCGCGCCCGGACTTGCCGACCACGTCACCAAAAAATGCCAGTCTCATTGGAAGGCTCTATAGCCGGTCTCAGTCAGAACGCCATGCAGGCGCATGTCATGCGGCTCCAGCGTCAGCGGCTCGACCTGCTGGCCGGCGTAGGCGAGGCCGACGCGGACCGCGTCCGGCAGGCTCGCAAAAGTCCGGTCGTAATAGCCGCCCCCCTGCCCCAGCCGCCCGCCGTGAGCGTCGAAGGCCAGCAGCGGCGCCAGGATCAGGTCGGGAACGACGATCTCGCTCAGCGGCAGAGGCGCGGGGCATCCTGCGGCGTCCAACTCCAGCGGCTCGCCCGGCGTCCAGGCGCGAAAGATCATGGCGGCGTCGCGCTCGACCACCACCGGCAGGCACAGGCGGCGGCCCGCCTGATGCAGGGCGACAGCCAGGGCGTCCGCATCCAGCTCCGAGCCCATGGCGCGATAGAGGGCGACGGTCGCGCCGGGCGGCAGGGCCTCGGCGTGACCCGCCGCACGCTCGGCGGCTTCGCCGTCGACCTCGGCCAGCCGCTTGCGCAGCGCGCGCATGGAGGAACGGAGTTCGTGTTTGGAGGTCATCACGCTCTGCCTTCTCCCGTCATCCTCGGGCTTGACCCGAGGATCGAGCCCAACGGCCCGCTTGAGGCCGGATAGGTTGAGCGCGTCGCGCAACCCGATCCTCGGGTCAAGCCCGAGGATGACGGCAAAGGAGGCGAGGAAGGAAAGTGCGCTCAAGCAACAAGCCCCCCGCGGGGCGAACGATAGCGCAAAAAAGAATGAGGGTGGCGGCGCCGCAAGAGCCGTGAAGAACGTTTAAATCCTCTCGACCTGGGTAGCCAGGTGGGCTCCGTGTGACCAAGCCCTCGAGCCCGGTCAGGGACAGATCCCTTTGAGTGAATTAAGGTCAGAAGGAAATGTTGTCTTCGACGTGAGCCGCAGCAGGACCCGCCATTGGACAAGATAGGGGGTCCGGGGCGTTTCAACAATGGCGAACCACCGCCCGTCATCCCGGAAAGCGCGCAGCGCTTATCCGGGACCGCAAGAAAGGCGGCGTCCTGGGCCGTCCCGGCTCTTGGCTAGGCTGCGGCCGGGATGGCGGTTAGGGACGTTCAGATCGTCTGACAGATCTTCTCGATCCGCGCCGCCACGGCGTTCAGGGCTTCGGCCACGCCGTCGCTGGCCGGCGGCGGCGGAGCCTTGACCGGGCCGTTCTGCGGCGCCGGGCCTTCGCCGTTCTCGAGCCTTTGGCGCGCCTCGTGCAGTTCGTCGGCCAGCATCAGCGCGGCCATGAGGAACAGACGCAGGTCGCCGACATGGCCCACGTCGCCGGAAATCTGGCGCACATGGCTGTCGAACTGTCTGGCCAGGATGCGGACGCGCTCTTCCTGACCGTCGGCGCAACCCACGGCATAGGGACGGCCGTTAACATCGACTGTGACGGTCGCCATCAGCGGGCCTCCTGTTCGGCCAGAACGTCGCGCACGGCCTCGGCGGCGCGGCCCAGGACCTCGGCGGCGTCACGGCCCGCGGCCTCCAGTTCGGCGATCCGCACCAGGTCGGCGATGTTCGACGGGCGCGGCGCAAACAGGTCGTCGTCGGTGATGGCGGGGGCGGTGGCCGGACGCGCCTTCAGCTCCAGCACCTTGCGTTCCAGCAGGGCCAGGGCCTTGTCGATGCGTGTCTTTGCGGCCGTCACGGCGTCCATTGGGGTCCTTTCATCCAGATTCCGTATAGAACCTGTGCGCACGTCGGGGTAAAGCGGCGCCGCCCCGCTATATCCTGTTTCCTGAGGAAAGGTCTCGCCATGACCGACGCTCTCGCCGCATTCGCAAAGCCTTCGCCCAAGCAGATGGCCGACGCCATCCGCGTCCTGGCCATGGACGGGGTTGAAAAGGCCAAGAGCGGCCACCCCGGCATGCCGATGGGCATGGCCGACGTCGCCACCGTCCTCTACTCGAAATTCCTCAAGTTCGACGCCAGCCGCCCCGACTGGGCCGACCGCGACCGCTTCATCCTGTCGGCCGGCCACGGCTCGATGCTGATCTACAGCCTGCTGCACCTGACGGGCTATAAGGACGCGACCAGGGAACAGCTGGAAAACTTCCGTCAGTGGGGCGCCAAGACCGCCGGCCACCCGGAATACGGTCACATGACCGGCATCGAGACGACCACCGGCCCCCTGGGTCAGGGCATCGCCAACTCGGTCGGCTTCGCCCTGGCGGAACGCCATCTGGCCGCACGCTTCGGCGACGATCTGGTCGACCACCGCACCTGGGTCATCGCCGGCGACGGCTGCCTGATGGAAGGCGTGTCGCAGGAAGCCATCGCCCTGGCCGGTCGCCTGAAGCTGAACAAGCTCACCGTCCTGTGGGACGACAACGAAATCACCATCGACGGCAAGGTGTCGCTGTCGGACGCCACCGACCAGCTGGCCCGCTTCAAGGCCTCAGGCTGGGCGGTGAAGGCCATCGACGGCCACGACCACGGCGCCATCAAGAAAGCCCTGGCCTGGGCCACCAAGCAGTCCAAGCCGAGCCTGATCGCCTGCAAGACCAAGATCGGCAAAGGCGCCGCCACCATGGAAGGCAGCCACAAGACCCACGGCGCGGCCCTGGGCGCCGCCGAGATCGCCGCCACCCGTCTGGGCCTGAAGTGGACGCACGCGCCCTTCGAACTGCCTGAAGGCATCCAGAAGGCCTGGGCCAAGGTCGGCAAGCAGGGCGCCAAGGCCCGCAAGTCGTGGGAAGCCCACCTGCTGAACCACGCCCAGCGCGACGACTTCACCCGCGCCATGGCCGGCGACCTGCCGGTCGGCGCCTTCGAGGTTCTGGACGCCAAGCTGAAGGAACTGGTCTCGACCCAGCCCGCCCTGGCCACGCGCCAGTCGTCGGGCGAGGCGCTGGAGACGGTGTTCGCCGCCATCCCCGAACTGATCGGCGGCTCGGCCGACCTGACCGGTTCGAACAACACCTTCGTCAAGAACACCCAGATCCTGGACGCGCCCGACTACGCCGGTCGTTACGTCAACTGGGGTGTCCGCGAGCACGGCATGGCCTCGGCCATGAACGGCATGGCCCTGCACGGCGGCGTCATCCCCTACGCCGGCACCTTCATGGTCTTCTCGGACTACAGCCGCCCGGCGATCCGCCTGGCCGCCCTGATGGGCGTGCGCGTGGTCCACGTCCTGACCCACGACAGCATCGGTCTGGGCGAAGACGGCCCGACCCACCAGCCGGTCGAGCACCTGGCGGCGCTTCGCGCCATCCCGAACCTGATGGTCTTCCGCCCCGCCGACACAGTCGAGGCCCTGGAGTGCTGGCAGGTCGCCCTGCAGCACAAGAAGACGCCGTCGGCCATGTGCCTGTCGCGTCAGAAGACCCCGGCGATCCGTCTGACCGACGCGGGCGAAAATCTGTCGCGCAAGGGCGCCTATGAGCTGAAGGCCGCCAACGGCGAGGCGAAAGTCACCCTGTTCGGCACCGGCACCGAAGTCGCCCTGGCGCTGAAGGCCGCCGAAACGCTGGAAGCCGAAGGCGTGCCCACCCGCGTCGTCTCGGTCCCCTGCTTCGAACTGTTCGAGCAGCAGCCCAAGGCCTATCAGGACGCCGTCATCGGTCGCGGCACCGTCCGCGTCGCCGTGGAAGCCGCGATCAAGCAGGGCTGGGAACGCTTCATCGGCGAGGACGGCGGCTTCGTCGGCATGTCGTCCTTCGGCGCCTCGGCCCCGGCCGAAGTCCTCTACCGCGAGTTCGGCATCACCGCCGAGGCCGTGGTCGAAGCGGCCAAGGCGCGGCTTTAACCCGACTTCCTTCTCCCCTTGAGGGAGAAGGCCCTCAAGCAGCCTCAGGCGTTAGCGCGCTAAAAATCCTTCTCCCCTTGCGGGAGAAGGTGGTCTGCGAAGCAGATCGGATGAGGGGTGTCGGCGCACCCCTCATAAGACTCTTCCAATCGGCGGTCTGACATTGGAAAGGGCGCCGCCGTCCCCCCTCATCCGGGTCGCGCTGCGACCCACCTTCTCCCTCAAGGGGAGAAGGAAGCGGAGACGATCATGCGCATCGGCACCCCTCTCACCGACAACGCCACCCGCGTCATGCTGCTCGGCTCGGGCGAGCTGGGCAAGGAGGTGGCGATCGAGCTTCAGCGTCTGGGCGCCGAGGTGATCGCGGTCGACCGCTATCCCAACGCCCCGGCCATGCAGGTGGCGCACCGCAGCCACGTCATCCCGATGACCGATCCGCAGGTGCTGAACGGCCTCATCATGGCCGAGGCCCCGCACATCATCGTCCCCGAAATCGAGGCCATCGCCACCGAGGTCCTGGCGGCCATCGAGGCGGCGGGCATGGCGCGGGTCATCCCGACCGCCCGTGCGACCCAGTTGACCATGAACCGCGAGGGCATCCGCCGCTTGGCCGCCGAAGAGCTGGGCCTGCCGACCAGCCCCTACGCCTTCGCCGGTTCGGCCGAGGAACTGGCTGCGGGCGCCGAGGCCGTCGGCTTCCCCTGCTTCGTCAAGCCGGTCATGTCGTCCTCGGGCAAGGGTCAGTCCTATGTCGAGAGCGCCGACGCTGTGGCCGACGCCTGGACCTACGCCGAGGCCTCGGGCCGGGTCGCGGGCGGCCGGGTCATCGTCGAGGGCCGGATCGACTTCGACTATGAGATCACCCTGCTGACCGTGCGGTCGGCGACCGCCGACGGGGAAACCAGAACCGACTTCTGCGCCCCCATCGGCCATCGCCAGCAGAAGGGCGACTACGTCGAAAGCTGGCAGCCCCAGATCATGAGCGAGGCCGCGCTGAAGGCGGCGCAGGACATCGCCGGCAAGGTCACCGACGCTCTGGGCGGTCTCGGCGTCTTCGGCGTCGAACTGTTCGTGACGGGCGACCGGGTCTGGTTCTCCGAGGTCTCGCCGCGCCCGCACGACACCGGACTGGTGACGCTGGCCACGCAGACCATGAGCGAGTTCGCCCTGCACGCCCGCGCCATCCTGGGCCTGCCGGTGGACGTGTCTCTGCGCGAACCCGGCGCCAGCGCCGTCATCTACGGCGGCATGGAGGCCGAGGGCGTCATGTTCGAGGGCGTGGCCGAGGCCCTGTCCGTTCCGACCGCCGACCTGCGGCTGTTCGGCAAGCCCGAAGCGTTCGAGCGTCGCCGCATGGGCGTGGCCCTGGCCCGCGGCGCCGACACCGATCAGGCCCGCCAACGCGCGACCGAAGCGGCGGGCAAGGTGCGGGTGGTTAGACCGTAAATTCCCCTCTCCCCTTGCGGGAGAAGGTGGACGGCGAAGCCGGACGGATGAGGGGTCGCATCGCCCTGGCCGTCGCCCTTGGCGCGCGCCGTCGCGAGACCCCTCATCCGGCCCTGACGGGCCACCTTCTCCCTCAAGGGGAGAAGGGCGAGACTCGTCTTCGACTTTAGTCGATTGGCGCCGATGGTCGTTCCGGTCCAGAAAAGGCTAAAGGTCGCACTCAAGCCGGCCCGGAGGACCGTTCGTCATGGGCAAGCTCAGGACCGCGCTGATATTCGGCGCCATCGCCATACTCGGGGCCGTCGCCCTCGCGGTCATCGCCCTGCATCAGGGCGAGAGCATCAGCGCGGTCTGGATCGTGATCGCGGCGGTCTGCGTCTACGCCATCGCCTATCGCTTCTACGCCCGCTACCTGGCCGGCAAGGTCATGGGGCTCAACGCCGCCCGGCCCACCCCGGCTCAGCGGCATAATGACGGCATGGACTATGTGCCGACGCCGAGAAACGTCCTGTTCGGCCACCATTTCGCGGCCATCGCGGGCGCCGGTCCCCTGGTCGGGCCGGTGCTGGCGGCGCAGATGGGCTATCTCCCAGGCGTGCTGTGGATCCTGATCGGCGCGGTTCTGGCGGGGGCGGTGCAGGACATGATGGTCCTGTTCATGTCCACCCGCCGCGACGGCCGTTCGCTGGGCGACATGATCCGTACCGAAATGGGCCCTGTCCCCGGCATCATCGCCCAGGTCGGCGTGCTGATGATCATGGTCATCATTCTGGCCGTTCTGGCCCTGGTGGTGGTCAAGGCCCTGGCCGAGAGCCCGTGGGGCACCTTCACCGTCGCCGCCACCATTCCCATCGCCATCTTCATGGGCCTCTACACCCGCTATCTGCGGCCCGGCCGCGTGGGCGAGGTCTCGGTCGTCGGCGTGGTCCTGCTGATCCTCGCCATCATCGGCGGCGGCCATGTGGCGGCCGATCCCTTCTGGGGGCCGGCCTTCACCCTGACAGGCACGACGCTGGCCCTGGCCATGATGGCCTATGGCTTCATCGCCTCGGTCATTCCGGTCTGGCTGCTGCTGGCCCCGCGCGACTACCTGTCCACCTTCCTCAAGATCGGCGCCATCCTGGCCCTGGCCATCGGCATCCTGATCGTGCGCCCGCACATCCAGATGCCGGCCATCACCCCCTTCATCGACGGCTCGGGGCCGGTCTTCTCGGGCGCCCTCTTCCCCTTCCTGTTCATCACCATCGCCTGTGGGGCCGTCTCGGGCTTCCACGCTCTGATCTCCTCGGGCACCACGCCCAAGTTGCTGGAGAATGAGAACCAGATCCCGCTGATCGGCTACGGCGCCATGCTGTGCGAGAGCTTCGTGGCCATCATGGCCCTGATCGCGGCCACGGTTCTGGACCCGGCCGTCTATTTCGCCATGAACAGCCCCGCCGCCGTCATCGGCACGGACGCCGCCTCGGCCGCCGCCGCCGTGGCCCAGTGGGGCTTCCACATCACCCCGGCCGAGCTGGAAACCATCGCCCGTCAGGTCGGCGAGCACACCATCCTGTCCCGCGCGGGCGGCGCCCCGACGCTGGCGGTCGGCATGGCCCACATCCTGTCCAAGGTCATCGGCGGCGAGGCCATGATGGCCTTCTGGTATCACTTCGCCATCCTGTTCGAGGCCCTGTTCATCCTGACCACGGTCGACGCCGGCACCCGCGTCTGCCGTTTCATGATCCAGGACCTCATGGGCGTGGCCGTACCCAAGATGCGCGACACCCACTCCTGGACCGCCAACATCATCGCCACGGCGCTGACCGTCGGGGCCTGGGGCTATTTCCTCTATCAGGGCGTGGTCGATCCGCTGGGCGGCATCAACACCCTGTGGCCCCTGTTCGGCATCGCCAATCAGATGCTGGCCGCCGTGGCCCTGATCCTCGGCACGGTCGTCCTGTTCAAGATGAAACGCGAGCGGTTCGCCTGGGTGACAATGGTTCCGGCCTTCTGGCTGCTGGTCTGCACCCTGACGGCGGGCTTCCAGAAACTGTTCCACCCCGACGTGCGGGTCGGCTTCCTGGCCCACGCTCGCAAATACAGCGAGGCGGCGGCGAACGGCGAGCTTCTGGCCCCGGCCAGGACCGCTGCGGACATGGGCCGGATCGTCATGAACGACTACGTCAACTCGGTGCTCACGGCGGGCTTCCTGTTCGTGGTCCTGACCATGGTGGTCTATGGCGTCACCGCCTGCCTCAAGGCCTATCGCAACAACCGGCCCACCGTGCAGGAAACCCCGGCCGCGCACGAACTGACGCTGGAAGATCAGGCCATGGACGCGGCCCGTGGCTAGGCTCCAGCCCCCCGCGGCCCCGGCCGATCTGGTCTGCCTGTGCCGCGAGGCCGTGGTGCGGTGGGGCAAGGACGCCCGCCGCACCGCCAATCTGATGATCGGCCAGCCGGACTATGACGCCTATGTCGCCCATGCGAAGGCCACCCACCCCGACCAGTCGCCGCTGGACCGCACCGCCTTCTTCCGCCTGCACGAACAAAGGCGGTTCGGCGGCTCAGGCGGCTTCCGCTGCTGCTGAAGCGGCGGGGGTCGCCGCTTCGGTTACACCCGATCACACCTTGTTAACGCGGCGGGGTTGAATCACGACGCCGATCGTCCGAGTAAGGCATCCAATCAAAATGCCCTGCTCAGGAGACCTCCCCCATGACCGTTCGCGTCGCCATTAACGGCTTCGGCCGCATCGGCCGCCTTGTGCTTCGCTCGATCATCGAGCATGGCCGCACGGACATCGAGGTCGTGGCGATCAACGACCTGGGCCCGGTTGAAACCAACGCCCACCTGCTGCGCTATGACTCGGTGCACGGCCGCTTCCCCGGCACCGTGACCTCGGGCGCCGACTGGATCGACGTCGGCACGGGCAAGATCAAGGTCACCGCCGAGCGCGACCCGGCCAACCTGCCGCACGCCGAACTGAAGGTCGACATCGCCTTCGAATGCACCGGCATCTTCACCTCGAAGGAAAAGGCCTCGGCCCACCTGAAGGCCGGCGCCAAGCGCGTCCTGGTCTCGGCCCCCGCCGACAATGCCGACAAGACCATCGTCTTCAAGGTCAACCATGAGACCCTGACCGCCGACGACATCATCGTCTCCAACGGTTCGTGCACCACCAACGCCCTGGCCCCGGTGGCCAAGGTGCTGAACGACCTGTTCGGCATCGAGCGCGGCTACATGACCACCATCCACGCCTACACCGGCGACCAGCCCACGCTGGATACGATGCACAAGGACCTGTACCGCGGCCGCGCCGCCGCCCTCAGCATGATCCCGACCTCGACCGGCGCCGCCAAGGCCCTGGGCCTGGTCCTGCCGGAACTGAAAGGCAAGCTGGACGGCTCGTCGATCCGCGTCCCGACCCCGAACGTCTCGGTCGTCGACCTGAAGGTCGTCGCCGGTCGTGAAGTCACCGTCGAGGAAATCAATGCCGCTCTGCAAGCCGCCGCCGACGGCGCCATGAAGGGCGTCCTGGCCACGACGACCGACCCGCTGGTCTCGGTCGACCTGAACCACATCGCGGCTTCGTCCACCGCCGCCCTGCCGCAAACGCAGGTCGTCGACGGCAAGCTGGCCCGCGTCCTGACCTGGTACGACAACGAGTGGGGCTTCGCGACCCGCATGGCCGACACCGCCCTGGTGATGGCGAAGCTGATCTAAAAGACGAAACGCTGGGCCCTCTCCCACTGGGAGAGGGCTTGAGCGCCCAAGAGCCGAAGGCGATTGGTCGCGCGAAAGGGTGAGGGTCGGCGGCCATGACTGTGGAACGCACCATCTTCGCCCGCACGCTTCGGCAAAAATCCCGCCTCGCCTAACAACGCGTCTGGATCTCGCTGCGAGGCGGCAAGATCGACGGCCACAAGTTCCGTCGCCAGCATCCGATCGGTCGTTACGCCGCGGATTTCGCCTGCGACCGATTGAAGCTGCTGATCGAGATCGACGGCGGGGTCCACGATAGCGACGAAGCCGCGACCAGCGATCACCTGCGACAGACCGAACTGGAAGCCCTGGGCTGGACGGTTCTCCGCTTCACCAACCCTCAGGCGCTGAGCGAACCCGAACTTACCGTCACCGCCGTTCGTGGACACGCGCGCTTGATTGCGCCCTGACCACGGCTTACGCCGACTGCAACGTCCGACCCTCATCCGGCCCTGCGGGCCACCTTCTCCCACAGGGAGAAGGAAGACCTGGAACTGCTCCCATGACCTTCCGCACCCTCGACGACGCCGCTGACCTGTCCGGACAGACCGCTCTGGTCCGCGTGGACTTCAACGTGCCGATGGAGGGCGGCAAGGTCACCGACGACACCCGCCTGAAGGCCGCCCTGCCGACCATTCACCGGCTGCGTGAAGCTGGCGCCAAGGTGGTGCTGCTGGCCCACTTCGACCGGCCCAAGGGCGAGCGCGTCCCGTCGATGAGCCTGCGCCCCGTGGTCGAGCCGCTGGAACTGCTGCTGCACGGCCCCGTCCGTTTCGCCGACGACTGCGTGGGCGATGAGGCCAAGGCCGCCGTCGCCGACCTCGATGCGGGCGGCGTGCTGCTGCTGGAAAACGTCCGCTTCCACAAGGGCGAGGAAAAGAACGACCCCGCCTTCGCCGCCCAGTTGGCGGAGTTGGGCGACCTCTACGTCAACGACGCCTTCTCGGCCGCGCACCGCGCCCATGCCTCGACCGAGGGTCTGGCCCGCCTCCTGCCCGCCTACGCCGGCGAGGCGATGAAGCGCGAGCTGTCGGCGCTGGACGCTGCCCTCGGCAATCCGCAGAAGCCGGTGATCGGCATCGTCGGCGGCGCCAAGGTCTCGACCAAGCTGGACCTGCTGAAGAACCTGGTCGCCAAGCTGGACTACCTGGCCATCGGCGGCGGCATGGCCAACACCTTCCTGCACGCCCAGGGCGTCGATGTCGGCGGTTCGCTGTGCGAGAAGGACCTGGCCGACACCGCGCTCGAGATCATCGAGGAAGCCCGTCAGAAGGGCTGCGAACTGCTGCTACCGGTCGATGTCGTCGTGGCCAAGACGGTCAAGCCGGGCGTCGAATCCGGCGTCCGCGCCCTGGACCGCATCGCGCCCGACGACCTGATCCTGGACGCCGGTCCTGAAACCGTCGCGCGCCTCAACCGCGCCATGGACCTGTCCAAGACCCTGATCTGGAATGGCCCGCTCGGCGTGTTCGAGGTCCCGCCCTTCGACAAGGCCACCGTGGCCGCCGCCCAGCACGCCGCCGAACTGGCCAAGGCCGGCAAGCTGGTCGCCGTGGCCGGCGGCGGCGACACGGTCGCGGCCCTCAACCACGCCGGGACCGCTGACGACATGACCTTCGTCTCCACCGCCGGCGGCGCCTTCCTGGAATGGATGGAGGGCAAGGTGCTTCCGGGCGTCGAGGCGTTGCGCGTCTGATTTTTTTCTTCTCCCATACGGGGGAGAAGGTGGCTCGCGGAGCGAGACGGATGAGGGGGACATCGGCGCCACGCTCATCGTCGCCGTCCAGCTTGCTGAACCCGCCCCCTCATCCGAGCGCCTCCGGCGCCCACCTTCTCCCCCAAGGGGAGAAGGAGTCTGCCTGCGGACCCCACCTGTAACCCGGCGTGACTTCCCCGCCCCTTCGGGCTAAAGCCTGAGCAAAATAATACCGGCTCAGGAGATACCCATGGCGCGCATCACGCTGCGACAGTTGCTCGATCACGCGGCGGAGAACGACTACGGCCTGCCCGCCTACAACATCAACAACATGGAACAGGGCCTGGCGATCATGGAGGCGGCGGAAGCCGTCAACGCCCCGGTCATCATCCAGGCCTCGCGCGGCGCCCGCAGCTACGCCAACGACATCGTCCTGGCCAAGCTGATCGACGCCCTGGCCGAGCTCTATCCGCACATCCCGGTCTGCATGCACCAGGATCACGGCAACGGCCCCGCGACCTGCGCCACCGCCATTCAGTACGGCTTCACCTCGGTGATGATGGACGGCTCGCTGGAAGAAGACGCCAAGACGCCCGCCTCCTACGAATACAACGTCGACGTGACCCGTCGCGTCACCGAAATGGCCCACTCGTGCGGCGTCTCGGTCGAGGGCGAACTGGGCGTGCTCGGCTCGCTGGAAACCGGCATGGGCGAGGCCGAAGACGGCCACGGCTTCGAAGGCAAGCTGGACCACTCGGCCCTGCTGACCGATCCAGATCAGGCCGTCGACTTCGTCCGCGCCACCAAGGTCGACGCCCTGGCGATTGCGATGGGCACCAGCCACGGCGCCTACAAGTTCAGCCGCAAGCCGGACGGCGAAGTCCTGGCCATGAACGTGATCGAGGAAATCCACCGCCGCCTGCCCGACACCCACCTGGTGATGCACGGCTCGTCCTCGGTGCCGCAGGACCTGCAGGACATCATCAACGCCTATGGCGGCAAGATGCCCCAGACCTGGGGCGTGCCGGTCGAGGAAATCCAGCGCGGCATCAAGCACGGCGTCCGCAAGATCAACATCGACACCGACAACCGCATGGCCATGACCGGCGCCGTGCGCAAACTGCTGATGGAAAAGCCGGGCGAGTTCGACCCGCGCGCCTGGCTCAAGCCCGCCAAGGAAGCCATGCGCAAGCTGTGCATCGAGCGCTACCAGCAGTTCGGCTGCGAAGGTCAGGCGTCGAAGATCCGCCCCCTGTCCACCGCCCAGATGGCCAAGCGCTATGCCGCCGGCGAACTGGACCCGCACTTCGGCAAGTCGGCCACCCACGCAGCCTGACGCCTGCCCCCCTTGATCCTCCCCCGCTTGCGGGGGAGGGGGACCACGTAGTGGTGGAGGGGGCGGCAACAGACGCAGCGTTCAATGGGACGAGGCGACGCCAGACCTCGCCCCCTCCACCATGCTGCGCATGGTCCCCCTCCCCCGTTCCGCTACGCTGCTCGGGGGAGGATCAAGAGGCCGCAGCTTCACCAACTGCCGTAAAGCCCCATCAGGGCGCCGCGCACCGCCCGCGCCTCGATTTCGGCGTAGCGCAGCTCCTCCTCGGCCCGGCGCGCATCACGACGAGCATCCATGATCTCGCCCCGCACCTCGCGGATGCGGTCACGGATGCGCTGGCGCTGCTCGTCCGTCAGCCCCGACTGACGCAGTTCTCGCTGCTTGGCCTCCAGCTTGTCCTCGCGGTCGCTGATACGGCTGACGGCCGCGTTCAGCGCGCTCTCGGCCGAGGACACGGCCTGTTCGACGACATAGATCCGACGCCCGTCCTCATAGGCCGGCAGGAACCCAGCCTCCTCGGCCCGAGAACAGACCCCTCCATAGCTGTTGCCCTGACGCCCCTGCCGGAAGCCGCTCTCCCAGGTGCAGTAGGTCCGCAATCCGTCCTCGCGCGCCGACAGATAGGCGCTGGGGTTCGGCGCCGCCCCGTATTTGGCGCAGGCCTGCGCATGATCGTCCAGCCGGCTAGTGCGATAGCCCGACAGCCCGTCCTGATAGCCCTTCTCGCCCCAGGCGCCCGCCAGACACTGGTCCTTGCTCATGGTGGTGCAACCGGCCAATAGGGCGACGCCGGTCGCAGCGGCAGCGGCGGCGATCATCAGCTTCATGTCCATCTCCCCAACAGCTTGGCCGCAAGACTGGACGATTGACGACCCGCCGGGCAAGCCATGCTAGATCGCCCTATGGCCGATGAACCTTTGCTGACGGAAGACGACGACGCGGAAATTCTGGAGGCGCGCATCGACGCCCCCGGCGTCCGCCTGGACAAGGCCCTGGCCGCCGCCTTCCCCGCGCTGTCGCGCGCCCGCCTTCAGGCCCTGCTGGCCGAAGGCGCCGTCCGCCGCGACGGCCAACCTGTGACCAGCGGTTCTGCCAAGGCTCAGGCCGGCCTCTACGCCGTCATCATGCCGCCGGTCGTCGCCGCCACGCCCCAGCCCGAAGCCATTCCCCTGACCGTCCTGTTCGAGGACGCCGACCTGATCGTCATCGACAAGGCCGCCGGCATGGCTGCTCACCCGGCGCCGGGCTGCGAGACCGGCACCCTGGTCAACGCCCTTCTGGCCCACTGCGGCGACACCCTGTCGGGCATCGGCGGCGTGGCCCGTCCCGGCATCGTCCACCGCCTGGACAAGGACACCTCCGGCGTCATGGTCGCCGCCAAGTCCGACCGCGCCCACGCCGGCCTCTCGGCCCTGTTCGCCGCCCACGACATCGAGCGCACCTACGTGGCCCTGACGCGCGGCGCGCCCACGCCCGAGAAGGGCCGCATCCAGACCCAGATCGGCCGCTCCAGCAGCGACCGCAAAAAGATGGCCGTCCTGCGCTCCGGCGGCCGCGAGGCGATCACCGACTATGTGGTGCAAAAGACCTTCGGCCAGCCCGCCAAGGCCTCCGCCGCCCCGCTGGCCGCCCGCGTCGCCTGCACTCTGCACACCGGCCGCACCCACCAGATCCGCGTCCATCTGGCGTCCAAGGGCTCGCCCCTGCTCGGCGACCCCGTCTATGGCTCCGGCAGCCCCGCCGCCTCCGTCCGCGCCGCCGTGACCGAAGCCGGCCTGACCCGACAGGCTCTGCACGCCGCCGTCCTCGGCTTCGTCCACCCCGTCACCGGCCAGGCCCTGCGCTTCGAAACCGCCCCGCCCGAGGATATGCGGCGGCTGGAGGAACTGCTGGCCGCGCTTTGAACCGCGCGCCGCGCGCGATTTGATCCGTAACTAACACTGTGCTAATAAGCCCTCATCCGATGCGAGTGGCTCTGGGGCCACAGTCACGCTGTCATGTGACGATCCGCCCCTGTAAAACGGAGCAACCCGAGGCCATCTGGATCGGTTGAGGGGTGAGGCGATGGCGCACATTGGGTGGCCGGCGCCGCGGAGCCTGCTCTTGCTTATCGGTCGGAGGGACCACGTCTAATGGCTAACTCGACGCTCGCGGTGATGTCGCCTGAACAGGGACTGTCGCGCTATCTCACGGAAATCCGTAAGTTTCCGATGCTCACCAAGGACGAGGAGTTCATGCTCGCCAAGCGCTGGTCAGAGCATCAGGACCCCGAAGCGGCCCACCGTCTCGTCACATCCCACCTTCGTCTCGTGGCCAAGATCGCCATGGGTTATCGCGGCTACGGCCTGCCGATCGGCGAAGTGATTTCCGAGGGCAATGTCGGCCTGATGCAGGCCGTCAAGAAATTCGATCCCGACAAGGGCTTCCGCCTGGCCACCTACGCCATGTGGTGGATCCGCGCCTCGATCCAGGAATACATCCTGCGTAGCTGGTCGCTCGTGAAGATGGGCACCACCGCTGCGCAGAAGAAGCTCTTCTTCAACCTGCGCAAGGCCAAGAGCCAGATTTCCGCGTTCGAAGAAGGCGACCTGCACCCCGAACACCTCGCCGCCATCGCCACCAAGCTGGGCGTGTCGGAAGAGGAGGTCACCAACATGAACCGCCGCCTCGGCGGCGACGCCTCGCTCAACGCGCCCCTGCGCGCCGACGGTGAAAGCGAGTGGCAGGACTGGCTGGCCGACGACAATGCGGTGTCTCAGGAAACGGCTCTGGCCGACTCCGAGGAAAAATCCCTGCGCATGGGCCTGCTTCAGGAAGCCATGCAGGAACTGACCGACCGCGAGAAGCACATCCTCACGGAACGTCGCCTCAAGGACGACCCGGTCACGCTGGAAGAACTCGCCGGCCAGTACGGCGTGTCGCGCGAACGCGTGCGTCAGATCGAGGTCCGCGCCTTCGAGAAGCTGCAAAAAGCCATGCGCGCCGCCGCCGAAGAACGGAATCTGGTCGACGCCTAAGCTCCCTTCTCCCCTTGCGGGAGAAGGTGGCCCGTCAGGGCCGGATGAGGGGTGTCGGCGCGACGCTTGAAATGTCGTGGCTCACGCGTTTCGGCCTTGATCGGATGGGAGGCGCTCGCACCCCTCATCCGTCAGGCTTCGCCTGCCACCTTCTCCCACAAGGGGAGAAGGGATGATCCCTAGCCCGCCCGGGCCAAGCTCTCGGGCGCGGCCAGCGCCAGCACGGAGCTGACCGGCGCCATGAGGCTCGCCTTGCTCGCCCCGCCGGCCGCCAGAGCCGTCTCCAGCCCCGCCGCCGCAATGGCCAGCGATGCGTCGCCGGTCTTGATCGCCAGCGCCTTCAACGTCTCGGCCTGCTGCTTGACCGCGCGGACGGCCTGCATGGGATCATTGTCGAACTGGGCCAGGGCCGAGGCCAGGATGCGCATCGCCTGATCCTTCACCGCCAGAACCGCCTCGGCGCCCGACGCCGGCTTGTCCGCCTTGCGCTTGGACGGCCCGGCGTAGTCGTCGGAGTTGAAGCGGCGGCGATCCGGCCCGATGTAGCCCACCGCCTCGACCCAGTCGCGCGGCTTGGTGGCCAGGTTCTCGACCCGGCGGAACAGGTCGCCGCTGGTGAAGGGCTTCCTCAGGAACTCGTGCACGCCGGAATCCCGCGCGCCCTTGATGGTGCTGGCGGTGGCCTCGGCCGTGACCATGATGATCGGCACGCGACGGCACGCCAGGCTGGAGCGCCGGATGCGCCGCGTCAGCGCCTCGCCGTCCAGGCGCGGTCCCGAGCGTTCGGTCAGGATCAGCCCCGGCTCCATCTCGCGGGCCAGGTCGATCACCCGCGCCTCGTCGCTCTCGACCGCGATGTCGCGCGAGCCGAAGCCCTTCAGCAGGTCGGACAACAGGCGCGCGGCGGCCGGATTATGGTCGACAATAACCACCCGGCGCACGACCGGCGCGATCTTCTGCATCGTCTTGGCGTCTAAAGCGAACAAGGCTTGGCTCCATCTGGAACCAAGACGGTAAACTCAGGGGGTTAAGGGGCCGTTTCCCGTTACGGGACGCAGCCCCTTCCCTTTGGCCTTAGCCTTGGCCCTTAGCCCTGGCCCTTAGCCCTGGAAGGGGTCGCGCATCAGAATGGTGTCGTCCCGCTCGGGGCTGGTCGACAGCAGGGCCACCGGCGCGCCGATCAGTTCCTCGATGCGGCGCACGTATTTCAGGGCGTGGGCGTTCAGGTCCTTGAAGGTCCGCACCCCGCCGGTGCTCTCGCTCCAGCCTTCCAGTTCCTCGAACACCGGCTCGGCCGAGGCCTGATCCTTCAGGCTCGAGGGCAGATAATCCAGCACCTCGCCGTTGATGCGATAGCCGACGCAGATCTTCAGCGTCTTCAAGCCGTCCAGCACGTCCAGCTTGGTCAGGGCGATGCCGTCGATGCCATTGATCGCCACCGACTGGCGCACCAGAACCGCGTCGAACCAGCCGCAGCGACGCGCGCGGCCGGTGTTCACCCCGACCTCGCGGCCGACGACCGCCAGATGCTCGCCGACCTCGTCGTTCAGTTCACAGGCGAAGGGGCCCTCGCCGACGCGGGTCGTATAGGCCTTGACGATGCCCAGCACGTAGCCGACGCCGCGCGGCCCGACGCCCGAGCCCGCCGCCGCCTGACCGGCCACGGTGTTGGAACTGGTGACGTAAGGATAGGTGCCGTGATCCACGTCCAGGAAGGCGCCCTGCGCCCCCTCGAACAGCACGCGCTTGCCGTCCTTCTGGGCCTGATCCAGCACGCGCCAGGCCGGCTTCACATAGGGCAGGATCTTCGGCGCGATCTCCAGCAGCGACGCCAGCAGCGCCTCCGGGTCGATCGGCTCCAGCCCCAGGCCCGCGCGCAGCGGATCGTGGTGCGAGCGCAGGCGGTCGATCTTGACCTTCAGGTCTTCTTCATTGGCCAAGTCGCAGACGCGGATGGCGCGACGGCCCACCTTGTCCTCATAGGCCGGGCCGATGCCGCGGCCGGTCGTGCCGATCTTGGCCCCCGGCGCGCTGGCGGCCGCTTCCCGCGCCACGTCCAGCGCCGGGTGGATCGGCAGGATCAGGCAGGCGTTGTCGGCGATGGTCAGGATGTCGGGGTTGATGGCCACGCCCTGGGCGATGATCTTCTCGATCTCGCCGACCAGATGCCAGGGATCGACGACCACGCCGTTGCCGATGATCGAGGGCTTGCCCTGCACCACGCCCGAAGGCAGCAGTGCCAGCTTGTAGACCTTGCCGTCGACGACCAGCGTATGGCCCGCGTTATGGCCGCCCTGGAACCGGACGACCATGTCGGCCCGGTTCGACAGCCAGTCGACAATCTTGCCCTTGCCCTCGTCGCCCCATTGGGCGCCGACTACCGCGACGTTCGCCAAGATCGTTTCTCCGCAATCCAGAATGCGGTGGGAGCCTATAACCCCTGAATTGGGATTTGTCTCAACCTACGCGATGTTCGCCGATTTGAGCTGCTGATCGAGCAACTCGCTCAGCAGCGTATGGAGGGGGTTCAAATCCACTGGACCCTTCGCCAGAGAGGCGTCAGCGTGTTTCAGCGCCGCAACATACTGCTGCCTGTTGATCCTCAGCAATTCCGGCAAGATAGTATCGCCAGGGAGCCAGCCTCCTAGCTTCATACACAGAATGAGGTGACAGGCCGCCCGGGCCGTTCGTCCGTTGCCGTTCACGAACGGGTGGATGTAGTTCAGCCGCCACAGAACATAGGCCGCTAACGTAACCGGATCGGTCTCGTCCCAAATTCTGTTCACCTGATTGGTGAACATCTGCATCAACGCTGGCACCTGAAAATGCGGCGGAGGTTTATGTGCACCCACCGTCACCTCGCAGGGCCGGAAAGCTCCGGCGCTGAAGTGCAGGCATGCAATTGCATGATAGTTCAGCGCCTTAAGCGCTTCGATCGAAAGAACACACAGGTTCAAATCGATGGAAGCCTCAACGACTGATCTCAGGAAGGTATATTGGCGGGCGAGGTTTTCTGCTGCCAGATTCTGATACGGCTCGTTGTTTTCCGTACCAACCAAATCATAGATAAACATACGACGCGGACGTTAAGCCGGTTCGCCTTCAAGCCGCGCCAAAGCCTCACGCACCTGGGGCCGCGTCATTTCACTATCGATGGGCATATTTCCGTACACGAAAGACAGTCGCTGACGCATCACCTCTTCACGCGACATCTTATGGCTAGCCGCAGCTTTCAGCCGCTCCAAAAGAGCCTGATCCGTTTTCAGCTGCGTTTGCATGACCCTCACGTCCCCCACCCTTCGGTAGCTGAACACTGTAATCTCACAACGAGCATGTCAATAACATCGTTCCGTGTAAACTTCAGCCATGCTATCCGCACATCACGGCAAAAAACCGCCGTGATTTACAAAATTTCGGCAACCGCCGTCTCGAACGCCCATTCCAGCCAGGGCGTAGCGTCCACGACATCCGCCGTCTCGACCGTGCAGCCGCACCACAGACGCAGCCCCGGCGGCGCATAGCGGTGCGGCTCCATGTCATAGACCGCGCCTTCAGTCTCCAGCAGAGCCTTGAAGCGCTTCACGAAAGCCTTCTGACCCGCCTCGTCCATCGCCGTCACGCGCGGATCGACGAACTTCAGGCAGACCGAGGTGGTCGAGCGGATTTCCGGCCGGTCGGGCAGGAAGGCGATCCAGTCGGTCCGCTCCACCCATTCCGCCAGCGCCGCATAGTTGGCGTCCGTGCGCCGGATCAGCTCATTCAAGCCGCCTGCGCCCTTGGCCCACTCCAGGGCGTCGATCCAGTCCTCGATGGTCAGGATGGAGAAGGTGTTGATCACCACCCCGTCGGCCAGCGTCCGGTCGAAGCCCTTCTTGTCGGTGATGCGCAGCACCTTGGGGATCGACCGCTCGGGGCGATAGCTGTCCAGTCGCGCCACAGCACGCGGCGACAGCACCATGACGCCGATGCCCGCCTCGCCGCCCAGGGCCTTCTGGAAGCTGAAGGTGGTGACATCCAGCTTGTCCCACGGCAGGGCCATGGCGAAGGCCGCCGAGGTCGCGTCGCAGATGGTCAGCCCCTCGCGGTCGTCGGCGATCCAGTCGGCGTGATCGACCCGCACGCCCGAGGTCGTGCCGTTCCATGGAAACACCACGTCCTTGCTCGGATCGACCCGCGTCATGTCCGGCAGTTCGCCCCAGGGCGCTGTCAGCACCTCGGGCTCCAGCTTCAGGTGATCGCGCACGTCGGTCGCCCAGACCTGGCCGAAATTCTCATAGGTCACGACCTGCACCGGCCGCTCGCCCAGCATCCCCCACAGCGCCGCCTCGACCGCGCCCGTGTCCGAACCGGGCGTATAGAGCATGACGTAGTCTTCGGGCGGGGCCAGAATCTCGCGCGTCAGCTTCAGCCCATAGGCGAACCGCTCCACCACCTCCGGTGCGCGGATGCCGCGCCCCAGCAGGTTGGTCGGCAGCCCCGCCAACGACCACCCCGGACGCTTGGCCGTCGGACCGGCGGAGAACCACGGGCGAGCGGGCTTGGCGTCAGGCTTGGCGATCATGGCGTCGGCGTATCCAGCATGGAGAGAAGAGTAGGAGGTCGAGTCAGCGTCCGGGCTTGTAGGGGCGCTTGTCCCGCCATTCGGTCGCAAAGCGGATCAGCTCGTCATCCGGCGTCTCCGGCAGGGTCACCCCCAGCCGGGCCAGCAGGTCGCCGCGCTTGCCCCCGGCATAGGCGCCCCGTCCCTTGAGCCGCAGCATCTTGCCGCTGTTCGAACCCTTGGGGATGGTCATCATCACCGCGCCCTCGGGCGTCGGCACCTGGATCTTGCCGCCCAGCACCGCGTCCGGGACCGACACCGGCAGGTCCATGCTCAGGTCCGCCCCGTCGCGCTTGAATACCGGGTGCGGCGCGATCCTCAGTTCGATCAGGGCGTCGCCCGCCTGGCCGCCGCGTCCCGGCGCGCCCTGGCCCTTCAGCCGGATCACCTGGCCCTCGGCCGCGCCCTTGGGAATGGCCACGTCCAGCATCCGCCCGTCCGAGAACTGGATGCGGCGCGTGGTGCCGGCGATGGAGTCTTCCAGACTGATGTCCAGGGTGGCGCGCACGTCCTGGCCCTTGCCGCCGAAACCGCCGCGCCCGGCCGTGCGCCCGCCGCCGCCGAAGGCGCCGAACAGCTCCTCCAAGTCGATGTCCTCGAACCCGCCGCGCCCGCCCGAACCGCCGAACCCGCCAAAGCCGCCCGAGCGCCCGCCGCCGCCCGGCGGCGCGCGAAACTGCTCGCGTCCGTCGGCGTCGATCTCGCCGCGATCGTACTTGGCCCGCTTCTCGGCGTCGCCCAGCAGGTCGAAGGCGGCGGTGATGCGCTTGAACCGCTCCTCGGAGGCCTTGTCGCCGGGGTTCTTGTCCGGGTGCAGTTCCTTGGCCAGCTTGCGGAACGCCTTCTTGACCTCGTCCGCGCTCGCGCCCTTGGCAACGCCCAGTTCCTTATAGGGATCGCCAGCCACGTTCGCTTCACTCCGACATCAGAAAAAGACCAGAGCGTCAGTTAAGCCATGCGCCCCCCGGCTGAAAGGGGCAGCCGCACAAACCCGCCTAAGCTTCCTTCTCCCTCGGGGGAGAAGGTGGGCGCCGAGGCGCTCGGATGAGGGGGCGTGTTCAGCAAGCTGGACGGCGACGACGAACGTGGGGCCGATGTCCCCCTCATCCGTCCCGCTCCGCGAGCCACCTTCTCCCCCGGAGGGGAGAAGGACAGGCTTCAAAGCCTCGTCACCGCCTCCGCTCCCCAGCCATAACCCTCGCCCCACTGCGCCACCGCCGCCCGTGCGCCCTCGCTCACGCCGCCGGGGAAATCCGCCGCCGTCTGCGCCGCCGCATAGACCGCCTCCAGCCCCTCGACTTCCCAGACGCGCTTCTCCACCCCGCCGTCCAGCACGCGCACCCGGAACCGGCGCGGATCGACCTCGACGGGCTCCTGGTCCCAGCGGTCGCCGCCCATCCGCACGCACGGAACCCACGACAGCCGCCGCCCGCCGCCCTCGACCGCCGCCCGCAGATGCGCCGGCCGCCAAGTCCGCGCCGAGCGCTCGGTCCAGGTAAAGTCGACCTCCGCGAACCCCGCCCCGCCCGGCGGCGCGCCCGCCGGCCCCGCCCGCCACAGGCGCGGCAAGCCTCGCTCGCCCGCGCTCATCTCCACACGCGGCAGGTTCCGATCCAGCACCACGACCAACCCGCCTGCCGCCGCGCCCGCCGCCGTCGCCGCCTCTGTCCCCTGCTGCCCGCGCAACAGGCCCGTCAGCCGCCAGACCTCGCCGGCAACCAGGTCCGCGCGCCGGTACTGCACCACCTCCCAGCCCGCCGCCGTCTCGACCGCCAGGGCGTTGCCCCCGCCCAGCACCGCCGCGCCCGACAAACTCTGCGGCGGTGCCCCTTCGATCCGCACCGTGATCGCGTTCGTCTCATCCCAGCGCCCCAGTACGCCGCGCGTCAGCGGCTCGGTCAGAACCCCGACCGTCGCCGGCTGCGCCACCGTCGCGCGCGGCGTCAGCGTCGCCGCGTCCTGCCCGCCATGCAGCGTCATCGACCGCCACGGCTCGGCGGCGACCACGGCCACCGGTCGTCCGTCGTCCTCCGCGCCCGGAAGCAGCGGCAGGTCCAGCAGCCGCAGAAAGGGCGCGCCCGTGATCGTCGACCGCTCGCCGGGACGCCAGTCGGGCGTCGCCTCGCCCCCCGCCTCGCCCCGCGCGATCCGCACCACCGGCTCCAGCGTCGCCGTCGGCCGCTCGTCCCAGTCCAGCCGCGCCACGCGCCATTCGCCGGCCCGCCCCTCGACCTCCACCCCGTCCCCGGGCTCCAGCCGCAAGGCCGCCAGCGGTCCTAGGCGCGCGGTCAGCCGCTCGCCCGCGTCGCCGGCGGCCAGCGCGCGCCGCGCCACGCTCGTCGCCAGTTCGGCGTCGCACACCACCGGCAGGTCCGCATCCAGCCCGCCACCGTCGCCGCCCTGCTCGGCCCGCGCCACCACCGATCCGGTCTGATAGTCCGCCGTCTCGTCGATGAAGCGCACCCGCGCCACGTTCGGCCTCGGCTCCAGCGACCGCTCCGCCGCCAGGCTCGCGCCCTCGTCGGGCAGGGCCAGCGCCTCGCCCGTCAGCGTCAGCACCGCCGCCTCGTCGCCCTGCACCGCCACCCGCCCGTCGCGCTCCGCCGCCGTCGCCCCGAACGCGGCCAGCAGCGGCTCCAGCGCGTCGCGCGTCCGCATCGGCCGGTCGATGACATAGCCCGCCGCCTCGCCGTCCAGCGCGCCGATGGCGAAATCGTCTTCCTCCAGCCCCCCGCGCCTCAGCACGGCGGCGATCAGATCGACCGCCTCGCCGCTCATCCGCCCGTTCAGCCAGTGGCCGGCGCGCCAGGCCCCGGCGTCGGCCCAGACCTCATCCAGCGCCGGAAACGCCGGATAGGGCCGCGCGTCCCAGCACCAGGCGTCCGCCCCCTCCAGCATAGGCCTGCCATAGACCGGCGACGTCGGATTGTTTTCGGCCTTGGCGAAATGCTTCAGCACCGCCTCCAGCGCCCGCCGCTGCATCCGGTCATCGCGCGCGCCCGTCGAGAAGGGCGGCAGGGCGTTTTCCGAACTCTTGGGGTCCTGAAACAGGTTCGGTGCATTGCCGCCCCGGTCCACCGCCGCACAGCCGAACTCGGTCAGCCGGATCGGCTTCATCTTCGGAACCCAGGCCGTCGGCGTCGGCGCGCGCACGCCCGCGACCCGCTCATGGTGCGGGTTCGACCACCAGCCCTTCAGGTCCTTGGGCCGAAAGACCCAGTCCTCGCCGTGAGCGGTGTCAGCAATGGGCGTCCGCGTCTGCGCCGCCCGGTCGGCGCTGGAGGCGTAATACCAGTCATAACCCTCGCCGCCCGCCACCTGTTCGGCCAGATAGGCGGGCGCGGACGGTCCCCGGAAACCCGCCTCGGCGTCCAGACCGCCGCCGCCGTCGCGCCATTCCCCCTCGCGCCAGTCGCCCAGCGGCGGATACCAGTCGACGCCGACGTAATCGATGTTGGGATCGGCCCAAAGCGGGTCGAGATGAAACCGCACCTCCCCGCCCGCCTGCCGCCCGAAATACTCCGACCAGTCGGCGGCGTAGGACAGCTTCACCCCCGCCCCGACCACCGCCCGGCACTCCGCCGCCAGCGTCCGCAACTGCGCCACCGCCGGAAAGCCGCCCCCGGCGTCGCGCGTCCAGGTCAGCCCCCGCATCTCCGAGCCGATCAGCAGGCCGTCCGCCCCTTCCTCGGCCGCGATCGCCGCATAGTGCAACGCCAGCCGCCTCAGCCCCCAGCCGTCGGCGTCGCCGAACAGGGCCGCGACCTCGGCCGTCGCCCCCGCTCCATCGGTTCCCGCCACACGGCCACGCCACGGATAGCCAGCCGCATCCATGAAGACGAAGGGATAGAGCGTCACCTCCAGCCCACGGCCTTTCAGCGCCCGGATCGCCTGCCGCACGCTCTCGTCGGACGGCGTGCCGCCATAGGCCGGCCCCTTGCCGCCCTTGCCGTCGTCCACTTCGGAAATCAGATGCGCCTCAGCCCGCCCCAGGCCCGCCACCTTCCACGTCAGCGGCGCGGTCGTCTTGGCGCGGTTCTCCACCCCCGGCCGGATGCGGCACATCCCCGCCTGCACATCATCGCCGAACCAGCCGACGATCAGGCTGACCCGCTTCAGCTTGGGCGCCTGGGCCATCAACTGATCCAGCGATACCGCGAGGTCCGCCCGTCCCTCGGCGTGATGCACGTTCTCGGGCGTGGTCCGCGTCAGTCCTTCGCGGCGCATCACCGCCTCGGTCGCCAGACAGAACTCCCCCGCGCCGGGGATCAGGCAGACTCCTTCGAGCAGGTCCTCCAGCCGTCCCTCGCCCGGCGCGCGGCGGAACACCTCGAACGCCAACTGCGGCGCGCGATTACCGAAGGGCCCCAGCGGCAGGTCCTCGAACACCGCATAGGCCACACCCCGGAACGCCGGCGCCGCCCCCTCGACCGCCTCGATCAACGGGTCCGGCGTCTGATCCTGCGTCCCGCGATGCACCCGCATCGTCACCCCGGTCATGTCCAGCGGCTGGCCGTCGGCCCAGACCCGGCCCACCCCGTCGATCGGTCCCTCGCCCAGGGCCACGGCGAAGCTCAGCGAATAGTCGTACTCGACCGTCTTCTGCCCGCCCTTGCCGCCCGACCGCTTGTTCCTGTTCTCCAGAAACCGCGCGGCCCAGATCACCTGCCCCACAACCCGCGCCCGGCCGAAGACGCAGCCCATGGGCGCCCCGTCCGCCGAGGACTGCAGGTTCAGCGCCTCCAACCTCGGCCCGACTTGCCGCGTGGGCGACAGGCTGGCGATCACTCGGTTGTCGATGGCCCGCCCAATGGTCGCGCCGACAAAGGCGCCGATCGGCCCGCCGATAGAGCCGCCGATCGCAGTCAGAACCACCTGCGCCATTCAGTTCTCCTTCGTCGCCGGCCAGCGGAAAGCCGCGACCAGTCTTCGCCGCCACCACGGCCCCATCCAGCTCTCGACCACCGACCGCCCCCAATAGGCGTGGATCATCTTCCACTCGGGCCCGTCATCCGCGCTCAGGATGGCGCAGTGTTTGACCGGACAGCCCGCGCTCATGCGGAACAGCAGCACGTCGCTCGGCCGCGCCCTCTCCAGCGCCACCTCGACCAGGCGCCGCCTTGCAGCGTGCAGCAGCGTCTCCTCGCCACCGACCTCGGCCCAGTCGGCGCGGTAAGGCGGCGGTGCCTCCGGCTCCACGCCCACCACCTCGCGCCACACCCCGCGCAGCAGACCCAGACAGTCCGCGCCCTCGCCCTTCACGCTGGCCTGATGCCGATACGGCGTCCCCAGCCAGCCGCGCGCAGCGGCCACCACCTCCCCCCTCATCGCCGACTCCCGCCGTCGTGCCGCCCCGCCGTGACCGGGCGCGCGGCGATGAAGTCATCGCCTGGAATATCGGGAAAGCCCTGGAAGTTGACGCCGTTGCCGAACCGCCCTGTGCAAGTCGCCCAGCGCTTGTCGCAGCGCCGCCTCGCGATGGCGGCTTCATCCAAGCCACAGCGCGCATCGCCCAGCACCGCGCCGCAGGTCCGGCCATAGGTCCGCCCCACCACCCGCTCCAGCGCCGCCATCGGCCCGTCCAGATCGGCGACGAAGGCCCCGTTCTCGCGCCGGATCCGCGCCAGCCTCCCGGCCCACAACCGCACCCTCAGGTCCGACCGCGCCCAGTCCACCCGCCACAGCTCCACCCGCGCCCCGTCATAGAGGCCCGCCGCGATGTCGCCCTCGGTAATCGCCGCGTCGTCCAGCCCGCCCGACGCCGACAGTCCCCCGGCCTCCAGCCCGACCGCGCCCTCGCCCGCGCCCGCCGTCCAGCCGCTGCCGGCACGACAGACCACGCCCTCGACCTCCAGATCCCGATCATGATCGGTGAAGCCCAACACCTCGCCGTCGCTCCGCCTCAGCACCCAGGCATGGCACAGCATCGCCGCCCCGCTTTCGATGCGGGCGGCCAGTTCGTTCGGTATGTCGCGCATGCCTAAACCCGCACCTCGATCAGCGGCATGGCGACCATCCGCCCGGCGCCAAAACTCTCCAGCGTCATCTCGATCCGGTCGGCGTCGAACCGCACCGGCGTGTCAAAGACAAACCCCGCCGTCACCACCGCCCCCGGCGCCGGCGGCGTCGCCAGCGTCGCCTCCCCCGTCAGGTGATCCAGCACGAAGGCGCCCGTCTCGACGCCGTTCACCGCCACCCGAACCGAGCCCTCGACCGGCTTCCTGATCCGCCGCTCATGATCGCCATAGGCCTTGCACAACCTGAACATCCGCCGCGTCCCGTCGCCCGTCCCGATCCTCTGATCCGTGGCGGCGACTGCCTCTCCCGGCGCGCAGCTCTTGAAGTCGGCGAAGTCGCGGAACCGGAACCCGTACAGCCGCCCGCGTCGCGCCTCGAAGAAGGCGGTCAGCGCCGCCATGTCGTCCAGCGACCGCAGCCCCGCCCCGATCAGATAGCGCCTGCGTCCCTCGGCCCAGGGGGTCGAGCGCCGTTCGAACCCCGACCCCAGGGTCGTGATCTCCGTCCGCCGCTCGACCCCGCCGGTCGATCCGAACGCCAGCCGCGCGGGCAGGCGCACCTCATGAAAGGCCATGCATCCTCGCTCATGTCTTGAACTGCGCCATTCCGGGAACAAGCGGCGATCCGCTCGCGGATATCCGGTCCCAAGGCCACGCTTCGGGTTGTCTGGAAACCAACGCTCGGTCATGCTCGCGTCCAGGCGGCAGGGGGCCGTTCAGATCAGGAGACTTCCGAATGCGCGGTGAAATTCTCAGCTATGACGACGTCTCGGGCACCGGCCTGATCAGCGGCGACGACAGCATCCGCTACGGCTTCGCCCGCGCCGCCATTCAGGCGGGCGGCGTCATCCGTTCCGGCGCTCGCGTCGACTTCGTACCCGAGGGCGTCGAGGCGACCCAGATCATGGTCCTGGCCAGCTCGCCCGCCGCCGCCTTCGGCCAGGCCGCCGCTTCGTCCTACGTCGCCCGCGACACCGGCGGCGGCTACGACATCAAGAGCGCCTTCTTCTCGTTCAAGGGCCGCATGCGCCGCCAGCATTTCTGGATCAGCTGGGCCATCCTGTTCGGCCTCGGCATCGTCTCCAGCTTCATTCCGAAGATCAGCTTCTTCCTCGGCCTGATCCTGCTGGTCGGCCATCTGGCGGTCGGCTTCAAACGCTTCCACGACATGGGCAAGCCGGGCTGGCTGGTCGTCATCCCCTGGGCGCTCTGGTACGCCGCGCTCGGCCTGATGGTCGCGTCTTTCGGCCTCGCCGTCCTCTTCGACCCCAACGCCATGCAGTCCATGGATCCCGAAACCCTTCTCGCCACCGGCGGGACCTCCTTCGCCCTCGTCTTCCTCTCGGCCATTGTCAGCCTCGGCTTCTGGCTCTGGCTCGGCATCGGCGACAGCCAGCGCGGCGACAACAAGTACGGCCCCAATCCCAAGGGCGAGTAGGACGGACCATGCCGCCGCTCATCTCCCTTCCCCCTCAAGGGGGGAAGGGGCGGGGATGGGGGTGAGGGCGCGCCATCGCCCATGAAGCGCATGAGGCGGTCCGCGTCTCCTGAGACCTATGGGATAGGGCCTGCCTCCACCCCCACCCAACCCTCCCCCCTCGAGGGAGAGGGCTCTGCTCCGATCGGCCGAGGCCTCGGGGCCTGAGCACGGCTACATCCGCCGGGCGCCCAGGGCCGTGGCCCGCGCCAGCATCCGCGCGATCTGCGCTTCGGATCGCAACAGGCCCTGCGCTCCGCCGTCGACGCTGACATTGACCGTCAAACCTGCACCACCGCCCATCGGCTCGATGCTGCCCGCGCCGCCAGGACGAAACACCTCCGGCCCGCGCTCGCCGACCAGATAGGCCCCGCCGCCCAGCACCGGCCCGCCTTCGGCCCGCGCCCCGGCGAAACCGCTCATCGCCGCTGCAATGGCGTCCGACAGGCCGCCACCTCTGCTCGATCCCGCCGCCGCATTGACCGCGTTCAGCACCGCCCGCGCCAGTTCGGCCAGCGTCACCTCCCCGTCCGCCGCCGCCCGCGCCAGCGACCGCGTCAGGCTCTCGCCCGCCCGCCCGAAGGCCTTCTCGATCGAGGAGGCTGCCCGCTCGGCCGGCTCCCTAAGGGCCTCCAGCGCCGCCGCCGCCTCGGCCGCCTTCACCGGCACAGCGTCCAACCCGTCCGGCCTGAAACTATCGGTCATCTTCTTTCCTCCCCATTTCATGGGGAGGGGGACCGCGTAGCGGTGGAGGGGGCGACACCGCCCTCTCCCGTCGAGACGCCCCCTCCGTCACGGACGCTGCGCGCCCGCGCCACCTCCCCATGAAATGGGGAGGAAAACACGCATCAATCCGGCCACATCGCCTGCATCCGCTCCAGCTCGCCCCGTCCCAGCGGCGCCGCCTGCACCGGTCCCGCCGTCAGCATCCGCCATTCCTTCAGCGACAGCCGCCAGAACCCCTCCGGCCCCACGCCCATCCGCGCCGCCGCCTGCATCATCTCGCTCCAAGGCGTCATGCCGCAGCCGCAAACGCCTTCGCCACCGCCTCCGCCGCCTCGCGCGGATCAACGGCGGCGCGCGCCAAACCATCCGCCAACACGCCCTCGCCCCCGCCGCGCAGCAGGGCCGCCAGCACCACCAGCAGATCCCGCGCCGACAAGGCCCGCATCCGCTCGGCCAGCGCCGCCATCCCGGCGACGCCCAGCCCCGTCTCGATCTCGGCCAGGGCCCCCAGCGTAAGACACAGCCTCCGCTCCGCCCCCGCCAGCACCGCCACCGCCTCGCCCCGCACGCCGTTCGTCATCACAGCGCCGAGAACCCGATCTCGCCCGCGCTGGCCAGGCTCATCGCAAAGCTCGCCTCGCCCTCGTGCTCGCCGGCGTATTCCAGCGCCGCCACCAGGAAGGGCCCCTCCAGCACGCCGAAGTCCGGCACGATCAGCCGCCACGTCCTGGCCGCCTGTTCAAAGAAGGCCTCGCGGATCAGGGCGTCGGACGCCGCGTCGCGGAAAATCCCCTGCCCCGACACCGCCGCCGACTTCACACCGGCCCCCGCCAGCAGCTCGCGCCACCGCCCGGCGCTGTCGCCGTCCGTCGCGTCCACCGTCCTGGCGTTCAGCGAAATCGTCCGCGCCCTCAGGCCCGCGACCGTGGTGAAGACGCCTGCCGCGCCCTCGACCTTCAGCAAGATGTCCTTGCCGCGTTGCGCCGTCATGTTTTCCTCTTTCCTCCCCATCCCTGATTGGGGAGGGGGACCACGTAGTGGTGGAGGGGGCGACGCCGCCGTCAGACGTCGAGCCGCCCCCTCCGTCACGTCGCTATCGCGACGCGCCACCTCCCCATCGCTCCGCGACAGGGAGGAAAGCGTTCGTCAAACCTCTTCCGTCACCGCCCGCAGCCGCATCACCGCCCAGGCCCGTTTCAAATCCGCGCTGCGGAACACGTCGGTAAAGGTCACGCCCAGACTGACCGCCTTCACCCCGTCCGCCTCGACCGGCGCATCCGCGACCCGCGCCCGCACCGCCGCCGCGACCGCCCGCGCCTCCTCCAGCCCAGCAAACCGACTGGCGCAGGTCAGGGTCAGCCGATGCTCGACCCCGCCGCCGTCCGCGTTCACCGCCCGGCTCTCGCCCTTGCCGATCAGCAGATGCGGAAACGCCGCCTCCTCCGGCGGCTGGTCCCAGACCCTTGCCGGATCGCCCAGCAGCGCCGCCAGCGCCCCGTCGCCCTTCAACCAGGCGATCAACGCCTTGATCAGCGCCCCCTCATGATCCCTCATCGCGCCCGCTCCAGGTTCAATCGCACCCGCCCCGCGGCCTTGGGATCCGCCTCGATCTCGACGACGGCCCAGTCCGCCCCGCCGAAACGCACCACCAGCCCCTCGGCCAGTCGCGGATCAGCGCGCACCGTGGCGCTCAGCGTCTCCACGCCCCGCGTCACGCCGCCTTCCGTCCGTTCGCGCCGTCGCCGTGCGCCAAGGCTCAGCCACAGCGACCCGACCGGCTCATAGCTGACGACCCGCCCGCCATAGGGCGTCTCCGCCTCCACCGGCCGCACCAGGCTCGCCACGACCTTCATCCCGCCGGCGCTCAAGTAGGCCGAAGGCCGATAGCGCCCAGTCAAAGCCGCACCACGCGATAGGGCGCGATCCACCCCTCGACCGACGCGACCGACATCTCGCTCTCGCCGCGCTCATAGGCCCGCAGCACCAGCATCAGCACCGCCAGCCGCAGCGGCGCGGGCGAAGTCGACGTCAGGCTCAGCCCCACCTCTCCCTCCACCCGCGCCCTGGCCGCGCCGATCAGCGTCTGGATCAGCCCGTCCTCCGCCTCATGCTCGACGCGCAGGAACAGCTTCGCCTCCGTGAGGGTCACGGGTGCGCTCATTTCAAATCTCCTGTTTCCCTCTTCCTTCTCCCCCTGCGGGAGAAGGTGGCCCCCAAAGGGGGTCGGATGAGGGGTCTTGCCGCCTGCGAAACCCCTCACCCTCCCACCGCTCACGCGGCGGGTCCCTCCCTCTCCCGCAAGGGGAGAGGGGTCAGTCCGCTCAGCTCGCCGCGAACTTCATCAGCTTGATCGCGTCGAAGTTCTGCACCCCGCCGCCCACGCGCTTGGTCGTGTAGAACAGCACATACGGCTTGGCCGAATAGGGATCGCGCAGCACCCGCACCCCCGCCCGATCGACGATCAGATAGCCGCGCGCAAAGTCGCCGAACGCGATCGACAGACTGTTGGCCGCCACGTCCGGCATGGTCTCGATCTCGGTGACCGGATAGCCCAGCAGCGACGCCGTCTCGCCCGGCCGCGTCGCCGGCGACCAGATGTAGTTCCCGTCCGCGTCCTTGAACTTGCGCACCGCCGAGACCGTGCGTCGGTTCATCACGAAACGCCCATTCGGCCGATACTGGGCCTTGGGCGCATAGATCAGGTCGATCAGCTTGTCCGCCGGACTGGCCGAGGCGAAGGCCCCCGCCGCCCCCGACGCCACCGTGCCGATCTGGCCCCAGGTCTGCGTGCCCTCGGTCGCCGTCGCATAGGCCAGGAAGCCCTTGGGCTTGTTCACCCCGTCGCCGCTGACAAAGGCCGCCGTCTCCTGCGCCGCAAAGGCGTCCTCGACCTCGGCCGCCAGCCATTCGTCCAGATCGATCAGGGCGTCGTCCAGCAGGCTCTGCGTCGCCGCCGGACAGGCGTAAAGATCCGCCGAAGAGAACTCGAGCAAGGACAGCGTCGCCGGGTCCGTCTCCGGCCGCGCCGCCGTCTCGGCCACCCAGCCCGCCGCCACGCCCGCCGTCGACACCGGCTTCCTGAACACGCCCGAGCCGACCGTGCGCACCGTGGCGATCTCGCGCATCGGCGAGCCCGCCATCAGGCGCCGCTCAATCGCGCGCTCCGTCTCCGGCGGCACGACATAGCCGGCCGAGTTCGACGCCGACGACAGCCCCGCCTTCAGCTCCAGACCATGCGAAGCGCCCGACTTCATATAGCCGTCCCAGGCCGCCTTGGCCTCCGGCGCCGCCGCCACGACGGCCGGCTCAGCGCCCAACATCGGCCTGCGCCCCTCGCTCAGCGCCCGATCCAGACGCGCCTGAGCCCCCGCCACCGCCTGGTCGATGCGCGCCACCTTCTCCTCCAGCAGCACGTCGGCCGAAGCCTTCTTCTCGATCTCGTCCAGCCGGGCGTCGTTGGCCCCTTTGAACGCCTCGAACGCCGCCATCATCTCATGCATGGCGGCGCGCGCCTCGGGATTGCCCGAGGCGGTCTTGGTCTCTTTCATGCTCTCTCCGCTTGAAGAACCGCGTTTCGCGGTTACGCTTGGGCGTGGCCGTCGTGCGGTCGCGCCCTGTCCCTGCCGCGCGCAGGACGCTCCCTAAAGGATCGCCCATGCGGCCGCTGATGTTGTCCCTGTTCGCCGCCCTGTCGCTGGGCCTTGCCTCCCCCGCCCAGGCCGAAGACTCGCGTCCGCCCCAGGTCGAGGCCTGGCCTCTGGCTCAGACCAGCGCGATCGGCACGGCCATCTTCATGCAAGATCGCGCCGCCGCGCGCGCCACCGACGCCCTGCTCGCCCGCTTCCGCGGCAAGCCGCCCGAGGGCCTGATCGGCTGGATCGTCGTCCCGAACGGCGAGGACCAACTGGTCCGCTTCCTTGTCGGCGATCCCGCCGCACCACGCCCCGGCTACGACATCCGGGTCGGCAAGAACGGCCGCGCCGGCGCGGTGGTCGAAAGCTCTGACATCGCCCTGCCGGACGATCAGGCCGCGCGCTATTTCGCTCGCAACACCGCCGCTGCGGGCATCGGCGCCCTGCGTTGCGCCGCCCTCTACAACACCGTGGTGCTGGACGATCCCGACGGCGACGGCTGGCTAGTCTGGCTCCTGGCCTCGACCACAGACGCTGACAAGGTGCCGATGGGCGGCCACTACCGTTTCCACGTCAGCGCCGACGGCCGCACTGTCGACAAACGCGAGCAGCTATCCACGGGCTGCCTTGACGGGAATCGTCGTCAGGTCGGCCAAGGCGGCCAGGTTCTCGCGATCGTCACCAACGTCGTCGTCGCCCCTCAGCCGCTCGAGATTCACGTCTTCCTGTCTCTGCTCCACCAGCTGCGGATCTATGTCGTGACGGGCGAAAAAATGTGGACTGTCGAGGGGGCGGGGATCAGCGAATTCGACACGTCGAAGAGGCGCTAGATCGCAATGCCCGTCCCGATCTCCTCAAAGGCCCAGCCAGGTGATCACCAGAATCGTCCAATCTTTTCTCTTACTTTCGGCCATCGCTGCGGCGTCCGCATTGAGCACGAGCAGCGCCATTGCCCAGGATACGGACTGCTACGACGCCGAGGTCACGGCCCACATCGTTTCGCAGACACCGACCGTAGTTCCGAATTGCGGCGATGACTGCATCGTCATCAGTTGGCCCTGGATCCTCGATCTGGATGTTCGCCGCATTCACGCCGGGGACGTTCGTCGTGGACGGCTAACGATCCTCGCCATTCTGCATACCGATTTCCGCCGCGATCTCGGCTCTCGCAGCTGGAAGCTGCGCCGCAACGACCAGGACGGCTTCAACCTCCTCCGCAGTGAGGAGAGCATCACAGCCAGATGTACGCCCGACGCGGCTCCGGCGACAGCCTACATCACGCCGCCGGACGGCCAGACCCTCGAAGACCTTCGTCGCGAGGGCCGCGAACACTACGACCGCGACAACTGAAACCGCGCCCCCGGCAGCATCGGAAACGTCACCAGCGACACCTCCCACAGCTCCACCGCGCTCAGCACCCGCAGTCGCCCGTCGCGTCGCGCCCTGGCCGCGCGAAACCCGATCGACAGCCCGTCCAGCGCCCCCGCCCGCGTCAGGGCCTGGGCGTAGCGGGCCTCGGCCGACCAGTCGTGGATGCGCCCGCACACCCGCAAGCCCCGCTCGTCCTCGACCATCTCGTCCCAGACGCCGACCACGGCCCGGCTCTCGTGCTGATGCAGCATCCGCACCCCGCCCGCGCCCGTCTTGGCCAGGCTGTCGGCGAAGGCGCCCTTCGCTACGACGTCCCCGTTCAGGTCGGCGACGCCCCACAGCGAGGCGTAGCCTTCGATGGTCACGTCCCCTCTCCCCTTGCGGGAGAGGGAGACCGCGCACGACGGCGCAGCCGTCGTCCTCGCGCGGTCGGGTGAGGGGTCGCACCGCCCCTTGAACTCAAGGTCGCGAAACCCCTCATCCGGCCCTTTGGGCCACCTTCTCCCGCAAGGGGAGAAGGGCAAATTCGTCGCCATCATCGCTCCTCCAGCCGACGTTCGATCCTTTCGACCGCCGCGCGCACGGCCTCGCCCTGGGCTTCCACGCGCGCCAGCCGTTCCGCCACCAGCCGCTGCTCGCCGACCCGCTGCTCCAGCGTCGCGATCCGCGCCGCCGCCCCGCCGGCCCAGACCAGCCCGCCGACGCTCTGCACCAGCAGCGCCGCGATCAGGGCGACGGGCACTTTTCGTAGCTCAGGCATCTTTCCTCCCCATTTCATGGGGAGGGGGACCGCGTAGCGGTGGAGGGGGCGACGCCGCCCTCTCCCGTCGAGACGCCCCCTCCGTCACGTCGGCTTCGCCGCCGCGCCACCTCCCCATCGCTGCGCGACAGGGAGGAAAACCTAATCCCCCACCCCCGCCATCCGTCGCCGCTCTTCGTCCGTCAGGAAGCTCGCCGCGTTCAGCCGCGCCCACAGCGCGTCGCGCTCGACCTGCAAGGCCGGCACCGCATCCAGGTCCGGCTCGATCCGGCAGTCGGTGAACCGCCCGCCCAGCCAGCCCGTCATCGCCCCCGCCGCCTTCCTCACCAGCGGGATCACCGTCCCGCGCCAGAAGGCCGCGTTGGCCTCGCGATAGTTGGCGTAGGTCGCGTCGCCGGGTATCCCCAGCAGCTGCGGCGGCACGCCGAAGGCCAGGGCGATCTCGCGCGCCGCCGCGTGTTTGCCGGCGATGAAGTCCATGTCGTGCGGCGTCAGGCTCATCGGCTTCCAGTCCAGCCCGCCTTCCAGCAGCAGCGGCCGCCCGGCGTTCCGCGCCCCCGCATGGGCCTCGCCTAGCTCCGATTTCAGCGCCTCGAACTGATCCGCCGTCAGCCGCTCGCCGTCCTTGGCCCCATAGACCAGCGCCCCCGACGGCCGCGCCGCATTGTCCAGCAGCGCCTTGTTCCAGGCCCCCGAGGCGTTGTGCACGTCGATGGCGAAGGCCGCCGCCTCCAGCGGTGAAAACCCGTAATGGTCGTCGGTCGGGTGAAACAGCTTCAGGTGCATGACCGGCGACCAGCCGTCGCCGTGCCGTGCGATCCGCACCGCCTGCCCGCCGACCGCATACTCATAGGCCTCGGGCCAGCCCGCGCTTCCCGGAACCACCTTCACCCGGTCCGGCCGCAACGCCCATAGTTCATCCGGCGCGCCGTCCCCATCCGCGTCTCCGCTCGCCTCGACATAGGCGTTCCCCGCCGTCTGCAGCGCGCCATAGACCGCCTCCATCAGCTCCCCGCCCGACTGCTCGGGATTGGGCTTGGCCAGCAGCCGCGCCAGCGGATGCTCCGTCGTCCGCACGCCGCCGACCATGACCATCAAGGGGGTCGAGGCCGCCGCCTCCGCGATCATCCGCACGCAGCGATAGGCCACCGCGTTCTTGGCGAACCCCTCCTCGGCCAGATGGGCATAGTCGCGCGGCGTCCATCGCGCCCGGCCTACGCCGGTCAGGGCGATCAGCGGCCCCGCCCGACTGTCCTTGATCTCAGGCGCAGCCATGCGCCGCCGACCGAACGGTCGTCGCCAATCCATGTGGTTCTCCGTTCTCGTTTGTCCTTCTCCCCTTGCGGGAGAAGGTGGCAGGCGAAGCCTGACGGATGAGGGGTCTCGCTGTCGCTTGCCCTCTCATCGATGGTCGCCGTCGCAAAACCCCTCATCCGGCCCTGACGGGCCACCTTCTCCCTCAAGGGGAGAAGGAAGTTAGAGCGCCCGCAACCTCGGCAGGCTCTTCCCCGCCAGCAGCAGATGCGTCAGCGCCCACACCAGGGCGTCCGCCCGGTCGGGGCTCTTCGCCCCCGCCGCCTCGCTGCCCAGCGCCATCATCTCTTCTTCCAGCGCCGGAAACGCGCCGCAGTGAACCACCCGCCCCTGCTCATAAAGCGCCGCCACCGGCTCGGCCCGCGCCTTCTTGGACCGGCTGGCGTGGACCAGCTTGATCAGCACCTCGCAGTCCGCCTGGGCCAGCAGGGTCCGCACCATCTCCCCGCCCTGATTGGCCTCGGCCAGCACCAGGTCGGCGCCGAATTCCACCGCTGTCTCCGCCACCCGCTGCGCCCATCCGGCGGGCGATAACCCCCGCGCCGAACGGTCCGCCAGCACATAACCGACCTTGTCCTTGCGCCCCGCCACCACGATGCCGCAGGCGTCGCCGTGCGCGCTGGCCGGCGGGTCCACCGCCACCACCACCCGCTCGAACTTCGCCGGTCGAGCCCCCCGCGCCCGCGCCAGATCCTCGGCCCGGAACAGGGCGCCGTCGGCCTCGACAATCAGCCCCTCCATCTCCTGCGCCTCCAGCCGCGTCCCGGCGTAGAGCGCCTTCAGATGGCCCAGAAACCCCGGCGACAGGTTGTCCGCATTGGCCGCCGTCGCCAGCCGCGCCTTGACCACCCCCGGCTCGGCCAGCAACCGCCGCAGCGCCGCGATCGGCCTCGGCGTCGTGGTGATCGCCAGCTTGGGATCATCCCCCAGACGCAAGCCAAACCTCAGGTTCGACAACGTCGCCTCCGGGTGTCTCCAGGCACAGAACTCATCGGCCCAGGCTCCATGAAACTGCGGCCCCCGCAAACTGTCCGGGTCCTCCGCCGAAAACGCATAGGCCGCCGACCCCGAAGGCCAGATCAGCCTGCGCCGTCCCGCCTCCCAGCGCGGCCGGTGATCCTTGCCGCCCAGCGCCTTCAGCCCCGACACGCCTTCGACCATGACCTCGCGCACGTCGTGCAGCGCCGGTCCGATCAGGGCCAGATTCAGATTGTCCCGCCGCGCCAGTTCGCTCAGCCAAAACGCCCCGGCGAAGGTCTTTCCCGACCCCCGCCCGCCCAGCAGCACCCAGGTGCGCCAGTCGACGTCAGGCCGCCAGGCCTGGTCGTCGCTCAGCCTCGGCGTCGCATTCATCGCCGCCCTCAACGCCGCCGCCCGGTGTTCGCGCGGCAGGCTCTCGGCCCAGTCCCGCAGTAAGCGACTTGCGCTCGAACGCTGCGACGAGATGATCGACGCGGGCGTAGAATTGGGCCTGAAGCCCGGCCAGTTCGGCGTCGCTGATGTCACGATCGTCTTCGCTCATTTCATCCTCTTCGGGGTTCCGGCTCTTGCGGACGGGGCTCGCTTTCAGCGCCGCCACCGCCCTGGCCGTTCGCGCCAGGACGCCGACGGCCCGCGCCCGCTTCTCGGCCTCGGCCATATCGGCCGGCGCCTCGGCGGCGGCCACCACCGCGATCGCCTGATCGGTCAGGGCCTTCAACTGGTCGAACACCGCGTCCAGCCACCCCGCCTCCGCCTCATCCCTATTTCCCGCCATGCCTGAACCATAGAGGACCAGCGTCCTCAGGCTGGCCAACGCCTGCGAGAACGGATCAATCCCGGGAATTTTCAGGGTTTGCGAGGCACAGCTGCGATAGCCAAGGCCGGATGGCTTCTCTTTCCTCCCCACTCGTGGGGAGGGGGACCGCGTAGCGGTGGAGGGGCCTGCGCCCCAGCCTGAAGAGGAGCAGCCCCTCCGTCACGAACGCTTCGCGCCCGCGCCACCTCCCCATTCCATGGGGAGGAGAAGGAAGCCTACCCCGCCAGCGCCACCGCGTCCCCGCCCGCCAGCCAGTGGGCCAGCGCCCCGGCCAGCTCGGGAATCTGGATCGGCTTGGCCAGATGCCCGTCCATGCCGGCGTCGAGGCAGCGCGCCACCTGGTCCGCCTGGACGTTGGCCGTCAGCGCCAGGATCGGCGTACGCCGCGTCGTACCCGCCTGCATCCGCCGGATCTCCCGCGTCGCCGTCAGCCCGTCCATGACCGGCATGTGCACGTCCATCAGCACCAGGTCGTAGGCGCCGTTCTGCATGGCGTGGACCGCCTCGGCCCCGTCGCAGACCGTGTCGATCTCCAGCCCCAGGCCACGCAGGATGGCGCTGACCAGTTCGCGGTTCCCCGGCGCGTCGTCGGCCATCAGGATGTGTCCTGCGGCCATGGTCCCGGGCGCAGCCATCGCCTCGTCGCCCCTGGCCAGCCGCCCGATCGCGCCGCCCTGGGCCAGGGGCGTCTCGAACCAGAAGGTCGCCCCCTCGCCCGGTCGGCTGTCGACGCCGATCTCGCCGCCCATGATCTCGATCAGCCGCCGCGAAATGGCCAGCCCCAGTCCGGTGCCGCCATAGACCCGCGTGGTCGAGGCGTCGGCCTGGGTGAAGCGTTCGAACAACTGGTCGATCTTCTCGGCCGGAATGCCGATGCCGGTGTCCGTCACCGCCACCCGCAAACGCCAGCGCCCGTCGCCTTCCGGCCGCCCGCCGACCCGCAGCGTCACCCCGCCCTTGCCGGTGAATTTCACGGCGTTGGACAGGAAGTTCAGCATCACCTGACGCAGCCGCCCGGCGTCGCCGGTCAGCACCTCGGGCATGGCGGCGTCGACCACCACCTTGAGACTCAACCCCTTGCCGACGCACTGCCCCTCGACGATGGCCGCCGCCCCGTCGACCAGGGCCGCGACCTGGAACGGCTCGGGATCCATCTCGATCGCGTTCGCTTCCAGCTTGGAATAGTCGAGGATGTCGTTGATCACCCCCAGCAAGGCCTCGCTGGCCGTGGCGATCCGCTCGACATAGACCCGCTCCTCGTCCGGCAGCGCCTCGGAGCCCTGCAACAGGCCCGAAAAACCGATCACGCTGGTCAGCGGCGTGCGCAGCTCGTGGCTCATGTTGGCCAGGAATTCGCTCTTGGCCTGGGCGGCCTTCTCGGCCCGCTCCTTGGCCTCGATGACCTCGGCCTCCAGCGCCTTGCGCTGGCTCATGTCGCGGATCACCACCACCACGTCGTCGACATGGCCGTGCTTGTCCCTCAGCGCCTTGAAGGTGCATTCGACCCAGACGGTCGCGCCGTTCTTGTGCACGGCGCGGTGCTCCAGACGGGTCGGCCGGCCAGTCTTCACCGCCTGTCCAATGGCGCCCAGCACCAGATGCCGGTCCTCGGGGTGGACATAGTCGGTCGACTGGCCCGTCATCTCCTCGAAGGTCCAGCCCAGCAACTGCTGGATCGCCGGCGAGATATACTTGCTCGACCCGTCCATCTTCACGCGGGTGATGACGTCGCCGACGTTCTCGGCCAGCAGGCGATAGCGCCCCTCGTCGCGCCGCGCCCGGGCCAGCACACGCTCCTGCTCGGTCACGTCCTGGAAAACGCCGAACATGGCGACGACCTGGCCGGTTTCGTCGACCTCGGTCTCGGCGTGGGTCAGAACCTGACGCTCCTCACCGTCGGGCCGGACGATCCGCAGCTTGGCCAGGTAGCCTTCGCCGTGCTCGATCCCGCGTTGGATCAGACCGGCCATCGTCTGGCGATCCTCTTCGACATAGAAGTCCAGCGCGCTGTGCAGGTTGGGATCGAACGTCTCGCGGTCGACGCCGTGAATGCGATAGACCTCGTCCGACCACTCGACGACGCCGGTGTTGCGTTCCAGCCGCCAGTGGCCGACGCCCGACATCTGCTCGACCAGCCTCAGCGTCTCCAGACGCTCGTCGCGGATACGCGCCGCCTCAATGCCGCCGATGATGTCCTCGGTCATGCCGGCCAGCATCTTCAGCTGATTCAGCTGCTTGTCGCTCGGCGGAGGCAGGCTGCAGTCGTGCAGGACGCTCAGCGCCCCGATCGGCGCGCCGTCCGGTCCGCACAGGGTCGCGGCGGCGTAGAACCTCAGGTGCGCCGGTCCGCGAACCAGCTGATGATCCTTAGTGCGGGGATCCTTGGCGGCGTCAGTGATAACCACCACCGCCCCACGCCCCATCGCCGCCATCATGGGCGCCAGACTATTGTCGAACGAGGTCCGCTGGGAACACAGGCCCGCATTGGACCGCACCACGGCTTCGGTCGGCGTCAACAGGGTCACCACCGCCGCCCGGCAGTCGAACAGCGTCGCCGCCAGATCGACCAGCCGGTGGAACGGGCCAGCCGGATTGTCGAGCGCCTCGATGCTCTTGGTGGTGAATGACAAAGATTAGGTCCTCCTGGACCCACCTTTCATCAGGACCGCCGAATCAATCGTTATCAGTCGGCGCTTTCGGCGATTTCGCCCCGCGTTCCAGCATCCATTCGGGCGCTTCGAAATCCAGGGCGTCTTCTTCCGTCGCCAGCGCCGCTTCCGAAATGGTCTGGCGTCGGATCGACACCCCCGCCTTATGCACCGTCTCGGGATCGCCCGAGACCAGCGGATGCCACCAGGCCAGTCCCCGCCCCTCGTGCACCCGGCGATAGCCGCACGACGGCGGCAGCCAGCGCAGGTTGCCGATCTTGCCCGGCGTCAGCTTGATGCAGTCCGGCACGTGCTCCTGCCGGTTGGCGTAGTCCGAGCAGGTGCATTTGTCCGGGTCGAACAGCTTGCAGTGAACCCGCGTCGGCACGATCTCGCCGGTGTTCTCGTCCTCGAAGCGAATGACGCAGCACAGGCCGCACCCGTCGCACAGGCTCTCCCACTCGGTCGGAGACATCTCCGTCAGCGGCTTGGTTTCCCAGAAGGGTTTCATGCGCGGGGCCTATACGCCGCCTATGCGGCGCTGTCGCGGCCGATCAGTGCGTCACGCTCTTCGAGAAGACGTTGATCACCACCACTCCGCCCACAATCATGATCAGGCCGATGACAGCCGGCAGGTCCAGCTTCTGCTTGAACAGAAACAGGCCGATCACCGAGATCAGCACCACCCCCAGCCCGCTCCAGATGGCGTAGGCCAGCCCCACCGGCATCTGCTTCAGTGCAATGGTCAGCAGGTAGAAGGCCAGGCCGTAACAGAGCGCCAGCCCGGCCGTCGGCCAGGGCCGGGTGAACTGCTGCGACGACTGCAACAAGGTGGTCCCCAGAACTTCTAGGCCGATGGCGCCCAGAAGAGCCGCCCAGGTGATCGGGTTCACCCTTCGCTCGCCTGAGCGTCGGTCAACAGGGTTCCCGGCGTCAGCAGCGACAGCAAGGCCTTGCGCTGCTCCGGCGACACCTCATGCACGCCGAACAGATCGCTTATCCAAAGCCCGTCGGCGATCAACCGCAGCATCAGGGCGTCATCCTTACCCGCCGGATCGACGGGGTCGTCCACCGCCAGGGTCCGCATCGCCGCCCGCCAGCGCACGATCAGGGTCGGCTCGATGGCGCAGGCGGCCAGGGCGGCCCGGCCGATGCTGACGTCGCGCTCCGTCACCGGTTCGTTGACCGTGGCCCGCAGATAGGCCCGCGCATTGCGGCCATAGGGATTGGGATCCCGCGCCGCCTCCTCCAGCACCTGCGCCGTCATCGACGCCGCCAGCTGGTCCATCACCCCTTCCAACAGGGCCTGCTTGTTGGGGAAGTGATGCAGCAAGGCGCCCTTGCTGAACGACAGCCGCGCCACGACCCCATCCAGCGTCAGCCCCGTCGCCCCCTGTTCGGCGGCGACCTCGATCGCCATGTCGATGATCTCGGCGCGGGTGGTTTCCGGCGCGCGGCGGCGTGTCTGAGCTTCCATGCGCAAGACTTACCGTCCAGATGGTATGTTATCAAGCGATGGCCTGCGACGCCCCCTTCGGTCTATAGGGGCGACCCTCCTCCCGCATTTATCGGTCGCATTGTCTTCATGGCTGCACGTCCCCCTCTCGTCGCCCTCAAGGACGTCCGCCTCCAGGACGGTCAACGCCCCTTGTTCGACGGTGTCGATCTGGCGGTTGAACCGCGCAGCCGCGCCGCCCTGGTCGGGCGCAACGGCGCCGGCAAGTCGACCCTGATGAAGGTCGTCATGGGCCTGATCGAGCAGGACTCGGGCGACCGCTCGGTCCAGGCCGGCACCCGCTTCGCCTATGTGCCGCAAGAGCCGGACGTCAAAGGCGACACCCTGCTGGACTACGCCGCATCCGGCGGCGCCGAGCGCTGGACCGCCGAAAGCTGGCTGACCACCTTCGGCCTCGACCCGGAAAAGGCCGCCGTCGGCCTGTCGGGCGGCGAGACCCGTCGTGCGGCCCTGGCCAAGGCGTTCGCCGAAGAACCCGACGTCCTGATGCTGGACGAGCCGACCAACCACCTCGACATCCTGGCCATCGAACTGCTGGAAAACGAGCTGGTCCAGGCCCGCTTCGCCGTCCTCGTCGTCAGCCACGACCGCGCCTTCCTGAACAAGGTGACCAACACCGTCCACTGGCTGGAAAACCGCCGCGTCCGCACCCTGAACAAGGGCTTCGACTCCTTCGACGAATGGTCCACCAAGGTCATGGAGGAAGAGGCCGAGTCCCTGCGCCGCCTGTCCAAGACCATCGAGCGTGAGACCGCGACCTTCTACAGCTCCATCACCGCGCGGCGCAGCCGCAACGAAGGCCGCGCCCGCTCGCTTCAGGCCCTGCGCAGCGAGCACGCCGAACGGGCCAAGGATCAGCCCCGCGAGCTTTATCTCGGCGTCGATTCCGGCGTGACCTCGGGCAAGCTGGTCGCCGACCTCAAGGGCGTGTCCAAGGTCTTCGGCGAGCGCACCATCTTCAAGCCCTTCACCACCCGCATCATCCGCGGCGACCGGCTCGCCATCGTCGGCCCCAACGGCGCGGGCAAGACCACCCTGGTCAAGGTGCTGCTGGGCGAACTGACCCCCGACGAGGGTACGGTCAAGCTCGGCTCCAATCTGGAACCCGTCTATCTGGATCAGTCGCGCGAGGGACTGAAGTCGGACATGACCCTGTGGGACGCCCTGACGCCGGGCGGCGGCGACAGCATCATCGTGCGCGGCTTCTCCAAGCACGTCGCCGCCTACGCCAAGGACTTCCTCTTCTCCGAGGCCCAGCTGCGCCAGCCGATCTCGACCCTGTCGGGCGGCGAGCGCAACCGCCTGCTTCTGGCCCGCGCCCTGGCCAAGCCCGCCAACATGCTGGTCCTCGACGAACCAACCAACGACCTCGACATGGACACCCTGGACAAGCTGGAAGAGCTGCTCGAGACCTATGACGGCACCCTGATCCTGGTCAGCCACGACCGCGACTTCGTCGACCGTCTGGCCACCTCGACCATCGCCATGAACGGGCGCGGCGACATCGTCGAAACCCCCGGCGGCTGGACCGACTTCATCCGCCAGAACCCCGGCTTCCTCCAGCCCGGCTCCAACCCCCGCCCGCAGGACAAGGAGGCCGCCGCCCGCGCCGAGGCCAACCCCGCGCCCGCAGCGGTCGCCGCCAAGAAGCCCGGCAAGCTGTCCTTCAAGGACGCCCACCGCCTCAAGGAACTGGAAGCCCTGCTGGAAGCCCTGCCCGGCCAGATCGCCAAACACGACGCGACCCTGGCCGACCAGAGCCTCTACACCCGTGACCCCGCCGCCTTCGACCGCGCCATGAAGGCCGCCGACAAGGCTAGAGCCGATCTCGAAGCCGCCGAACTGGAATGGCTGGAGCTGGAAGAGAAGCGGGCGGCCCTGGCGGGCTGATCGGACGCTTTCACGTCGCTCCGAGGATGACGTGCACCGGCGCTTTCCCCCCCACCTGTGGGGAGGGGGGGACCGCGAGGGGCGACGCCCAGATCGTGCCCACGAATGTCGGCCAAGGGCGGGAAGCGGACATCGACCCGCCCCTGGAAACTTCGCGCGAGAAATAGCTTGCCGAAGTCACTCGGCACCCTCGCTCATCGCGAGGTCCAATAGGTCAAAAGGACGTAAATCCAGATCAACTGGAGGACTCCCAGTCCGATCAGCTGAGCCCGTCGGCGGGGCAAGCAACAGAGCCCGATCAAGGTCGCCCACCACACTGCTGTGACCGGCGATCCGACGAAATGCAGCGGTAGTGCCGCCCACGCCTGAGTGGCCGCAGTCTCGATCAGCATCAGACCAAGGTTCGCCGCCATGACGCCGCCGAGCACCCAGCGGTAGTGGCCCATATAATACTCGTCCAGCGACGCCCAGTCGGTGGCGACCTTTGGAAACACCATCCCTGCCGCGAAATAGTAGACGCCGGCCACGACGAGGGCGGCGACGAACGGCCCGTAGGCGACCTCGATGTCTGCTAGCCCGCTCCAGGCATTGACCCAGACGCTGGACAGATCGATCAGGATGAACACCGCCAGCATCGGTGTCAGCCAGCCGATCTTGATGCGCGTGCGTTCGCGCAGAACATCGCTCAGTCCGCCAATGACGACGGCAATTGCGAGGCCGAGGATCAGCCCGAATAGGCTGAAGAAGAACTCGAACGCACTCATCAAGGGCCTCCCCACCGATACTTCGGCGGACACGCTAGCCTAGGTCGATGTTCAGTCAACGATCCCGTCAAAAACGCGCACCCGTGGCTCAGGTCAAAGAAGCCGTTGGCTGCCGATGCCCGCCTCTCATTGTCCGCTTTGGGTCGCGTGCGGTTCCAGGCCAGCAAGCGGACGCCTTTAACGTCTACTAGGGGCGTTAGCGGACACCGGCTAGCAAGCTTTGAGAGGCCGGTGCGCGATATCGTGCTAGAGAAGAGCAATGTCAGCGCGCCTCACAAGGGTTCTGGTCTGGATAATTGCCATAACCTTGGCGCTGCTATTCCTTGCTCTGTTCGGGCAGTTCTTCGCGACAATCATCCTGACATTCACAGGGTTCGGCATAATCATCTAACGCCCGCAACGGGTCGAAAGCCGACATTCCCCCCACAGTGATCCTTGTCGCGCCTTTAAGGCGCAACGCCGCGCCCCCTCACGCTTCCTGTGGACGTCTCACCCCGCTGATCGGCCTCCACGAATTCCGGCCGTCCACAGCTATCCACAGGCTTGCCCACGCCTGATCCACGGGTTGCCCACAGCCCTCTGGAATCGCCGGCTTGCCAGAAATCTCCGTTCGTCGGAACCTCATCAGGCCGAGGGACACGGCGGCGCGGGAACCTCAGAACCAGCAATGGAGAGGGGTTTCAAGCGGGTCGGTCCGGCTCTCTGACCCAGGGTTCCAGGCCTTTTCGAAGGACCCGGAAACACCGACGCAGGGCCCAGGCTCCCGATCCTTAAGCGCCTCGGCGCGGGGGTTGTGGAGAACCGGGCCGGGATCGAAGACGACGCGTCCCGACGACGCGCCCGATGCGACCAGGAGCCGCCAGGAGACCAGCCGACCGCCGCCGGGTTCGCCCGAGGCGTGACGCAAGGCCCTGACCCAGCCGGCCAGGTCCAACCCGGACTTGGCGAGGGGACGCGATCAAGGGTTCGCCCATTCGGGTGCGCCAGGGGTCACGTCCCCTCGCTCAATTCCAGCGGACGTCATGACGCCGCCCGACCTTCCCAAGTCCGCCGCCGCCCCCTACACCAAGGCGTGATGACACGTGTCCATCCTTCCCGTAGCGGGCCTTCCCGCCGCAGCCTGATGCTGGGGGCCGCCGGCCTATCGGTGCTCGGCCTGTCGGCCTGCGGCCGCACCGAGGCGCCGGTCGATGAATCCGGCCGGGTGCGCCTGCGTCTGGCCGCCGGGGGACCGGTCACCGCCGCCCACGGCGGCTTCTATCAGGCCATCGCTGTCGGGGCCTATGAGCGGCGCGGCCTCAACGTCGAGATCCTGACCGGGCCGGCCGGCGCCGACGTCCCCGCCCTGCTGGCCGCCAGCGCGGTCGAACTGGCCTTCGGCGTCGACAGCTTCGCGCCGATGCGGCTGGTCGCCGACCGCGCCCCGGTCAAGGCCGTCGCCGCCTTCCTGCAAAAGGATCCCGTGGTCCTGATGGCTCGCCCGGATCAGTCGCTGGAGGCCCTGTCGGCCCTGCGCGAGCGGCCCATCCTGATGTCCCCGGCCGACCACGCGGGATTCTGGAACTGGCTGCGCACCCGCTTCGACCTGACCGCCGATCAGGCGCGGCCGGGAACGCCGGAGGACAACCTCAAGGCCTTCCTGGCCGATCCGAAAGCGGTCCTGGTCGGGCGGCTGACGGCGGGCGATCCGACCCTGATCGCGCGTCAGGCCGGGTTCGAGCCGCGCGTGCTGATCCCCGCCGACGACGGCTACCCCTCCTATTCCGGCCTGGTCCTGGCCCCCAACGCCTTCGCCCGCGACAACGCCCGGGCGCTGCGCGACTTCATCGCCGCCTCGGTCGAGGGCTGGCGCGACTATGTCCACGGCGACGGGACCAAGGGCGACGCCCTGATCCGCCGCGCCAATCCCGCCCTGAACCAGCGTCTGCTGGACGCCGTCCGCGCCAGCCTGCGCACCGAGGCCGTGGTCGACGGCGGCGACGCGGCCCTCTACGGCCTGGGGGCCATGACGGCCGACCGCTGGCAGGCCTTCGCCGACCAGACCGAGGCCGCCTATCCCTCGCCGCCCGACTGGCGCGAGGCCTTCACCGCCCAATACCTGCCCGGCCGGGGCTGACGCCCCCCCGCGTTAGCAGCGGATTAAGCCGTCCCGGCCTAGCTTGCGCGTTCATCCCCGTCCGCCAAGCAGGAGCCGTCCGTGCGACGCCCGCCGATCACCGCCGCCATTCTGACCGCCGGGGCCTGCGCCCTCGGCCTCGGCGCGCCCGCGGCGGCTCAGACCAGCCCCGCGCCGTCCAGCGCGAACGCGGCGGGCCTGCGTTACCTGACCTGGCCGGGTCGCTCCTACAGCCCGGTCGCCGTCGCCGAAGCCGCGCGCGCCGTCGAGGCCGCGCCGACCGCCGCCGTGCGCCGACCGCCGATCATCCCCCACGGCGGCCAACCCGCCCCCGAGGCCGCGCTCGCCCCCGCGCCCTCGCGTGAGGCGCGTCAGGGCCTGACGCCCGCCAGCGCCTGGATCGGCTCGCAGACGCCCGCCTATCAACCGCAGCCCGCCGCGCCGGTCGAGGCCGCCGCGCCCTGGAGCCCGGCACGCGCCGTCGCATCGTCGTCGGCGGCTCCGGCTCCGACCGCCTATTTCGCCGCAACCGCCGAGGCTGCGCCGCCGCCCATGCCCGTCGCGCCGCCCGTCGCCGCCCCCGCGCCGCACCCTGTCCGCGCGCCGGTTTCGACGCCGGCGCCCGAAGCCGCCGCCCTCGCCTCGCCCGCGTCCGACCCGATGGCCCCGCGCCGCGACGCGCCGATCTTCCGCCTTCAGCGCCCGGCGCCCGCGCCTGACGCCGCACCTCAGGCCGCGCCTCAGGTCCAGGCGCAGATCCAGCCCGCCCCGGCCGCGGACGCCCGCGCGCCTGCCGCCCAGGGCGGCGCCCGCTACTATTCGGTGCATCGCCAGAACGGCCGCCAACCCGACGCCACGCCCCTGCCCGCGCCGATCTATCTGGACGCCCTGCCGGTGGATCTGGCCAGCATGCCCGCATCGAGCGACCTGGCCGCCCCGCCCGCCGCCCCCAATCTGATCCGCAATGCGAACGGCCGCCTCCAGGCCCTGCCCGCCAACGAAGACCCAACCCTGCCATGAGCGACGGCGCCGCCCCTCCCCCGGTCCCCCTCTCGGAGTCTGACGCCTCGTCGCGTCTGCCCGACCTGATCGCCCTGGCGCAGGAGCCGTCCAGCGAGAAGCGCCGCGCCCTGCTGCGCGAACTGACCGACCACTTCTTCGGCGCCGCCGAACGCAGCGAGGCCGAGGCCGCTCTCTACGGCGCCGTGCTCAGCGACCTGACCGACGCCATGGAGTTGGCCGTCCGCGCCGAACTGGCCCAACGCTTCGCCGCCGTGCCCGACGCCCCGCATCAGCTGATCCGCCGTCTCGCCAACGACGAGGCCGAGGACGTCGCCCAGCCGGTGCTGCGCGCCTCGCCAGTGCTGACCGAGGCCGATCTGATCCACGTCATCCGCTCGCGCGGCCAGGGCCATATGCGCGCCGTCAGCCAGCGCGCCGAAGTGTCCGAGGCCGTGTCCGACGCCATCATCGAGCGCGGCGACGACGAGACCCTGGGCGTGCTGCTGGGCAACGAGGGGGCCTGTCTGTCGCGCGCCGCCTCCGAGGCCGCCGTCGAGCGCGCCCGCGTCAATCCGGCCCTGCACGCCGCCACGGTCGAGCGCGCCAGCCTGCCGCCGGACCTGCTGAACGAGATGTATTTCGCCGTCGAGGCCCGCCTGCGCCAGCGCATCCTGGAACAGAACGCGCGTCTGGACCCTGCCCTGCTGGAAAGCGCCCTGGCCGCCGGCCGCGCCCGCGTCGCCACCGACGACGGTGCCCTGCCGCCCGACTACGCCGAGAGCCTGGCCTACGTCGAGGAACTGCGCATCGCCGGCCAGTTGACGCCGCCGGTGCTGGCCCGCTTCCTGCGCTCGGGCAGCCGCACGTCCTTCCTGATCGCCCTGTCGCAGCTGGCCGACATCGACTTCCACACCGCCCGCCAGATCATCGAGCGGCGCGAGCTGGACGCCCTGGCCGTGGTCTGCAAGGCCGCCGACCTGGATCGCGCCCTGTTCCTGACCTACGCCGTGGTGGTGCTGAACACCGACGGCGACGCCATGGGCAAGGCCCGCGCCTACGCCGGCATGTACAACGACCTGACCAACGAAGCCGCCCAGCGGACCCTGCGTTTCTGGCGCATGCGCAAGGCCATGCACGCGGCGTAAGCCGAAACGCGACGCCTCTCCCTCCCCTTCATGGGGAGGGTGGCTGACGCGCAGCGTCAGACGGGTGGGGGCGCTTTGGCTGAGTGAGCGCTACACGATCAAACGTCCCGCCGCCCCCTCCGTCACGTCCGCTATCGCGGCCGCGCCACCTCCCCATCGCTCCGCGACAGGGAGGAAATCCAGAGCGCCCTCTTTTTTCCTCCCCATTCCATGGGGAGGGGGACCGCGTAGCGGTGGAGGGGGCGACGCCACCGTCAGCCAAACGAAGCGCTTGATCTGCCAAAGCGCCCCCACCCGGTCGCTTCGCGACCACCCTCCCCATGAAGGGGAGGGAGAACGAGCGCCAAACGCGCTCAAGCAGCCCGAAGGGCGGTAGCGCCCTCCATAAAGCAAAAACGCCCGCCTTCCTCTCGGAAGACGGGCGCTGCGTCCGACCTGAAAGGCCGGTCTTACTTCTTGGCGGCGCGGGCGGGTGTGGCGCGGGCGGGTTTGCGGCCGCCCTGGCCCAGGCCCATCTGCTTGGCCAGGTCCGAGCGGGCCTTGGCGTAGTTCGGCGCGACCATGGGATAGTCCTTGGCCAGGCCCCACTTCGCCCGGTATTCCTCGGGGCTCATGTTGTATTTGGTGCGCAGGTGGCGCTTCAGCGACTTGAACTTGCGGCCGTCTTCCAGGCAGATCAGGAAGTCAGGCGTGATCGACTTGCGCACCGGAACCGCCGGCTCCTTGGGCTCGGGCTCGATTTCCACCGGACCCGAAGACACGCCCGACAGGGCGGCGTGGATCTGGGCGATCAGACCCGGCACGGCGTCGGCCGAGACGGTGTTGTTGCTGACGTAAGCCGACACGATGTCCGCCGTCATTTCGAGCAGCTCGGGTTTTTCTTCCATGGGGGGATAGCCTGTTTCAGGAGCCAAACATGTTCGACTGATCTAACCCGACCCGTCGGTGGTTGGTTTCATACGGATGTTTGATGATGAAAGCAATGCAAGCATAGAACATCGCCTGTCAGGCGAACTGTTCTACTTATCTGAGCTGAATTCAGTCGCCCGCTTTCACCGACCAAAGTTCTCCGCCAGCGCCAGCATGGCCGCCCGCTCCGGCGCGGAGTATTCGTCGACCAGATCTTCCTCGCCTTCGCGGATGGCGCGAAGCAGCGCCGGCGTCAGCGCCGAGGACAGCGACCAGTTCCAGTAACGCAGCACGGTCTGAGCCCGGTCGACGGCCAGCATTTCATAGGTGATCTGCACCCGTTCCCAGTCGGAATGGACCTCGCCGTCGACCGTCAGCTCGGGCCGTCGCATAGCCCGCCATAGGGCCAGCAGATCCCGCCGCGACAGGCCGGTCGCCTTGCACAGGATCGCCAGCGCCTCGCCGCCCGCGTCGCCCATGATCTTGGCGGCGGTCAGCGGCTTGATCCCCGACAGATAACCGATCTCGCCGACCAGTTCGCGGCTCATCCCCTCGGCGGCGGCGGCGACCGCAGCCTCCAGCCCGCTGTAGGGGCTCTTGTCGATGGCCGCGCGGTTGCGCTGGCGGCGCTCGATGAACTGCAGCGCCTTGCGCGCCACCGGGTCGGCCCAGCCCTCGGCGGCGGCCATGGCGAAGACGTCCTCGACGCTTTCCTGCAGCACCTCGCGCGACACGGCGAAGCGTTGCAGCACGGCGCGCCGCTCCTCGGCCTCGCACCACCAGAACATGACATAGGCCCCGGACGGGCGCAGTTCGGGGCGGCGCAGCAAGGGCGCGCACAGGCCCTTGCTCTGGCGGCTCAGCGCCACCACGCCCTCGATCGCGGACTGCGACAGGCGCGCGGAGGTGTTCTTCAGCACCGCGTCGATGACGGCGTCCTCGCCGAAGCTCAGCAGGGTCTCGGTGACGACTTCCGTCAGGCCGCGACGGGCGGCGATCAGCAGGCGGTGCTCGATGTCGGCGTCGCGGGCGCAGCCGATCAGGTCGACGTCCGACAGGGCGGCGCACAGTTCGATCAGGGGCGCCGCCACCGACGGCTCGTCGCGCAGCAGCAGCCGCGCCACGCTGTTGGGCAGTTCCGCCAGCGGGGCCAGCCGCGCAGCCACCCGGCGGCGTTCCTCGACCGGGGCCAGGCGCAGCATCTCGACCAGCAGATCGCCCGTCACCGCCCGCTCGAAGGCGTTGATGCGGCTGGCGGGCAGGCAGACGACGTCGGCCAGCCGCCGCAGCAGGACCTGGCGGGCTTTCGACGGCCCGATCTGGGCGGCGTCGGCGGGAATGGCGGCCGGGTGAGACATGGCCGTACGACCCTAGCGCGAGGCGGTTAACCGCGGGTGAGGGGCGCCCGCGCCTTTCCTCCCCATGCAATGGGGAGGGGGACCGCATAGCGGTGGAGGGGCTTGCGCCTGACGAAACGGCCCCTCCGTCTCGTCGGCTTCGCCGCCGATCCACCTCCCCACGAAGTGGGAAGAGAAGCCGGAAGCCTACAGCCCCTCGAACAGGGCCGTGGACAGGTAGCGTTCGGCGAAGCTGGGGATGATGACGACGATGGTCTTGCCCGCGTTCTCGTCCAGCGCCGCCTGGCGGAAACCGGCGACCAGGGCCGCGCCCGAGCTGATGCCGACGGGGATGCCCTCGGCGCGGGCGACGTGGCGGGCCATATCGAAGGCGTCCTCGTTCGAGACCTGTTCGACGCCGTCGATCACGGCGCGGTCAACGATGCTCGGGATGAAGCCCGCGCCGATGCCCTGAATCTTGTGCGGACCGGGCTGACCGCCGGACAGCACGGCCGAAGCCGTCGGTTCCACGGCGATCATCTGCACCGACGGCTTCTTCGCCTTCAGCGCATGGCCGACGCCGGTGATGGTGCCGCCGGTGCCGACGCCGGAAATGACCATGTCCACGGCGCCCGCCGTGTCGTTCCAGATCTCCTCGGCGGTGGAAACCTCATGGATGGCCGGGTTGGCGGGGTTCTCGAACTGCGAGGGGCTGACCGCGCCGGGCGTGCGGTCCAGCAGGTCCTGGGCCATGGCGATGGCGCCCTTCATGCCCTTTTCCGCTGGCGTCAGCACCAGTTCGGCGCCCATCAGGGCCAGCATCTTGCGGCGCTCGATCGACATGCTTTCGGGCATGACCAGGATCAGCTTGTAGCCCTTGGAGGCGGCCACAAAGGCCAGGGCGATGCCGGTGTTGCCGGATGTCGGCTCGATCAGGACGGCGCCCGGCTTGATCGTGCCCGCCTGCTCCAGCGCCTCGACCATGGCCACGCCGATGCGATCCTTGACCGAGCCGATGGGGTTGAAGAACTCCAGCTTGGCCAGCACCGTGGCCTTCGGCTGGTACTCCGCCGTCAGGTTAGGCAACCGCACCAGGGGCGTGTCGCCGATGGTGTCGATGATGCTGTCATAGACCCGGCCGCGCCCGGCTTTCTTGTGGCGACTGGCGTCGTAGGGGGCGTCGGACATGAGGCGGTCTCCGTTGGCGATGGCGTCCTAACAGATAAGCTTGAGAGCCTCCTCGCAAGAGGCGCCGGCAATCAAATTCTAAACGCGGACGTTTCTAAACGCCGGGCCGGGAAGTCTGATCCGCGCCGACGGATTTCCGCGTCAAGCCGAGGAAACGCCGTGAATCGCAACGCCGCTCGGGATAGACAGCCCCCATGCCCTCCCCGCCGCCCGCCCTGCCCGCCAGCCGCCTGACGGCCGCCCTGCCCTATCTCGCCCTGCTGGGCGGCATGGTGTCGCTGGCGGTCGGCACCTCCTTCGCCAAGGGGCTGTTTCCCATCGTCGGCGCCGAGGGGACCTCGACCCTGCGCGTCGGCCTGTCGGCCCTGGTGCTGCTGGCGCTCTGGCGGCCGTGGCGGTTCCGCCTGACCCGCGCCGACGCCGGGCGGGTGGTGCTGTACGGCCTGGTCCTGGGGTTGATGAACCTCAGCTTCTACATGTCGCTGCGCACCATCCCGCTGGGCCTGGCCATCGCCATCGAGTTCGCCGGGCCGCTGAGCCTGGCGCTGATCCATTCGCGGCGACCGGTGCATTTCCTCCTGGTGGGCCTGGCCGTCGGCGGCCTGGCCATGCTGCTGCCGATCTGGAGCGGGGTCGAGGGATTGGACCCGGTCGGGGTCGGTTTCGCCGCCGCCGCCGGCCTGTGCTGGGCCCTCTACATCGTCTTCGGCAAACGCCTGTCGCACATGCACGCGGGCCAGTCGGTGGCCCTGGGCATGAGCACGGCCGCCCTGGTCATCATCCCCTTCGGCGTGGCGACGGCGGGGGTCGCGCTGCTGGCGCCCTCGGTGCTGCTGCTGGGCCTCGGCGTCGCCCTGGTGTCCAGCGCCCTGCCCTATTCGCTGGAGATGATCGCCCTGCGCCACATCCCCAAGCGCACCTTCGGCGTCCTGCTCAGCGGCGAACCGGCGGTCGGAGCCCTGGCCGGTCTGGTGCTGCTGCACGAACAGCTCAGCCCCCTGCAATGGCTGGCCATCGCCGCCATCATCGCCGCCTCGATCGGCGCCGTTCTGACGGCGCCCCGGGGCGAGGCTCAGCCCCTGGGCGAACCCGGCGCCCCGGCCTGAATCCTGGCGAGAGGGCGCGCTTTTCCTCCCCATTCCATGGGGAGGTGGCGCGGACGCGCAGCGTCCGTGACGGAGGGGCCTCTTCAAGGCAGAGCGCTGCCCCAGCCCCTCCACCGCAAAGCCTGTCCTTGGGCTTGCCGGAGGCAAGACCCGAGGGCGGTCCCCCTCCCCATTTCATGGGGAGGAAAGACGCCGATCCCGCGCCCCAGCTTCACCGCTCGTTAACCACGATGGCCCATGCGTTAACGGGTAGATTCTAGCGGCTGCGGTCAGGCCCCCGACCCAGCCCGAGGGGCCCTTTCTTTGCGTAATCTCGTCGCCGCCGTCGAAGCGATCGACCCGCTGGTCGTCACCGGCAAGGTGGCGGGCGTCAGCGGCCTGCTGATCGAATCGCGCGGCGGCCTGTCGCGCCTCGCCGTCGGCGCCCGGGCCGAGATTCAGCGGCGCGGCCAGCCCCCCCTGCCGGCCGAGGTCGTCGGCTTTCGCGACGCCAAGGCCCTGCTGATGCCGTTCGGCCCGGTCGAGGGCGTGGCCCCCGGCGCCGACATCAAGATCATCGACCAGGCCGCCAGCGTGCGCCCGACCACGGCCTGGCTGGGCCGCGTCATCGACGCCTTCGGCCAGCCCATCGACGGGCTCGGCCCGCTGCCGCAAGGGCCGGTGCCCTACCCCTTGCGCGCCGCGCCGCCCCCGGCCCATTCGCGGGGACGGGTGGGCGAGCGGCTGGATCTGGGCGTGCGCTCGATGGACGTCTTCACCACCACCTGCCGGGGTCAGCGCCTCGGCATCTTCGCCGGTTCGGGCGTGGGCAAGTCGGTGCTGCTGTCCATGCTGGCCAAGCAGGCCACCTGCGACGTGGTCGTGGTCGGGCTGATCGGCGAGCGGGGCCGCGAGGTCCGCGAGTTCATCGAGGAGACCCTGGGCGAGGAAGGCCTGAAGCGCGCCATCGTCGTCGTCGCCACCTCGGACGAGCCGGCGCTGAAGCGGCGCCAGTCGGCCTACATGACGCTCGCCGTCTCCGAGTACTTCCGCGATCAGGGTCTGGAAGTCCTGTGCCTGATGGACTCGGTCACCCGCTTCGCCATGGCCCAGCGCGAAATCGGTCTGGCCGCGGGCGAACCGCCGACGACCAAGGGCTATACCCCGACTGTCTTCACCGAACTGCCCAAGCTGCTGGAGCGCGCCGGACCCGGCCCGATCCGCGCCGACGGCACCACGGCGGGACCGATCACCGCCCTATTCACCGTCCTGGTGGACGGCGGCGACCATGACGAGCCCATCGCCGACGCCGTGCGCGGCATCCTCGACGGCCACATCGTCATGGACCGCAAGATCGCCGAGCGCGGCCGCTTCCCCGCCATCGACGTGCTCAAGTCAGTCAGCCGCACCCTGCCCGGCTGTCAGACCCCGCCCGAGCGCGAACTGAACCGCCGCGCCCGTCAGTGCCTGTCGGCCTATGCCAACATGGAAGAGCTGATCAAGATCGGCGCCTATCGCACCGGGGCCGACCCCATCGTCGACCGCGCCATCGCCCTGAACCCCGCGCTCGAGGACTTCCTCGGCCAGGACAAGGACGACCACACCTCGTTGAGCGAAAGCTTTGACCGTCTGGAAACCATTCTGAACCAAGGAATGGTCTGACCGTGATCTGGAACACCTTATGACCGCCTGGGCTCAATCCTTGATCCGCATCTCCAACTACGAAGTCGAGACGCTGCAGAAGCGTCTGGCCGAGGTCGCCGCCCGCAAGGCCGAGGCCGAAATGCGCGTCGCCGTCCTCGACGCCGAGGTCGAGATCGAGCGCCAGAACGCCCGCCTGGACCCGACCTCCAGCCTGATGCTGCAGGCCTATCTCAACGGCTGGAAGCTGAAACGCGCCGACGCCGAGGGCGTGGTCGCCGCCGTCGCCGCCGAAGAGGAAGGCGCCCGCGACGCCCTGACCAGCGCCTTCGAGGAACTGAAGAAGTTCGAGCACGTCGCCGAAACCACCCGCCTGAACAAGCTGATCGCCGCCGCCAAGCGCGAAACCGCCGCCTTCGACGAAATGGGCCTGCGCCGACGTGCGGAGGGGTAGGCCCCGCACCTCTGCCTCCCCCTTCCCCCTCGAGGGGGGAAGGGTCGGGGATGGGGGTGGAGCCGCCGACGCTTCCGGGTTGAACGCGGGTGACGTCGCCCTAGCCCCACTCGGCCGACCGACTACCTTCACCCCCTCCCAACCCTCCCCCCTCGAGGGGAAGGGCTTTAACGTGTCGCGCCGCGCCTTCCTCGCCGCCCCCATCGCCCTGGCCGCCTGCGGTCCTCCCGGCCAAGCGGCGCCGCCGGTCGCCGACGGCCCCGTCCCCGCGCTGAAATCCCTCGCCCCCTTCCCGGTCGGCGCGGCCTGCATGACCGGCCATCTGTCGGACCCGGTCTGGGTGCGGCTGGTCTCCGAGCACTTCTCCCAGCTCACGCCCGAGTGGGAGATGAAGATGGAGTACATCCTCCAGTCCGACGGATCGCTGCGCTTCGACGCGCCGGACCGCATCGCCGCCTTCGCCCGCGACCGGGACCTGCGCCTCTTCGGCCACGCCCTGATCTGGTATGCGCAGGACCACCCCTGGTTCAGGGCCCTGACCGGCGACCGCGCCCGTTTCGCCGCCGAATACGACCGCTATATCGCCGCCGTCGCCGGCCGCTGGCGCAGTCAGGTGGTCGGCTGGGACGTGGTCAACGAGCCGGTGACCCAGGACGGCGAGCGCTTGCGCGACTGCGTCTGGAGCCAGGGTCTGGGCGGAACCGACGCCTACATCCTCCGCGCCTTCGAACAGGCGAAGCTGGCCGCGCCCGACGCCGTCCTCTTCCTCAACGACTACGACCTCGAGAACAATCCGGTGAAGGGCGCCACCTATTTGCGTCTAGTCGAGCGGCTGCTGAAGGCCGGCGCCCCGGTCAGCGGTCTGGGCACGCAGAGCCACCTCGACATCGACATTCCCGCCGGCCAGGCCGTCGCCTTCATCCGCGAACTGGCCCGGTTCGGCCTGCCGATCCACGTCGCGGAACTGGACGCCTCGCTGCGCACCGGCGACCGCCTGTTCGACCTGAAGCCGCGTCGCGACAGGATCAGGCAACAGACCGCCCGCGTCGCCGAACTGGCCGAGGCCTTCATGGCCCTGCCCCGCGCCCAGCAGTTCGCCTTCACCGTCTGGGGCGTGCGCGACAGCGACAGCTGGCTGCGTCGCGGGTCCGAGGACGACGGCAAGGACAGCCCGCTGCTGTTCGACGCCGCGGGCAGGGCCAACCCCATGTTCCACGCAGTGGCGGGGGCTTTAGCAACCTGATCCTTCTCCCCTTGCGGGAGAAGGTGGCAGCCCTCGGACTTGATCCGGGGGCTGACGGATGAGGGGTCGCGCGACGCCTGCCGACGCCCCCTTCATCCAGCCGCCAGAAACCCCTCATCCGAGCGCCTCCGGCGCCCACCTTCTCCCTCAAGGGGAGAAGGACACACAGCAAAACGCCCGCCGGTTTCCCGGCGGGCGTTTCAAGCTCTAATCCTGAGTGGAGGCCCCAGGTCGTAAATCAGGCGGCGACGCTGACGGCGCCTTCCGACGGGTCGCGCAGGACATAGCCCCGGCCCCAGACGGTTTCGATGTAGTGTTTGCCGTTCGCCGCCGTCGCCAGCTTCTTGCGCAGCTTGCAGATGAAGACGTCGATGATCTTCAGCTCGGGCTCGTCCATGCCGCCATAGAGGTGGTTCAGGAACATTTCCTTGGTCAGGGTCGTGCCCTTGCGGAGCGAAAGCAGCTCCAGCATCTGATATTCCTTGCCGGTCAGGTGCACGCGGTGACCGTCGACCTCGACCGTCTTGGCGTCCAAGTTCACGGCGATCTCGCCGGTGTGGATGATGGCCTGGGCGTGACCCTTGGAACGACGGACCACGGCGTGGGTGCGCGCGATCAGCTCGTCCTTGTGGAAGGGCTTGGTCAGATAGTCGTCGGCGCCGCCGCCGAAGGTCTTGACCTTGGTCTCGATCTCATGCGTGCCCGACAGGATCATGACCGGCGTATTGATCTTGCCGACGCGCAGCTGACGCAGAACCTCGAGGCCGCTCATGTCGGGCAGGTTCAGGTCCAGCAAAATGAGGTCGTAGTCATAGATCTTGCCCAGATCGATGCCTTCTTCACCCAGGTCGGTCGTATAGACGTTAAAGCCTTCCGACTTGAGCATCAGTTCGATGCTCTGGGCCGTGGCGTGATCGTCTTCAATCAGCAGGACGCGCATTCATGCCCCTCCAGGCAAAGCTTTGGCTCGGCCGCCAAGGGAGCGACAGCCGGGTAACCTTGTTCCAACGTTAACGGGTCAAAACCTTAAGAAGGGTTAACGGGTCCCGATATGAAACGCTTAGGCTGATTTGCGAATCGCCGTCGAGAGTCCCGAGTCAAGGATTCGTTAATTTATTAACCATGCGGCGCGACATGCCCCCTTGACGCGCGAGCCATCCCCTGCCGCGCATCCAATGCTCCACAGCCGATCCCGCGCCCGACAAGGCGAGACGACCGCTTCTGACGTTCGTTAGGACAACATTCCTAACTCACCCCTCGGCCCAGGGCACGATGGGGAAAGACAAACGAGCGTTCGGGAGCCACTGACGACATGATTCCTTTTCCAGCGGAGCCTTATCGAGCCGAGCCCTACCGCGTGCCGGTGACCGAGGGCGACCGCATCCGCGCCGACGCGGCCCTGCATCTGTCGGCCCTGGCCTTCGGCGTGCCGGTGGCCGAGATGCTGCGGCGCGAGCGGGTGCGCCCGCGCGCCTGCCGCACCCGCTGGTCGGCCATGTATCTGGCCCATGTCTCGTTCGGCTGGCCGCTGGAGCGGGTGGCCCACGCCTTCGGCCTGAACCGGGCCACCGCCTCGACCGCCTGCCGCTGGGCCGAGGACGAGCGCGACCGGGACAAGTACGACCGGGTGATGGACGGGCTGGAGGCCTGCCTGCGCGCGGTGATGGAGTTGCCCGCCGTCGATCTGGCGCCGACCAATGGAGCCAGCCGATGAGCCGGGTTCTGGAACGCGCTCGCTCTCTGCTGGACCGACCCGGCGCCTGGCTGGACCAGTCGGGCGCCGCCTATCCCCTGCGGCTCGGCGGCGACCGGCGCGGCCGGGTGGTGCTGACCCTGGACGAGACGGCGTTCCGCGCCCTGGTCGAGCGGCCGGGCCTGCGTCAGCGCGACGGGGGCGGCTGGCTGCCCCGCCCCCGGCCCGCGACCAACACTTCGCTGTCGCCATCGCCGTCGCCGGGCCGGCCCGGCGTGATCGAGGGCGAGCGCGCCGTCATGGAGCCTGACGGCCGCGTTACGACCCGCCGCGCCAATCTGGGCGAAAGCCCCGTCGCCTGGCTGGCCCGGCGCAAGGACGCCTCCGGCCGCCCCTGGCTGACCCCTGCCGAGGTCGCAGCCGGCGAACGGCTGCGCGCCGAGGCCGAAATCGCCCTCAGCGGCCCGTTCCTGACCATGCGCTGGGACGCCCTGCCCCGAACCGGCGGCGGCAGTTCAGCCCGCGGCGAGCCCACCGACCGCGCCCTGTCCGCCGCCGCCCGGGTCGAGGCGGCCCTGACCGCCTGCGGCCCGCGCCTGCGCGCCATGGTCGAGCGCGTCTGCATCCACGGCGCCTCGCTGCAACTGGCTGAGGAATCGCTGTTCTTGCGCCGCCGTCAGGGCAAGACGGCCCTGAAACAGGGACTGCAAGCTTTGGCGGAGCACTATGGAATCGGGTGAGCCGGACGCGCCCGCAACAAAAACGTGCGTTCGGAAAACTTGGTTATCAAAAGGTAAAGAACCCTGTTACCGCTAAGGTCACATTATCGCCTGGAGGGGTTTGACATGCGTGGATTGGTTCTGGCGCTGATGCTCGGCGTCTGCGTTCCTGCCTTGGCCATGGCGCAGACGCCGGCGGCCCCGACGCCGGCAGCTCTGATCGCCGACACGCCCCAGAAAACCAGTTCCGGCGCCAGCTTCACCGCACCCCAGGCCTGGAGCGTGACCAGCGCGCCGGGCCAGATCATCCTCACCCCGCCCGAAGCGGATGGTCGCCTGGCCATCATCGACATTCCCCAGGCCTCTGACGCCGCCGACGCCGTCGCCAAGGCCTGGCAGGGCCTGCAACCCGGCTTCAACCGGCCGGTGCGCCTGACGACCCCGCGCCCGGCGCGTAACGGCTGGGATGAGCGGTCGCTGGTCGACTACGAAACCTCGCCGAACGAGCGCCTGGCGATCCAGGCGCTGGCCCTGCGCGCCGGTTCGGCCTGGACAGTCATGCTCATGGAGCTCAGCGAGGCCACCGCCGAAAAGCGCGGCGCCGCCGCCAACCTCGCCATCCAGAGCCTTCGCCCTGCCGGCTATTCCCGCGAAACCTTCGCCGGTCGTCAGGCCCATCCGCTGGACGCCGCGCGGATCGAGCAGATGCGGGCCTTCGTCGAGACCTCTATGGCCGAACTCGGCATCCCCGGCGCCGCCTTCGCCCTCTATGACCAGGGCAAGATTGTCTATGAGGGCGGCGTCGGCGTCCGTGAGGTCGGCAAGCCAGAGCCGGTCGACGCCCACACCCTGTTCATGGTCGCCTCCAACACCAAGAGCATGGTCACCCTGCTGCTGGCGCAACTGGTCGACGAGGGCAAACTGCGCTGGGATCAGCCGGTCACCGAGATCTATCCGGCCTTCAAACTGGGCAGCGAAGCGACGACGCGCAGCGTTCTGGTCCGGCATCTGGTCTGCGCCTGCACCGGCCTGCCCCGCAAGGATATGGAATGGCTGTTCAACACGCCGCCCGGCACGTCGGCCTCCACCACCTTCACGCAACTGGCCGCCACCGAGCCGACCAGCGGCTTTGGCGAAGTGTTCCAGTACAACAACCTGATGGCCTCGGCCGCCGGCTATATCGGCGGCCATCTGGTCCACCCCGACCTCGAACTGGGCGCGGCCTTCGACGCGGCCATGCAGGACAAGATCTTCAATCCGCTGGGCATGAAGGACACGACCTTCGACAGCGCCCGCGCCGAGCGCACGAACCACGCCCGCCCCCACGGCGACGGCCTGTCAGACAAACCCCAGATCGCGACGATGGACCTCAACTACGCCGCCTGGTCCGATCGCCCGGCGGGCGGCGCCTGGTCGTCGGCCCACGACATGATCCTCTATGTCGAGAACGAACTGCGGCAGGGCGCCCTGGCCAATGGCGGGCGGATCGTCTCGGCCGAAAACCTGCTGGCGCGACGGGCGCCCAGCGTCCCGACCGGCGAGGACGCCTTCTACGGCATGGGGCTTCAGACCACCCAGACCTGGGGCGTGCCCGTCGTGCATCACGGCGGCAGCCTGGCCGGCTACAAGAGCGACATCATGCTGCTGCCCGAAGCGGGCGTCGGGGCGGTGATCCTGGCCAACGCCGACAACGGCCAGATGCTGCTGCGGCCCTTCATGCGCCGCCTGGTCGAGGTGCTGTACGACGGCAAGCCGGAAGCCGCCGCCGATGTCGCCGGGGCCGCCCTGCGCACCCGCACCGCCATGGCCGAGTTCCGCAGCCGACTGTCCACGCCGCCCGCCGCCGCCCCTACGGCGGCCTTGGCCGAGACCTACTTCAACCCCGATCTGGGCAGGCTGACGGTGCGTCGTGAAGGGGCGGACGTGATCTTCCAACTCGTCACCCTGAGCACCCGCGTGGCCAGCCGCGCCAACGACGACGGCACGGTCTCCTTCATCACCATCGACCCGACCAACGAAGGCCTGGAATTCGTGGTGGCCGACAAGGACGGCCAGCGCGCCCTCATCACGCGCGACAGCCAGCACGAATATGTCTTCAGCGAAACCGTCGGGGCGACGCAGTGACGGCCAGAACCTAGACCCCCGTTTGGGCCGCCGCCGCCTCGCGGATGCGGCCCACCATGCTGTTCAGGCCGTTGGCGCGCTGGCGGGTCAGGGCCGAAGGCAGGCCCAGGCGGTCCAGCGCGGCGCGGGCGTCGAAGGCGAGGATCTCGGCCGGCGTGCGGCCGGAATAGAGCTTCAGCAGCAGGGCGATATTGCCCTTGGACAGGGCGCTGTCGCTGTCGGCGTCGAAGAACAGCCGCCCGTCGGCGCGGCGCGTCGACAGCCAGACCTGGGCGGCGCAGCCCGGCACCTTGTTGGCCTCGACGCGCGCATGTTCTGGCAGGGGGGCCAGGCCCTTGCCCAGGTCGATGACGTATTCGATCCGCCCTTCCCAGTCGCCCAGCAGGTCGAATTCCTCGACCAGTTCGGCCAGGGTCTCGTCGAGGGTCTGGGCGGGAATAGCGTCGGTCGTGCTCATGAGGGGCGACATAGGCTCGACCGGCGTTGACGACAACCGCCGCCCTCATCCCCGGCTTCGCGCCCTGCGCCAGTTCGGGACAATCGCCCGCGAGGCGAGCGGCCTAGGGCGCGGCGCCGTCCGAGTCTAGACTGCGGGCCCTGAATCAGTCGCGCAAAGCCCCGGATTGACGCCACCCGCCGCCCCGTCCCGCCCGACCGCCCCCCTCGCCGACGACGCGCAGGGCGGACCGGCGCTGGCCGCCTGGCACGCCGGCTGGGCGACGGCGGTCGGCCTGACCGCGCTGGGAGCCGCCTGGCTGGGCGCGGACGCCCCCGTTCAGGGGCTGGACGCCCCCGCCGCCCTGACCATCGCCACGCCCGGCCTTCTGGGACTGGTGCTGCTGGGCCGCGACGGGCAAGCGGTGCGCGCGGCCCTGCTGGCGGCCTGGTCGCTGGCGGCGATCGCGGCGGCGGGCCTGTCGGGCGGACTGACGGGATCGCTAGGCGGCTTCGTCTTCATGCCCCTGGCCGCCGCCATCGCCCTCGGACCGTCGCGACTGGCCCCGTTCGGCGCCCTGGCGACAGGGCTGGCGGTCCTGTCGGGCCTGACAGCGGCCGCAGTGACCGGCCCGCGCGAGGCCGCGCCCGTCATGGCCGCCGTCTCGGCCCTGCTGACGACCGCCGCCGCCGCCCTGGCCTTCCGCCTCAGCGCGGCCCGCCAGACCCGTCGCCTGGCCGCGTCGGTCGCCGCCGTGGCCCAGGTCGAGACGGTGCTGGCCGGCCAGCCGGGACTGACCCTGGTGCTGGACGCCGCTGGCGGGGCGCTGGCCGCCTATGGCGCGGCCCCGGCCGCCCTGCCGGTCGATCCCCTGTTCGAAGACGGCTTGGTCTCCGCCGTCCATGCGCCCGACCGCGCCGCCGTGCTGGCCGCCCTGGCCAAGGCCCGCGCGGGCGGCGAGGCGCAGGTGCGCTTCGCTCCGCGACTGGCGCTGGACCGCCGCATCCTGATGGTGCTGCGTCGGCTCAGCCCCGCGACAAGCGGCGATGAGCCGCCGCGCCTGATCGCCCTGGCGCTGGACGCCACCTTGGCGCACGCCCGCGAAGCCGGGCTGGACGCCGCCCGCGCCGAGGCCGAGGCCCAGAACGCCGGCAAGTCCCGCTTCCTGGCCAATATGAGCCACGAACTGCGCACCCCGCTGAACGCCGTGCTGGGCTTCTCCGACATCATGCGCCAGCGCCTGTTCGGCCCCATCCCCGACCGCTACGCCGACTACGCCCAGTCGATCCACGAAGCGGGCGGCCACCTGCTGGACCTGATCAACGACGTGCTCGACGTCAGCCGCATCGAGGCGGCGCGGTACGAGCTGAGCATCGAACGGTTCGACGTGCGCGAGGTGGTCTCCGCCGCCGTCGCCCTGGTGCGGGTGCAGGCCGACGACAAGGGCGTCGATCTGGCCGCCGTCCTGCCGCCAGAGGCCCTGACCGTCGCCGCCGACCGCCGCGCCCTGAAGCAGATCACGCTGAACCTGCTGTCCAACGCCGTGAAATTCACCCCCGCCGGCGGGTCAGTGACCGTCAGCGCCGAGGCGCTTGGGACGCATCCGGGCGCCGACCTGGAGCTGACCGTGGCCGACACCGGCGTCGGCGTCGCGCCCGAGGACCTGGCCCGCCTGGGCCGCCCCTTCGAGCAGGCCGGCGGCGCCGAGCAGAGGGCGCAAGGCACCGGCCTCGGCCTGTCGCTGGTCCGGTCCCTGGCCGAACTGCACCACGGCGCCATGGGCATCGACAGCACCCTCGGCGAAGGCGCCGCCGTCACCGTCCGCCTGCCCATTGTCGTCGCCGCCCGCGAGCCCGTCGAGAGCGAGGCCCAAGTCATCCCCCTGAACCGCAGCGCCTGATCGGGGCGGCCGCCAGCCGTGGCCAGACCAGGCTCCGGACTCGGCGGACATCCGCTACGGGTGGGTAGCGGACGATCGCGAAGGCGGCCAACCGCCCTGCTCAGATTAGTTATGATCGGTAACCGCCGGGCACGCGATAAGACGGGTGCGTTTATGGCTCAGGCTTGGTTACGGCCGGTCTTGGCGACGGAGCCAGGCTCGCAAGACTGCGACGGTCTCTTCGGGTCGGTCGATATGCAGATTGTGGGCTGCCCCGGGAACGACAGCGAACTCTGCGTCGGGCACGCGCTCGGCGAACAGGGCGGCGGTGATTGGCCGGGCCTCGTCGTACTGGCCCACGAGGAACAGGGTGCGCGGTCCGTCCAGCCTCGCCAGAAGCGCTTCGCCGTCATAGGTCTTTAGGGTGCCCGTGGCGGTGAACTCGGTTGCGCCCCACATCGCTTGGTAGACGTCGGTATTGAAGACGAGGTTCCCCGGACGGCCAAGATAGGCGACCAACGCTTCGGGCCTTGGTTGACGCCTGCCAAAGCGCCCGTTGAACTCCATCTCAGCCGCGCTACAGCGATCAACCGGCGGCGGCACCGGCGTCTCGCAGGCTGTGAGCTCGGTCTGGATCTCAGCCGGCAGAGTCCGGCGCAGCGCGTTGGTGTCGCCTAGCCAGCTTCGCGTCGAGATCAGTGGGCTGGCGAGGCACAACCCCGCCAACGCATGGGGCCGGCGCGCGCCATACTCCAGCGCGACGGTGCCGCCCCAGCTATGACCCATCATGTGCCAGCGGGGCACGCCCAGCGCCTCCCGGATGGGTTCAAGTTCATCGACAAACCGATCGACGGTCCAGTTCGCCGGATCGTTCGGCCGGTCCGACCGGCCGCTGTCGAGCTGATCGTAAAGGATCAGTCCTCGCTCGTTGATGAGAGGCAGCAGTTCAAGGTAGGAACCGTGAGTGCTGCCCGGCCCGCCGTGAGCCACCACTAGCGGCGGATGAGGACCGTTCAAAGGTCCGTTCGTCCTCACGTAGATCTGACCGCCACGAACTGGCACCATCAGCTCCCGTTCCGGGGCGAGATAGGGCGCGGATCGCGCGAAGGCTGGCGGCGCAACAGCCAGCGCGCCCGCCAGCCCCAAGAGCGTGCGACGGCTCGCGTGCGTGATCTCGTTTGTCCCCAGCATCCCTGCGACTGATCGCGTGCGGAAGTGCCGCGTCGCTAAGTCGTCCATCCGTGAGCCCCCTACGCATTAGCGAAGTTGGCTCAGTCAGTCCGCGTGGTCAAACTTGTCACGAGTTGAGCTCCAAGGGTCAGCAGTTCAACTGCACCCGCCGAACGTCGGATTAGGGTCGAAAGCGGTCCTTGCCCCTGAGCTCGAATACGGCCCCTCGACGCCCAGACCCCGTCCTATCCAGCGGGCGGCATAGGCGGCGTGAGCACAGAGGCGGTGTCGGTTTCCGCCGACAGGGTGAGGAAGGCCAGGTGGGCCTCGTATCGCTCCAGCACGTCGTCAATCACTTGCTGCCTGGTGAGCCCCATGAGGTCATAGCCGCCCGACCCCGTTTGGGTGAACACTTCGAGGCGGTAATAAACGTCGGTCTCTCGGGTCATCCGGCCGCCGAACATCGGGACTGGGGCTTCAACGACGGCGACCTGATACTGGAAGGCGCGGAACTGATCCAACGACACCCGCAGCACGGGTTCCTCGACGCCACTGGCGCCCGCCAGGGAGGCCAGTTCGACTTCATAGCCCTGGTTGCGGAACTCCGCCGCGACATCGTCCAGGGCCGGTCGCACCGTACGATCCAGGAATTGAGCAACCTGGCGCAGCGACGGGAAGGCGCGCATCCGCTCGAGCCGCTGCTTCCACGAGCGCTCGGGCAGGTGGCCGCCCGAGGGGGCGATGGTCCGTCGCCGCAGCACCTGCCCCTCCCGATCGGCGCGCTCCATCTGCAACACCTTGTAGAAGGAGGCCATCACCAGATAGGCGATGATCGTCACCGGCAGGGCGAAGATGAGCGTTGCATACTCCATCGTCGTCACGCCGCCCGCCAGCAGCATCGCCACGGCGAGCAGGGCGGTGAGCAGGGCCCAGAAGATGCGCAGCCATTTCGGCCCGTCGTGCGACGGATCAGGGATCGAGGCGGAAAAATTCGACGACACCATGGCGCCGGAGTTCGCGCTGGTCAGATAGAACAGCAGCCCCGAGAGGGTCGCCAGGCCAATCAGGAACATCGGCCAAGGGAACATGGCCAGGAGAGCATACCAGCCTTCCTCAGGGCTTTCGGCCGCCAGTCTGGCGAACGCCGCATTGCCGTGCAGCACCTCGTAGAGGGCCGAATTGCCGAACAGGGAGACGATGAAGAAGTCGCACAGCACGGGCGCCGTGATCGCTGCGATCACGAACTCGCGCAGCGTCCGCCCACGAGAAATCCGGGCGAGGAAGACCCCGACGAAGGGCCCCCACGCCAGCCAGAAAGCCCAGAAGAACAAGGTCCATCGGCCCATCCATTCGGCCCCGTCCGGCTCATAGGCTAAGGTCTGTAGCGTGCGCTCGGGAAGGGTGAAGAAGAACCGGCCGATATTCTCGACGAGGGCGTTCAGCAGGAAGGCCGTCTGTCCGGTGAAGAGGATGTAGAGCATCATCGCTGCGGCGCTCCACAGGTTCAGCTCGGAGATCCAGCGGATGCCTCGATCCACGCCTGACGTCGTAGCCGCGATGGTCAGGGCCACCGCGACCGCGACCAGGGCGATCTGCAGGGCCAGCCCGTGCTGCAGGCCGAAGATCAGCGAGAAGCCGACGCTCAGCAGCACCACGCCGATGCCCATGGAGGTGGCCACCCCGAACACGGTGCCGACCAGGGCGATGATGCTGACGCCGTCGCCCAGCGGGCCGCGCACCCGCTTGCCGAACAGCGGATAGAGGGCGGCGCGGATCGACAGCGGCATCCCCCACCGATAGGCGAAATACCCCATCGCCATGCCGAGCAGCGCATACATGGACCAGCCGGCGATGCCGTAGTGGAACATCGTCCAGATGACCGCGTCCTGCCTTGCAAAGGCGGTCCCGCCCTCGCCGGAAGGCGGGTGCAAATACTGCACCACCGGGCCGGTGACCGAATAGAACAGCATGTCAATGCCGACGCCGGCGGCGAACAGCATCGCCACCCAGGTCACGAGTTTGTATTGCGGCCGCGAATGGTCCGGACCCAGCCGCACCCCGCCCTCTTTGGAAAAGGCGACCCAGAGAACGAAGCCGATCACGATGGTGGTCGTCAGCACATAGTACCAGCCCAGGTTCGTGGCGATCCAATCCACGACCGTCTTCATCGTCAGGCGCGCGTGATCGGGCATGATGATCGCCCAGATCGAAAAGACGAGGATCACCAAGGAGGAGATCGTCACGACGCGCCAGTTCACATGGGCCTGGCGGTCCTCGACCAACTCGGCCGGCCCCTTGCTGAGATCGCTGCGCGAGACCGGCGCGTCGTCGTCGATGTGGGCCTCATGGCGCCGTCCTGTGCCGCCGAACCGGCTGCGCTCCAGCGGCGGAGGCGGCTTCGCCGCCGTCGCGCCCGGCGCCTGATCGCTTGGTCCAGGCGCCGAGCCGGGATCATCGTCGGCTGCATCGTCTGACACGACTGGTCCCTCCTGCCTCGCGACGCGTCAGTCCGTCCGATCCGCAACGGGCCGGCGGATCAGACGGCAAGCCTTTTCCAATCGCAAGGTACTCCTTGCGGCCTGGGCGCTCGAAAGCCGGGCCAGGGCCGGCAGGTCAGAGAATACGCCCGACTGGCCGAAACCAGCGCAACGCTCGATGGTTCCGGCCGGCCAGCAGAGCTTCTACAACGGCGCCCGCCGATCCGACCGACCATTTCGTCCAAATGCCAGCTCGGTGACGGGCCAGTGAGCAGACTCCGCCTAGCCGCCCTACTGCAGACATTGGGCTGGACGCCTGGAGCCGCAGGCGTCGGAAACGTCAGTTGGGGGGTGGATAGCGGGCCCATGGTTCTCGTCCGGCGGAAACGGCGTGCTAGGCGAAGCGGCGGCCGGGCCGCAAAGCGGACGTTGGCCCCTGCCCGCCGAAACCGGACCTGACGAAAGTCAGCCGAGAAGGATTGACCCTGCCATGCCGGCCGCGAGGACGACGGCCATCAGGATCAGGGCAAGTCGCGCTGATGGATGGGCGACATTAACGGTCCACCCCAGGGCGGGATTCATCTTCGGAACAACAAGGCGGGGATCATTGGGGTCGTTATAAAGTCCCCAATTATACTTATCTTGCATGGCATCAGGTTCCTTGATGACAGGAACCCTAACGCCGTTTTTCAACTTGGAAAAGAGCCGCAAATGCGGCTCGGTTGCCGATCTGAATGTCCGCAACGGGCTCGAAAGCGGACATTGCTGCGTCATCCTGAGTTAGCCGCCCGACGTCTCCGTCGATGACAGGATGACATCGTCTCTGCCGGGGAGAGCCGTTTTGGGCGTGGGTAGCTTTTTCACCAGACTGATCTTCGGCGAGGCGGGCCTGCGTCGGCGGCGTTCGCCGCGCGCCGCGCGCATCCGCGCCCTGCCGGACCGGCGCCTGATGGCCGAGGCCTATGTGCCGGCGCTGGCGGTCGAGGGCGGGCGCATCCTGTGGGTAGGCTGTCGCGAATACACCCTGGACGACTATCCCGCGCTGGAGGCGGGCGGCGGCGAGGTCTGGACCAGCGACATCGACCCGACGGTCGAACGCTGGGGGCGGACGGGCCGGCACCGCACCGGCGACGTCTGCGAGGCCGACCGCCTGTTCGCCGACCTGAGCTTCGACGCCGTCGTCTGCAACGGGGTGCTGGGCTACGGCGTCGACAGTCCCGAACAGCAGCAACGCGCCCTGGCCGCCCTGGCGGCGGTCCTGAAACCCGGCGGCCGGCTGCTTCTGGGCTGGAACACGGACAAGATCGACGACCCCGTGGCCGCCGGGCTGACCGCGTCAGACTTTGCGGCCTCGCCCCTGGGCGGCCAGCCGACGCGCGTGCGGTTCGACGCCGTGACCCATGTCTATGACAGTCTGAAGCGGGCGGCCTGATCCCCGGCCAGTCGGCCTCAGCCCTCGTCGCTGAACGGCGGCGGCAGACGCCCGGCCTTGAAGAGGATGGTCGGATGCTCGTCGTAGTCGCCCATCTCGGTGTCGGCCGAGACGGAGAAGGCGACGACGCCGAGGCGCAGGGGCGCCAGGCGCTCGGCCTTGCGGCGAGCCTCTTCGGCGTCCTTGCATCCGACCTGCGGCTCGGCGCGAAGGCCGGAGCCCTTGCCCTGAACATAGGCCTGGATGATGTAGACGGTTTCGCTTGCCATCCGTCCCCAAGGGGCCTGTTCGCCGGCGGGGTCAACCGTCTTTGATCAGGGCGCGATCCTAGAGGGCGCCCATGGCCAGGAAGGCGCGGCCGGCGGCGAAGTCGCCCGCCTCGAAACGGGCCTCGGCCACGCTGTCGTCGCGGAACAGAAACTCGATGACGAAGCTCTCGCGCGGGTCCAGCTGGGCGATGGCGTCGGCGGCCTCAACCGAGAAGGTCCAGGTCTCGCCCTGACGCACGCCCTCGCCCAGCAGGGTCGGTTCGGCGGCCTGGGCGGCGGCGGCGAAGAAGACGCTACGCACCGATTCAGGCGGCAGACCGCCGCCGGTCAGCCAGACGCGCGGCGCCTGTTCCCGGTCGCGCATGACCAGCCGCGCGGCATAGGGCCGGGGCCTGCCGACAAAGGAGACCACCGCGATCGGCGTCGTCGCCGTCGGCCCCGTTCCCGCCAGACCGAAGCGCACGGGCGAGCCGCCCGTCGCGCTGTCCTGCACCAGACGCCAGCCGACCGCCTGGCTTTCATAGCGGTCGCCGCGCCAGGCGGATCGGTCGCCGGGGAAGCTCATCCGGGCCGCGCGCGACCAGCCGGCGAAGCCCGCCTGCACCCGCGCCCGCACCTGGTTCAGATCATGGTCGTCGCACCGGGTTCGCGCCGCCTTGGACTGGGCCCGCCCCGCCGCCGCCGTCAGATCCGCCGCCTGGGTTCCCGCGCGCAGGGCCGCGCCGCGCGCCTGCAGGGCCGCCGCGTCCAGGGCCGCGATCAGCTGCGGCTCGAACAGGTCGCATTTCTGATGCGCCGCCAGCATGAAGACGCGGTCGTAAAAGGCGTCGGTTACGGCCGCGCGCGCCGCGCCGACCGGCATGGCCAGCGTCGCCAGCAGGACCGTCACGCCCAGCATTCTGCTGGCGGATCGGGGGGAAAAGCCTATCCTCATGCGCTCGACCTTAGGGCCGCAAGGTTCCGGTCCCGTGTCCAATCAGGGTTAGCGATTTGCTTCTTTCCACCGATGTCTGGGCCGGCGCCCTGATCCGCCGCGCCGAACTGGAAGGCGCCTACGCCACCGTGGTCAAGAAGGGCGACGCGCGCGGCGGGGCCGTGATCGTCAAGGCCTACAACACCGCTGACCGCACGGCGCGTCTCTATACCGAGGCCGTCGGCCAGGACGGCGAACCCCTGTGGATCCAGCCCGTCGTCAGCGACAGCGAAAGCGAGCTGGACGCCTTCATCGAGCGCCAGCGCCGCTACGACCCCGACCTGTGGGTGGTCGAGATCGAGGACCGCCAGGGGAGACACTTCCTGACGGAGAAGGTGCAGGAGGGGTAGCGAACGCACGTCTTCCCCCCATTCCATGGGGAGGTGACGCGGCGCTGAAGGCGCCGTGACGGAGGGGGCGGCGGCGCCCTGCCCGAGTTCGCGCTTCAGACGGCCGCCGTCGCGTCGCCCCCTCCACCACTTCGGGGGCCCCTCCCCACAAAATGGGGAGGAAAGAGAGGCGTCCCTCCATATCTAACGGGCCTCAAGTAGCGCGAAGCGCGGTAGGCTCAAAAGGAATGCCCTCAAGTAGCGCGAAGCGCGGTAGGCCCCGGAATAATGCCTAACCGCGCGTTCACCGCGTTCGTGAACGGGACCGCAAGCGAGTCGGCCGTAAACCGGTTTCATCGGGCCAGAACGGCCTGCGAAGTGGTGGACGGCCCATGCTGTTTCTCTTGAACGACGTCGTGTTCGACCTGGACGAGGCCTGCCCGGCTCCGAGCCATGACGTGCGGCGCTTCGAGAAGCTGGACTTCGACTATGTGCTGGAAATGGGCTGCGACCTGTTCGCCGAGGACCCGATGCTGCACCGGAACGATCCGGCCCGCGCCCGGCGTCTGGCCTGGCTGATCGCGCACAAGACCGAAGGGGTGAACGCCGCCCTGTTCGCCGCCCCCGACGCGGGATGCGCCCCCGAACTGGTCGAGCCGCGCTTCTGCGCCCTGCCCGAGATGATCATGCGCCAGCTCCAGGCCCGCGCCGCCCACGGCCGTCTGAGCCCCGTCGCCGCCGACAAGGCCGTCTGGGGACGCATGGCGGCCTGACGCCGCCCCCCTTCCCTGACACAACATCGTTCGCTATCCCTGGGAGACATCGCCACAGGGACCGTCGACGTGAACCGTTTCAATCACTTACTGCAAAGCTTGCGCCGAGGCGCGGCCGTCGCGGCCCTGTCCGCCCTGACCGCGACCGCGGCGGGGATCGCCCCGGCCCACGCCGGCTGGCTCAAGGCGGAAAGCGAACGGTTCATCGTCTACAGCGACGGCGGCGAGGCCAAGCTGCGCGCCTTCGTCCAGGAGCTGGAATCCTACGACCGCTTCATGCGCTCGCGCATGGGGCTCCAGGTCGATGAGGCCCCGCCGCGCAAACTGCCCATCTATCTGGTCGGCTCGCGGACCGGCCTGACCAAGGTCCGGCCCGACCTGCCCGAGAGCGTCGCCGGCTTCTACATGGCCACGGACGAGGACATCTTCGGCATCGCCATCCGCGACCAGGACGTGGACACGCTGAAGCACGAATACGCGCACCATTTCATGATGCAGAACTTCTCCTATCCCTATCCGGGATGGTTCGTGGAGGGGTTCGCCGAATACTACGCCACGGTCGAGGTCGAAAAATCCCGCATCCTGGTCGGCAAATACAATGAGAACCGCGTCTACTGGCTGCAGGCGGCGTCGTGGATGCCGATGTCGGAACTGCTGTCCAAGCGGCCGCTGCAGTCCAGCCGCAACCGCGAGACCTATTATCCGCTGGCCTGGCTGCTGACCCACTGGTTCCTGGGCAACGCCGACCGGCAGAAGACGCTGGACCTCTATCTGCGCGACGTGGGCGCGGGCGGCGATCCGGTCGAGGCGATGGAGCGGGCGACCGGGCTGCCCCCCCTCGAACTGCGCCGCACCCTGCGTCGCTACATGAGCGGGCGAATTCCCTATCAGGGCATGACCGTGACCTATCCGCCCGCGCCGATCACGGTGACGGCGCTGCCCCGCTCGGCCGACGACCTGCTGCTGCTCAACCAGCGGCTCAAGATCGGCGTGGCCGACGACAAGCGGGCCGCCACCGCCGAGGAGGTGCGCCGCGCCGCCGCCCGCTATCCGGACGATCCCCTGGCCCTGCTGGCCCTCGGCCACGCCGAACTGCATTTCGGCGACCCCGCCGCCGCCGAAGCGCCGCTGCAACGCCTGCTGGCGCTGGAGCCGAACAACATCGAGGCGCTGCAATACCTGGCCCGCGCCCGATTGAAGGCCGCAGACGACGCCGACAGCCCTGAAGACGCCGACCGCCTGCACGCCGAAGCGCGCGGCTTCCTCGCCCGCGCCTATCGCGCCGACGACGCCGACTACGTCACCCTGCTTCTGATCGCCGAGAACCGGAACGGCGGCGAGGGCTATCCCAACGACAATGACGTGGCGGTGCTGGAACAGGCCTTCGCCCTCGCCCCGCAACTGGCCGAGGCGCGCTTCAACCTGGCCCAGGTGCTGATGATCAAGGACCGCAACGCCGAGGCCGCCACCCTGCTTGAGCCTCTGGTCAACGATCCGCACGATCGGTCCCCCGCCGCCCGCGCCCTGCTGTTGCGCGCCAGAGGAGTCAGCGAGGCCGAGGCCGAGGCCGAGGAGGCCGCGACCCTGAAGAAGGGCGAGGCGGAGGGCGAGGACCAGCCGACCGGAAACTGACCCCGACGGTTTTTCTTCCCGTCCACGCGACCGCGAGGACGCGGTCGGACGACCCGCACGGCCACCTGATCGAACGGTGAGGCTAGAAGAGACCGAATAGGAGGTGGACCGCCGTCGCCGCCAGAACGATGACGCCGAAACCCGCCGCCAGGCAGAGGGCCGGGTGAATGTCCCGCTCCATGCGGACGGGCGGGACCTTGGCCGGATGAACCGGAGCCATGTCGTTTCCTTTCCCTAGCGGCGACGGACTCATGACCCGGCGTCTCGCGGAAACGAGGATGCCCCTAAAAGCCCCGCTTCGCGAAGGGTCTTTCACGGCATCGTGACAATCGACTTTCGGCGCGCCTCGCGCTAGTTGCGCGACCATGTCGAAACTCACGCTCGCCGAAGAGGCCGGTCGCCGCCGGACCTTCGCCATCATCGCTCACCCGGATGCGGGCAAGACGACGCTGACGGAACACATTCTGCTGGCTGGCGGGGCCATTCGCGCGGCGGGCGCCGTGCGGGCGCGCGGCGAGAACCGGCGCACCCAGTCCGACTGGATGAAGATCGAGAAGGAACGGGGCATTTCTGTCTCGGCCTCGGTCATGACGTTCGAGCACACCACGTCCGACGGCGTGGCCAAGATGTTCAACCTGCTGGACACGCCAGGCCACGAAGACTTCTCGGAAGACACTTATCGCACCCTGACCGCCGCCGACTGCGCCATCATGGTGCTGGACGCCGCCAAGGGCATCGAGCCGCAGACGCTGAAGCTGTTCGAGGTCTGCCGCCTGCGCGACATTCCGATCATCACCTTCATCAACAAGCTGGACCGCGAGGCTCAGGACCCGATGGCCCTGCTGGACGAAATCGCCAGCCGCCTGCAACTGGACCCCGCCCCGATCTGGTGGCCGGCCGAGAGCGGCAACCGCCTGCGCGGCATGGTCGAGGTCGCGACCGGCAAGTTCCAGCCCTACACCAAGAAGCCCGCCGGCGCCGCCGAGGACCCCGGCCACCCCGAAGCCCTGCCCCTGGCCGACGCGGCGCAATACTTCGAGCCCGGCGAACACGAGGCCCTGATGGAGGCCCAGGAACTGGTCGAGGCGGGCTATCCGACCTTCAACCGCCAGTCCTTCCTGGAAGGCCATATGACGCCCGTGCTGTGGGGCTCGGCCCTGCGCCACTTCGGCATCGACGAACTGCTGGCCGCCATCGGCGAATGGGCGCCCCCGCCCAAGGTCATGCCCGCCCGCAAGGAAGCCCCGCCCGAGACCCGCAACGCCCCCGCGCCCGTCGAGATCGCGGTCGAGCCGGGCGGCGCCGAAGTCACCGGCTTCGTCTTCAAGGTCCAGGCCAACATGGACCCCAACCACCGCGACCGTATCGCCATGTTCCGCATGGCCTCGGGCAGCTTCAAGCGCGGCATGAAGCTGAAGGTGCAGAACACCGGCAAGCAGTTGTCGGTGAACGCCCCTATCATGTTCTTCGCCAGCGACCGTGAACTGGCCGAGGACGCCTATGCCGGCGACGTCATCGGCATCCCCAACCATGGCGTCCTTCGTGTGGGGGACAGCCTGTCGGAAAGCGGCATGATCCGCTTCGCCGGCCTGCCCAACTTCGCCCCCGAAATCCTGCAGCGCGTCCGCGTCAAGGACCCGCTGAAGGCCAAGCACCTGAAGAAGGCGCTGGAAGGTCTGGCCGAAGAAGGCGTGACCCAGCTGTTCCGCCCCGAACTCGGCTCGGACTTCATCGTCGGCGCCGTCGGTCAGCTGCAGTTCGAAGTCATGGCCGACCGTCTGGGCGAGGAATACAACCTCGACGTCATCTTCGAACCCTCGCCCTACGCCGAGGCCCGCTGGATCGCCGGCGCCACGGCCGACCTCGACGACTTCGCCGGCAAGTACCGCCCGCAGATGGCCGTCGACATCGACCAGGCCCCGGTCTTCCTGGCCAAGTCCAGCTGGGAAACCGGCTATGTCGCCGAACGCTTCCCGAAGATCGCCTTCACCAAGACCAAGGAACGGGGCTGAGCCGCCCCGTCATCCCGGAAGCGGCGCCGCCGCTATCCAGGACCGCCGGAAACGCCGCGCCCTGAAACCGGTGGACCGTCGCGCCCTGGGCGGTCCCGGCTCTGCGCCCTCGCTGGCGCGAGGCCTTCGGCCGGAATGACGACGGTGGGGAAGACAACCGCTCAGCTCGATGTCGCCGGGCTGACCTCTCGCTCTGGGGCGATCTCGAACCAGCGCATGAAGAACTGCATCAGCGGCCCGTTGGCCAGGGCGTAGAGCAGCGTGCCGACGCCGGCCACGCCGCCCAGCAGCCAGCCGCCGCCCAGAACCGCGACCTCGATCGCCGTCCGCGCCCAGCCGACCTTCCAGCCGGTGATCCGCACCAGACCGGTGGTCAGGCCGTCGCGCGGACCGGGGCCTAGCCCCGCGCCGATATAGGCCGCCGTCGCCGCGCCGTTCAGCACGATCGCCGCCGCCAGGAAGGCGATCCTCAGCGCCAGCCCTTCGATGGGCGGCAGGGCCCACAGGGCGACGTCCGCCGCCGTGCCGATGACCAGCACGTTGCAGATCGTCCCGACGCCCGGCTTCTGGCGCAGCGGGATCCAGACCAGCAGCACCAGCAACCCGACCAGATTGACGACCAGCCCCAGGCTCAGCCCGGTCAGTTCCGACAGGCCCTGATGCAGCACGCTCCACGGATTCAGGCCCAGATCGGCGCGGACCATCAAGCCCAGAGACGCACCGTAAAGCAGCAGGCCGATTTGCAGTTGGGTGAAGCGGCGTATGAACATGACGCCATACACGCCATATCGCCCTGGTTTCACAGGCCGTTTTAACGACGACGGGCGGATGTGGCCGCCCGCCCACATGCCGCCTTTTCTAATCCGCGCGCCTTTCCAGCCCGAAGGTCATGGCGAACATCAGGACGCAGACCGCGCTGGAGGCCGCCAACGCCAGCCCCGCCGAGTGGTCCAGCACGACGCCGTAGCTGAGGGGCGCCGCCGCCTGAAGAAAGCGCGCCGGGGTCAGGATCAGGGCCTGACGGGTGGCGTAGTTCTCCTTGCCGAACAGGTGCAGCGGCAGGACGCCCGAGGCCACGGACAGCAGGCCGTTGCCCGCCCCCTGTCCCAGGGCCACCGCCCCGGCCAGACCCTTGCCGCCGAACCAGGCGACCGCCGCGCCCAGCGGATGCAGCAGGGTGGCCAGCCGCAGGACGGAGACCGGCGAGCCCTTGCCCGGCGCAAGAAAGGACAGCAGCCGCACCACGACGGCCGAACCCGCCATCAGGCTGGCCGCCAGCGCCGCCTCGGCCGGGTCCAGCCCCAGCCGTCCCAGCAGGCGCGGCAGGTGGGCGCTCAGGGCGGTGGCGATCCACCAGGCCCCGGCGAACAGGACCGCCAGCCGGATCATCCGTCCGTCCCAACGCACGCCCCCCGCCTCGGCCGAGGGTCGCGGCCCGGCCCGCCCGTCCGGCAGCAGGGTCAGATACAGCGGCAGGCAGACCAGCAGATGCAGGGCCGCCCAGCCGAAACAGGCCCCGCGCCAGCCCACCGCCTCGATCATCGCCAGGGTCAGGGGCCAGCCCAGAGCCCCGCCGAAGGCCCCGATCAGGGACACCGCCGTGATCGGCTTCTTGGCGTCCTCGCCGTGAATGGCGACCAGGACGGCGAAGGCCGGCCCGTAGAAACCGACGCCCATGCCGACCCCCAGCATCAGGATCGACGCGACCATGCTGACCGGCCCCTGGGCCAGGCCCAGTCCGCCGAGGGCCAGGGCGAAGACGACCGAAGAGACAGCCAGCACCTCGCGGCCGCCGCGCCGGTCGACCCAGCGCCCGCCGAAGGGACTGAGCCCCGCCGAAATCAGAAAAGCCCCCGACAGGCCGGCGAACACCAGGGACGGCGCCGTCCCGGTCCCCGCCGCCAGCGGCTCGGCCAGCACGCCCAGAAGGTAATAGCTGGAGGCGAAGGCGACGATCAGGCCGAAGCCGAGGACGGGAACGAACAGGCGGTGAGCGGAGGACGACGACATGGCTGGGTGTCGCCGCATTGCCGCCGCGACGAAAGCGACCTATCGGGAGGGGCATGTTCGAAAACCTCACAGCTTCCGGCGCGGCGCCCTCGCTGAATGCGCTCCGCGCCTTCGAGGCCATGGCGCGGACCGGCAGCGCCACCCAGGCGGGGGCCGAGCTGAACGTGACCCACAGCGCCGTCAGCCGTCAGGTCAAGGCGCTGGAGGCGCAGCTGGCGGTGCGGTTGTTCGAGGGGCCGCGCCACGCCCTGAGCCTGACCCCGGCCGGCCGCGCCCTGTTGCCGGGCCTGACCGCCGCCTTTGACGGCATCGCAGCATCCGTGGCCCAGGCGCGGGGCGAGGGCCAGGACCTGCATGTCGCCGTCAACGCCAGCCTGGCGGTCAAATGGCTGATCCCGCGTCTGGCCGATTTCGCACGGCTCCATCCCGAGGTGCGGGTGCATCTGGTCGAACTGGCGCCCCACGCGATCAGCCGCCGGGGCGCCGACCTGGTGGTGCGCCTGCTGGACGCCGGTCGGATCGAAGCCCTGGGCGGCGAGCGAATCATTGCCAACGCCATCGGTCCGGTCATCGCCCCTTCGCTGGCGGGCGAGGATGCCAGGGCGGCGGCCCTGAACGCCCCTCGGCTGGAAGCCCGCACCCATATGACCGGCTGGAAGGACTGGTCGGCGCTGGGCGGCCGGCGTTCGACGGCGGCGTCCGACCGACCCGTCGCCCACCTGCATTTCGCCCTGGACGCGGCCCTTTCGGGATGGGGCGCCGCCGTCCTGCCCTGGGCCCTGGCGGCTGAGGCGGTTCAGGACGGAAGGCTGCTGGCGCCCTTTGGCTTTGCGCCCGAGGGCGGCGCCGTCGCGGCCATCCCCGGCGCGGGCGAGGCGTCGCGCGCCCAACGGGCTTTCGTCCGCTGGCTGGTCGATCAGGGGCGCGCCATGCCGCCCGCCCCAGCGCCGAGTTGACTGCAACCTGAAGTTTTCCTGAACACGTCTTTCATCAGACACAAGGCCGTGGTTCTCTAGGGATCTTGCGGCGCTCGGGGCGCCGTGGAGTCCTTGATGCTCATCGCCGTCGTCACAACCGCGCTCGCGGTTCTGGGCCCGACCCAGACGACCCGGCTCGTCTCCTATGACGAGGCGGTGCGGTGCGCCGGGCTGGCCCAGGCGGCGTCGGAGTTGGAGGGCGGCGAGAGCCGTTACGGCCGCACCCTCTATGACGCGGCCCTCTACTGGTCCCTGGCGGCCATGCAGGCGGCGACCGCCGCCGGACGCGACCCGGTGGCGGCCGAAAACGACCAGACCCGCGCCCGACTCGATTCGGTGAAGCGACTGTCGGGGGGCGAGGCCGAGGCCCGCGCCGTTCTGCAACGCTGTCGCCAGATGACCCCGCGACTGGGTTAAGAGCGCCGTCTTTCCTCCCCATTCCATGGGGAGGTGGCGCGGCGCCGAAGGCGACGTGACGGAGGGGGCGGCGCTACGTTTTCAGGACAGGCGCTAATCACATAGCGTCGCGACGCCCCCTCCACCGCTCCGCGGTCCCCCTCCCCATGGAATGGGGAGGAAAGGTCAGCCCCGATTTTTTCACAATTACGCTCAAGTCGAACCCATCTGGCGGCGCTGCGTTTGCTTGTGCGTCTGCAGGATCGCCCTCGCGATCCCGAAGCGGGACGACGAAGGTCAGCGATGTTCGAATTCGGCAGGGATCTGCGACGGCTGTTCGAGAAGGCGCGCGACAGCGACGATCTCGGCTGGCTGGAGCTGATCGGGGTCGGTCTGGTCGAGGTCGAGGCGCGTCAGCAGACGGTCGACGCCGGCCGCGTCTCCTGCCCCCGCCCCTTCGACGCCGCTCTGCGCGCCTCGGCCCTGTGGCGCGAACACGCCCGCCGCTGCGGCGCCGCCCTGAGCCTGGACAAGGCCGAGGCCGCCGCCCGTGACGCGGCCCGCCACGCCCAGAACGACGATCAGGCCATCCGCGCCGCCCTGGAGCTGGTCCAGACCACCATGCTGGCCTTCGACCTGTGCGGCGGCCCGGACAGGATCGAGGCGGCCCTGGCCCTGCTGAAGACCCTGCCGGCGGCGCGACGCGGCGACACGGCGGGCGCGGTCGGCGCGCTGGAGGCCCGGCTGCACGCGCGGCGGGCGCTGGTCGCGGGCGAAACCCCGGCCCTGCTGGACGCCTGCGCCCGGCTGGACGCGGCCCTGCACGGGCTGAAGGGCTCGCATCGGGCGCTGGAAGACGACCTGCGGCTGGACCGCGCCGCCCTGTCGCTGGAGGCCGGTCTGGCGGCGCGCGACCCGCGCCGGCTGGATCAGGCGGGCCGCGACCTGCGGGATCTGGTCGAGGGCGCCACGCCCGAACAGCGCCCTCTGAGCCGCGCCCGCGCCCTGGCCCTGTGCGCGGCGGGCATGGCCGCCCTGGCCGCCGTCGCCGACGATGCGACCGCCCGCGATCAGGCCCACGCCCTGTTCGACGCCGCCGCCGACCAGTTCACCCCCGACCACAGCCCGCTGGACTGGGCCGCCATCCAGGTGATGCGCGCCGAGCGCGAGACCCTGCCCCTGCTGGTGCTGGTCCAGGCCGAGGCCTTGACCGAGGGCGGCGGCCTGATCCTGGGCGCCCAGGCCCATGAGCGGCGCGTGGCGCAGGAGACGGAGCGGGCCGAGTCGATCGGCGACCTGTCGGCCCTGCTGGAGATCGAGTCCGGCCTGCGTCGCCGTCTGGGTCGCCCGTCCGTGGCCGCTACGCCGCTGGACTGGGCCGCCGACCAGATCGGCATGGCCGGGGTCGCCCTGGCCCGCGCCCGCTGGACCGGCCAGACCCCGCAGGGTCTGGGCCTGATGCTGACCGAGGCCGCCGAGACCGCCCACGAACAGGGCGCGCCGGTCCTGGCCCAGCGCGCGCGGCGGCTGATCCCTCGCCCCCAGGCCGCCTGAGCCGACTTGCCGCAGCCGCTTGGCGCAAGGCCCGGCCTTGACCCAGCCCCATTGGGCGCCTAGCTGACGGACTTCTCTGAAAGGCCCTTATCGTGACCGATCAATCGACCGTCCAAGCTGCTGACCCCGTCCACGCCTTCATCGCCGCCACCGTGGCCGAGCATGACGTGGTGCTGTTCATGAAGGGCACGCCGGACTCCCCGCGCTGCGGCTTCTCCTCGCTGGCGGTGCAGATTCTCGACCACGTGGGCGCGGCCTTCGTCGGCGTCGACGTGCTGCAAGACGAAACCCTGCGCGACGGCATCAAGAGCTTCACCGACTGGCCGACCATCCCCCAGCTCTATGTGAAGGGCGAGTTCGTCGGCGGTTCGGACATCGTGCGCGAGATGTTCCAGGCGGGCGAGCTTCAGGCCCTGATGGTCGAAAAGGGCGTCGCCCTCGGCGAAGCCTAAGCCCGGATGGCTCGGCCGCAGTTGATCCCGCGCGAGGACCGCGAGGTCTTCGTCGTCCCCCTGGACGTGCGGCCCGAGCACATCGACGAGAACAACCACGTCAACAACGTCGTCTATGTCGGCTGGCTGCAGGACGTCGGCACGGCCCACTGGAACGCGCGCTTCGACGAGGAAACGCGGGCCAAATGGTCCTGGATCGCCCTGCGGCACGAGATCGACTATCTGCGCGCCATTGTGCCCGGCGCGACCGGCGTCGTCGCCCGCACCTGGGTAGGCGATCCGCAGGGGCCGCGCTTCAACCGCTATGTCCGCATCGAGGACGGCGAAGGCCGCCTGTGCGCCCAAGGCGTATCGGAGTGGTGCTTGGTCGAAGCCAAGTCGCTGCGCCCCGCCCGCATCCCCGCGGAGATGCTGGGGCCGTTTTCGGCGTAACGGCTTGCTCTTTCCTCCCTGTTGCGCAGCAATGGGGAGGGGGACCACGAAGTGGTGGAGGGGGCGGCGCTATGGCTGACAGCATGAGTCACGAACGCGCGCGCAACATGCGACGCGCCCTCACGCCGCCGGAAGCGCAACTCTGGGCGCAGTTGAAGGGGCGCAAGCTGGAAGGGCTGAAGTTCCGTCGACAGCACCCTATCGGCCCCTACATCCTCGACTTCTATTGCGCCGAGCGAGAGCTAGCCGTCGAAGTCGACGGCATGATCCACGACGATGCCGATCAGGTCCGCCATGACGAACGGCGCACGGCTTGGCTCGCGGCACAGGGTGTGTCGATGCTGCGCGTCGCCTCATGCGACGTGCGCAACGATGTCGAGGGCGTCTTGAACGCGATCAGGAACGTGGCGCTCAAACGGAAAGCGTAGCGCCGCCCCCTCCACCGCTACGCGGTCCCCCTCCCCATTGCTGCGCAACAGGGAGGAAAGAGCAAGGCCTACAAACTGATCGGGTTCATCACGCGGACGGCGTCGCCCGACTGAAGGCCCAGTTCGGCGTAGGTCCAGCTGACGACGACGCCTTCGCGCACCAGGGCGCGGCACAGGTCGGGCGCGCGGCGGATCAGGGTCAGTTCGGCCGGGTCGCCGTCCTTGATCTTGACCTCGAAGCTGGCGGCCTCGGTGCAACCGTTCGAGCCGACCACGACGTTCAGGTGCTGACCGTCGAAGTCGACCTTGCGGACGGCCTCAAGCGGTTCGGCCGGGGCGGCGACCACCTGATCGCTGACGCGAACCGTGACCTTTTCCCCGCCCTCGTTCGAATAGATGACGCAGCCGCCCAGCAGCGGCAGCAGGGCGACCGCGGCCGCGACGGCGCGCCGCATCAGCGACCGCTCTCGGCGGGGGCCGAGTGGATGACGCGGGTGGTCGGCTTTTCGCTGGCGATGATGATGCAGCCCGACAGCATGGGCGCGGCGACGGCGGCGACGGCGAGAGCGATGATAAGACGGCGCATGGATGTAATCCCCTTGTTTGCTGAGCCCAAACTGCCAGCGTCGCCGTTCGGGATCACGTGAATAATCGGAAAGGCGGGGTTGAACGAAATCGCCACAGTCATAGCTACTGTGACCGTCGCCTCCCCTGACCTTTACGAGACCTCCGCCATGAGCCTGTTGTTCGCCCCCCGCGCCGTCGGGCCGCTGATGCTGAAGAACCGCATCGTCGTCGCCCCCATGTGCCAGTATTCGGCCGTGGACGGCGTGCCCCAGCCCTGGCACGCCCAGCACATAGGCCGGATGGCCCTGTCGGGCGCCGGACTGGTGGTGATCGAGGCCACGGGGGTCGAGGCGGCGGGCCGCATCTCCTGGGCCGACACCGGCCTCTATACCGACGAACAGGAAGCCGCCTTCGCCAAGATCATCCGCGACCTCCGCACCTATTCGGACACGCCGATCGGCATCCAGTTGGCCCACGCGGGGCGCAAGGCTTCGACCAATCCGCCGTGGATCGAGCGCGGCGGCCCGGCCCCGGCCGACAAGGCGTGGGAGACGTTTTCCGCCTCGGCCCAGGCCTTCAAGCCCGACTGGCGCACGCCGACCGCGCTGGATCAGGCGGGCATGGACCGAGTGGTGGACGCCTTCGTGGACTCGGCGAAACGGGCGGATCGCGCCGGGTTCGATCTGGTCGAGCTGCACGCCGCCCACGGCTATCTGCTGACCCAGTTCCTGTCGCCGCTGTCGAACGAACGGACCGACGACTACGGCGGGTCGCTGGAGAACCGGATGCACTTCCCGTTGCGGGTGGCCCAGGCCCTGCGCGACGCCTGGCCCCGGACCAAGGCGCTGGGCGCGCGCTACAACGGCTCGGACTGGACCGAGGGCGGCATCACCGTCGAAGAGGCGCAAGTCTTCGGCCGGGCTTTGCACGACATGGGCTACGACTATCTGCACCTGTCCAGCGGCGGCAACATCGCCACGGCGCGTATTCCCGGCGACCAGCTGAACTATCAGGTCGCCTTCGCCGAGGCGGTCAAGGCGGCGGTGCCCGAGGCCAATGTCATGGCCGTCGGCATGATCGTCACGGCGCAGCAGGCCGAGACCCTGCTGGCCAAGGGCAAGGCCGACCTGATCGCCCTGGCCCGCGCGGTGTTGGACGACCCCAATTGGGGCCACCATGCCGCCACAGCCCTGGGCGAGGCGGAGGGCCTGCCCGTGCAGTACGAACGGGCCGACGCCGCCCACTGGCCCGGCTATGCGACGGCGCGCGCCGCCTCGACCTGAGTCTCTTCTCGCGGCGTCGCCGGGACCACGGCGGCGCCGTTCGACAGGGCGTCGGCTTCCGGCTGGGGCCGCCCCAGCAGATAGCCCTGCACCTCGTTGCAGCCCTGGGCGCGCAGGAAGGCCAGTTGTTCGGGCGTCTCCACGCCCTCGGCCAGGACCGGGATCGACAGGCTTTCGCCGATGGTCAGGACGGCGCGGATGATGGCCCGCGACTGCGGCGCGGCGCCGTCCAGTTCGGTCATGAAGGAGCGGTCCAGCTTGATCTTGTCGAAGGGGAAGGCGCGCAGGGTCGACAGCGAGGAATAGCCGGTGCCGAAGTCGTCCATAGCGATGGTGACGCCCAGAGCCTTCAGCTGGCGCAGCACATGGGTGGTGCGCTCCATGTCGCTGATCATGGCCGTCTCGGTGATCTCCAGCTCCAGGCGCGAGGCGGCCAGCCCCGTCTCCAGCAGGACCTGATGCACCAGGCGCGGCAGGTCGACGTGACCCAGTTGCACCGGCGACAGGTTGACGGCGATGCGGTGCGGCTCGGCCCAGGCGGCGGCCTGTTTGCAGGCCTGACGCAGGACCCATTCGCCGATGGGCAGGATCAGGCCGGTCTCCTCGGCCACGGGGATGAAATCGGACGGCGGGATGTTGCGTCCCTCCTCGTCCTTCCAGCGCAGCAGGACTTCATAGCCCGTCGCCTTGCCGGTCTTGACCGAGGCCTGGACCTGATAGTGAAGCTCGAACTGTTCGTTATCCAGGGCCTCGCGCAGGGCCTGGGTGACGCGGCGACGCGCCCGCACGGCCTGATCCATGTCCGCCTCGTAGAAGCAGATGTCGACCGTCAGCGACCCCTTGGCGCGATACATGGCCAGGTCGGCGTTGTTGATCAGGGTCGACAGGTCGTCGGCGTCCTCAGGCCACAGGGAGATGCCGATGCTGGCCCCGCACGACAGGTCGGCGTGCTCGATGGTCACCGGCTGGATGATGGCGGCGCTGAGACGCTCGGCCACGGCCAGGGCTTCGGCGCGCGAGGCGACGGACGCCATGGCCACGAACTCGTCGCCGCCTTGTCGGGCCACGAACTCCCCGGCCTTCAGCGCCTCGCGCAGGTGGTCCGAGATACGGCACAGCAGTTGGTCGCCGACGGCGTGGCCGTAGAGGTCGTTGACCTCCTTGAAGCGGTTCAGGTCCAGGGCGAACAGGGCCAGGGTCTCGCCCGGTTTGATCGTGGCGGTCTGGCGGTTCAGCCGTTCCAGGAAGGAAGCGCGGTTGGGCAGGCCCGTCAGGCTGTCGTTGCGCGCCAGATGGGCGATGCGGCGCTCCTGGGCCAGACGGGCGCGCAGGTCGCGCACGGCGTAGATCATGACCGCGCCCTCGCTGGCGGGGTCGCGCTTGGCCGACAGTTCGACCGGCAGGATCTCGCCCGAGGCGGTCTTCAGCGACGACTGCACCATGTCGCCGTCGGCCAGGCGTCCCACGTCCTCGGCCCAGCGCGCCAGGCTCTGGCCGATCAGCGCCTCGCGCTCCACGCCCACCAGCGTCAGCAGGGCCGTGTTCGCGCCGATGATGACGCCGTCGCGCTCGACCGCCATGCCGTCCACGCCGCCTTCGATCAGATGCTGCAGACGGGCCTCGGCCTGATGGCGAGACTGGCTGTCCAGGGCATAGCTGGCCACCCCGGCGCCGAGGACCAGAAGGCCGACTCCCGCGACGCTGATGGCGATGATGTGTCGGGCTTCATTGCCGGTCAGGGCGCCCTCTATCGGCGCGAAGGGGGTGATCGTCAGGGCCGCCATGGCCGTGAAATGCAGGACGACGATGCCGAGAACCATGCAGGCGATGGCCTGCCAGCGCTCCCACGTATCGGTCGCCCGCACGGCCAGATGGAAGGACAGCGCCCCGAACAGCAGAGACCCCGCCACGGCGGCGACCACATAGGCCCACGACCATTCGATCGCCGCGTCGACGGCGAAGGCGGCCATGCCGATGAAATGCATGCCCGCGACGGTCAGGCCGAACAGCAGGCCGCCCAGAACCGCGGCGGCGCGCGGGCGTTGCGCCACCGTCACCAGGGCCGCGCCGCATCCGACGATGGCCACCAGCAGCGACAGGCCGGTCAGGTCCGGCTCATAGGCGACCTGCACGCCGGGCTCATAGGCGAGCATGCTGACGAAATGGGTGCACCAGACGGTCGCCCCGCCCGCCAGGGCGCCCAGGAAGACCCAGGCGGCACGCGTTCCAGACTGCGTATGGCGGACCCGCTTCAGCAGGCTGACGGTGATCCAGCTGCCCAGAATGCAGATCAGGGCGGCCAGGGCGACCAGCGCCGGATTATGGGCGGAGGTCAGACAATCTACGATACGCATGGAAACCGGCAGGGGGACGCTACAAAGGGGAGGACCGCGTCTCTACCGGCTTAACTATTAATCCGCAGTCGCCCGGAATGGCTAACGAAGCCTTGCCCCGAGAACGCCGGTCAGGAGGCCCCGCTCGGCTTGCCGTCCTGGCGCATCATATAGGGATTGTTGACCGAGACCTCGGCGCCCGGCGGCAGGCCCAGTTCCTCGAACGTCCACTGCAACTGCACCCCCTCGGCCTTGGGGTCGGTGCAGCGGTCCTCATCGACCCGACGCAGGGTGATGACCGCCGAGTCGCGCAGGCGGGTGATGAAGGGTTTGACGTCGGCCTTGCTGGTGCAGCCGTTCGAACTGACCCAGAAGACCGCCAGATCGCGCGTGAAGGCCGCCGCGTGGATCGGCTCCAACTGGCCGGGCATGCCGGCGGTGCGCACGACCGGTTCGCCGCTTGTGGCGCAGCCCGACGCCAGGACGGCGAGGGCGGCGACGGCGCAGAGGGCGATGGTTCGTCTCATGTCGGCCTTCCGGGGCGGATCGTATCCACCCGGTCAGAATGCCCCGCTTCCTCCCCCAAGGGAACAGGCGATCCTGAATAAGAAAGAAGCCCCGGCTCGCGCCGGGGCTTCCATCAACTCTATCGTCGAACGCCTGAAATCAGGACGAGTAGTATTCGACGACCAGGTTCGGTTCCATCTTGACCGGGTACGGCACGTCGGACAGCTCCGGCACGCGGACGTAACGGACCGAGAAGCCGCGATCGCCCAGTTCCAGGTAATCGGGGATGTCGCGTTCCGACGACTGCTGGGCTTCAAGCACCAGAGCCATGCTGCGCGACTTTTCCTTGATCTCGACGACTTGGCCCGGCTTGACGCGGTACGAACCGATGTCGACCTTCTTGCCGTCGACGGTCACGTGGCCGTGGCTGACGAACTGGCGAGCGGCCCAGACGGTCGGGACGAATTTGGCGCGGTAGACGATGGCGTCCAGACGCGATTCCAGCAGACCGATCAGGTTTTCCGAGGTGTTGCCCTTGCGGCGGCCGGCTTCATCATAGATGGCCGAGAATTGCTTCTCGGTGATGTTGCCGTAGTAGCCCTTGAGCTTCTGCTTGGCCTTCAGCTGCAGGCCGAAGTCCGAGACTTTCGACTTGCGGCGCTGGCCGTGCTGGCCGGGGCCGTACGAACGTTTGTTGACCGGCGACTTGGCGCGGCCCCACAGGTTTTCACCCATGACCCGATCGAGTTTGTACTTGGCGCTATGGCGCTTGGACATAAGTCACTCTTCATGCTGATGCGGCCCGGCCCCTCCCCGATTGGAGCGGCGATCTCAACGGCGGTCCACGCATCGTCCGTAGTCAGTTCGCACCTCGGGCCGAGACCCGATGCGAGAAAGGCGGGCTTATGGAGCCACGCCCCCCTTTCGTCAAGGCCGGCTCAGGACTCCGGCGTCCAGACCAGGGCCTCGCCCTGCTTCGTCACATGTCCCACACCCGGCCAGGGGAAGTGGACAGCGTAAATCCGCGTCTTCTGTTCCGCCGCGCGTTCCAACAGGGCCCTGCGGCTGTTCTGGGCCGTCGGGGCGTCGCCGTCATAGGCGATGGTCCAGTCGGGCTGCTGGACCGAGATCACCGAATGGTGGGCCGTATCGCCGATATAGAGCAGGCGCTGATCGCCGGACGCGACCTCATAGGCGGTGTGGCCCGGGGTGTGGCCGTCGACCGGCACGGCCCTGATGTTGGGCGTCACCTGCGCCCCGGGCTGGAAGGGCTGAACCTGGGGCGCGATCGTCGCAATCAGACCGTCCTTGTCGGTCTTCGCCTTCAGCGCCTGCCACTCCGCCGCCGTCATGCGGACGACGGCGTTGGGAAAGGCCAGGGCGCCCGAAGCCGTCACCAGCCCGCCGATATGGTCGCGGTGCCCGTGCGAGATCAGGATATCGGTGATCTGCGCCGGCGCGACGCCCGCCGCGCGCAGCGAGGCGATCAGCTTGTTCTCGGTGCCCAGTTGACCGCCAGCCCCCGCGTCGAGCAGGACCACGCGGTCGCCGACGCGCAGCAACAGGGGCTGGAGCGACAGGTCAATCGTCTCCGTCGACAGGCCGGCGCTGGTCAGAACGGCCGCGACCTCGGCCTTGGTGCGGCCGACGCCGAAGATCGTATTGTCGTTCGGCGCCCTGAGCACGCCGTCGCGCAGGGCGTAGGCCTGAAGCGCGCCGATGGTGAAGGGATGCACGTCGGCGCTGGCCGCGACGGCCGGGGCCGCCAGCGCGCCCCTGTCCGCCTGCTTTTCTCCCGCATGCGAGCAGGCGGCCATAAGAACCGCGACGGCGGCGACGGCGGTCAGGGAGGCGGGACGGATCATGGCGGGTTTCCGGGAAAGCTTGGCTTTACGGTCGGATGCTAGGACGCCGAGCGCGAGACGCAAGCACGAACCGAAAACGAAACGGCCGCCGCCCTTTCGGAGCGGCGGCCGTTGAATCACGCGTCAGCCCTTGGCGGCGTTCGCGCCGAGCCTCAGCCCTTGGCGGCGGCGTACAGGTCGTTGACCTTGTTCCAGTTCACGATGGACCAGAAGGCGGCCAGGAACTCGGCGCGGCGGTTCTGGTACTTCAGATAATAAGCGTGCTCCCAGACGTCGGCGACCAGCAGGGGCGCGCCCTTTTCCTCGGCGAAGTCCATCAGGGAGTTGTCCTGGTTCGGCGTCGAGATGATCTTCAGCTTGCCGTTCTGCACGATCAGCCAGGCCCAGCCCGAACCGAAGCGGCCCAGACCCGCCGCGTTGAAGGCCTCCTTGAAGGCGTCCATGCCGCCCAGGTCGGCGTCGATGGCGGCGGCCAGCTCAGCCGAGGGCGCGCCGCCCGTGCCGACGGGGGCCAGGCCGTCCCAGAAGAAGGTGTGGTTCCACACGCCGCCGGCGTTGTTGCGCACGGCGACCGGCAGGGTCGACATCTTGGCGAACAGCTCGTCGAACGACTGGCCTTCGACGCCTGCGGCCGCGACGGCCTTGTTCAGGTTGTCGACATAGGTCTGATGGTGCTTGTCGTAGTGGAAGCCCATCGTCTCCTTGTCGATGGCGGGCTCCAGCGCGTCGTGGGCGTAGGGCAGCGGGGGCAGGGTGAAGGCCATGGGGAGCGTCCTCTTCGGGGTTTCGAATCGTCTGGCCCCTATCTAGGGCCGCGTACGAAAGACCCAAGCCTTTACGGCGGAGTTTGTTCAGTTTTTCAGGTCGGAACCCCCGCGAGGAATGGGCGTTTTTCAAAAAGCGCCCCCTCGTGGTGAAGGAGGATGCCGTGCCCGTCCGTTCATCCCGCCGCCTGACGCTCCTCTCGGACGCCGAAGCCGAGACCCTGCGTCTGCACCTGCTCGAGATCGTTCCCCGGCTGGAACGCCGCCACCTGCTGGATCTCGCCGACACCCTGCACGACGCCGCCCGCGAGCGGCGCTGGGCCGGGGCGCGTCCGTTCGACGCGAGGGTCTGACTTCGCCGTCATCCCGGGGCTGCGCAGCAGAACCCGGGACCCAGACAGAGGATCACAAGCGCCGCCCCGGCAAGAGTTGACGCCTGGGTCCCGGCTCTTCCCCTCGCTTTCGCGAGGGTCGGCCGGGATGACTGCAGAGCGTCGATCAGCCCGCGTGCAGTTCCTGCTTCACCCGTTCGGCCAGGGTCTTGATGTCCAGCGGCTTGGGCAGGAAGGAGACGCCCGTCTCGTCCTGCAACAGGTCCGAGAAGTCGCTCTCGGCATAGCCCGAGATGAACATGACCGGGGCGTCGCCCAGGAAGGGCCGCGCCTTGCGCAACAGGGACGGACCGTCCAGCCCCGGCATGATGACGTCAGAGATCATCATGTCGATCTGACCGGCCCATTCCTCGGCCAGGATCAGGGCCTCCTCGCCGTCGGCGGCCTCGATCACCTCATAGCCGCGCTGGCGCAGCAGGCGGGCGGCGATGCCGCGCACGGCGGCCTCGTCCTCGACGAACAGGATGCGGCCGGCGCCCGACAGGTCGCGCGGCGCGGCCTTGACCACCTTCTCGACCAGCGGCGCGGCGACCAGTTCCTCGGCCGAGGCGGCGGGCAGGAAGATGCGGAAGGCGGCGCCGGCGCCGTCGAGGTTGGTCACGCAGATATGGCCGCCCGCCTGCTGGACGATGCCATAGACGGTGGCCAGCCCCATGCCGGTGCCTTCGTTGACCGCCTTGGTGGTGAAGAAGGGCTCGAAGATCTTGTCGACCAGATCGGCGGGCACGCCCGGCCCGGTGTCGGACACCTCGATCAGGGCGATCTCGCCGGACGCCTCGCGCCAGCCCATGTCGCGGGCCTGGGCTTCGGTCAGACGGCGGGTCTTGATCGTGACCACCCCCGCGCCCGGCTCGACCACGCCGCGCATGGCGTCGCGGGCGTTGACCGCCAGGTTCATGACGGCGGTTTCCAGCTGGCTCTTGTCGGCCAGCACCAGCGGCATGTCGCGGCCGTAGTCGGTCTCCAGCCGCACGTCCTCGCGCAGCAGGCGGCGCAGCAGGACGGCGAATTCGCCGACCAGTTCGCCCAGATCCAGCCGCTCGCGCCGCACCGTCGACTTGCGCGAGAAGGCCAGCAGCTTGCGCACCAGATCGGCGGCGCGGATGGCCGTCTGGCGGATCTCGTTCAGCCCTTCGTAGGAGGGATCGCCGACCGGGTGCCGTTCCAGCAGGCCGGACAGTTGCAGCTGGATGGCCGTCAGCAGGTTGTTGAAATCGTGCGCCACGCCGCCGGCCAGTTGGCCCACGGCCTGCATCTTCTGGGCCTGCGACAGCTGCAGCTCCATCGACTTCTGCGTCGTCACGTCGAACAGCCAGACGCGGCGGCGATCGCCCTCGGGCGCGACATAGAGGTGCAGGCTGCGGTCGGGATAGGCGCGCGCGACCAGTTCGATCGGACCGGAAGACCCGGCGGCCAGCTTGGTCTTGGCCTCGATCACGCCGGCCGGATCGAACAGGTGGCCGAAGGCGGCGTCGCCCGAGGCGGCGGGGCCGGTCAGCAGAGCCAGGGCCGCGTTGGAATCCTCGGCCTTGCCCGCGAACAGGTCGTCGCCCGCGATCACCGTCGAACCGAAAGGCGCGCCGGCGGCCATGGTCCGGGCCTCGCCGCTGACCTTGGCGGGCGCGGCAGGGGCGGCGTGGTGCGGCACCGGCAGGACGGCGTCGGGCGCGGCGCGGACCAGGAAACGCCCCTGCCCCGCCTGACCGATCAGGACCTCGATCTCGCGGGCGCCGATCTGGACGATGGCGCGGCCCTGATGACCTTCGCGAGCCTGGGCGAAGGCCATGTAGAGGGCTTGCGCCGACTTGCCGCGCGGCAGCGCCGTGACGGCGCCGTTTTCTTCGGCCCAGGCGCCGTTGTAGGCCAGCACCTGACCGGACGGCCACACCAGGGCGGCGGGCTCGGCCATGGCGTCCAGCATCTCGACCGCCGTGTCGCCGCTGGCGCGGCGCACTTCGGCGCGACCGAAGGCGAACAGCCAGATCAGGGCCGTGGCCCCCGCCGCGAAGATCAGGATCAGGCCGGGCGCCGTCAGGGCGTTGGTACGAAACGCCGGATAGACCATGGCCGCGACCGCCAGGGCGAAGCCCAGCGCCATCAGCACCAGCAGCGGATCAAAGGTCGGACGGCGCGTCGCCGCCGCTTTCGGCCGGGAAATCGTCATGGCGTCCTGCCCGCGCGAATCAGTGGTCGTCAGCATATCGAAGCTCGGTCGTCCGCCCTAACGGGGGCGTTCATCATCCCGACCCGCAGATGGCAGGGGGGAAAGATCGTCATCCCGGCCCGAGCGTCGCGCAGCGATGCGGAGAACCGGGACCGCCCAAGGCGCGACATCGGCGGCAGCGTTTCTTGCGGTCCCGGACAGCGGCTGCGCCGCTTCCGGGATGACGAGGAGCCGATCACCGCCGTTTCCGGTCCTGCATGACGAAGCCGATCACACGCGCCGCCGCCTCGAAATGTTCGCGCGGAATGGTGTCGTCCACCTCGACCGCCGCATAGAGGGCGCGGGCCAGGGGCACGTTCTCGATGATCGGCACGTCGTGTTCTTTGGCCACTTCCCGGATGCGCAGGGCCAGGGCGTCGACGCCCTTGGCGACGCAGATCGGCGCGGCGTCGCCCTGATCCGGCTCATAGCGCAGGGCCACGGAATAGTGGGTCGGGTTGGTGACGATGACGGTGGCGTTCGGCACGGCCTGCATCATGCGCTGACGGCTGCGCTGCATGCGGATCTGGCGCAGCTTGGCCTTGATGTGCGGGTCGCCTTCGGACTGCTTGTAGTCTTCCTTGGTCTCTTCCTTGGTCATCCGCATCCGCTTGGCGAAGCGGAACTTCTGCCAGATGAAGTCGGCGCCGGCGGTGAAGGCCAGGAAGATCAGGGCCGAGATCATCAGCGCCCCCGCCAGATCGCGCGCGAAGGGCAGGATCATCGCCGGGCTCATGGCGGCCAGGTTTTCCAGCTCGCGGGCGTGCGGCTTCAGCACCCACCAGCAGACGGCGCCGATGGAGACCAGCTTGAGGAAGGTCTTGATGAACTGGACGATCCCGTCCGGGCCGTAGATGCGCTTGAACCCCTGCATCGGGCTGAGCGCCGACCACTTGGGCTTGATCTTCTCGGCGGTGAACAGAAAACCCGACTGGGCCAGGTTGCCGCCCACCCCGCCGATGACGACCGCCAGCATCAGCGCCGCCAAAAACGGCGCGACGGCCCAGAGAGCGCGGACGCCGATCTCGATCCCCGCCCCGGCCTCCAGGCCGCCGATCATGGCGTGAGGCGACGCCAGAAAGGGCAGCAGGTCTTCCGCCATCTGCTGCGAGAAATAGCCGCCGCCGATCAGCAGCACCGCCACCGCTCCCGCCAGGGACATGGCCGCCGCCACGTCCGGCGACTTGGCGACGTCGCCCTTCTTTCGGGCCTCCTCAAGCTTTCGCGGGGAGGCCTCTTCGGTTTTGGACTCGGGGTCGGCGCCTTCAGCCAAGGCTGCCTCCCGTGAACACCCTCGCCATCGCCTGATAGCGGTCGATGAAGATGGTCCCCATCACCCCCAGGCTGAGGGCGAAGACCGACAGGCCCAGCAGCACGCTGAGCGGCGCGGCGGCGAAATAGACCTGGAAACTGGGCATGACCCGCGCCACCAGTCCCGAGGCCAGGTTGAAGATCAGGGCGAAAACCAGCACCGGCGCCGCCAACTGCACCCCCAGCATGAAGCTCTGCCCCAGGGTCTTGACCGCCAGGGCGGCGAAGTCGGCGGCGATCAGCGGCTTGGCCGGGGCGATGGCCTCATACGACCCCAGGATGCCGGCGATGAACAGGTGATGGGTGTTGGTGGCGAAGATCAGCGTCACGCCCAGCAACATCAGAAAGGCCGACAGGGTCGAACCGGGCTGGGCCTGCAGCGGGTTGGCGGTCTGGGAAAACCCCAGCGTCGTCTGCATCGAGACGATCTCGCCCGCCGTCGTCAGCGCCGTCATGAAGCTGCGCAGGATCATGCCGATGGCCAGGCCCGTCACCACTTCGCGGATGATCCAGCCCGCCATGCCGCCCAGGGTCGCGGGCAGGCCCGACAGCGTCCCCGCCACCAGCGGCCACAGCACCAGCGACAGCAGCAGCGCCAGCGACAGGCGCACGCGCGGCGGCACATAGTTTTCGCCGATGCCAGGAATGGTCATCAGGATCGCGCCGACCCGCGCGAAGATCAGCCCGCCGGCCCAGACCTGATCGGCGGTGGCCCAACCTTCCATCTATGTGGGCTCCACGTCGGACCTACATCCCGGCGATGCGGGCGGCGATCTGGCGCATGAAGGCCCCCAGCAGCGCCCCCATCAGCGGCAGGAACAGCAGCAGGCTGACGAAGATGGCGATGATCTTGGGCGCATAGACCAGGGTCTGCTCCTGGATCTGCGTCAGGGCCTGAAACAGGCCTATGCTCACGCCGACCACCAGACCCACCACGAGCACGGGCGCGCACAGCTGAATCGTCAGCCAGATGGCGTCACGGCCCACATCCAGAACTTCCGCGCCGTTCATCAACCACTCCCGGGAACTCGGCAGAAAATGCCGACAGGATGGTTAACAGGCCGTTTAGGAAAGCCTCGCGTGACAAATCCTTCTCCCCTTGCGGGAGAAGGGCAAGAACAACCCGCCGTTCACACCTGCGTACGGGCCGTTTCACTTCATGGCCATCTGACGGCTGGATTGATCGCCCTGTCGGGCTATATGGACACGCCATGACCGACCACGCGCACAAACCCTCCGTCTCGCAGGCCGAAGCCGAAGCCGCCGTCCGCACCCTGATTCAGTGGGCGGGCGACAACCCCGACCGCGAGGGCCTGCTGGAAACGCCCAAGCGGGTGGCCAAGTCCTATCGCGAGCTGTTCCAGGGCTATGAGGTCGAGCCGCGCGAGTATCTGGAGAAGACTTTCGAGGAGGTCGGCGGTTACGACGAACTGGTCGTGCTGAAGAACATCCGCTTCGTCAGCTTCTGCGAACATCACATGCTGCCGGTCGTCGGCGTGGCCCACGTCGGCTATCTGCCGACCGACCGGGTCGTCGGCATCTCCAAGCTGGCCCGCGTGGTGCGCGGCTTCGCTCGGCGCCTGCAGATCCAGGAGAAGATGACCTCCGAGATCGCCACCTCGATCCAGGAAGTCCTGCGTCCCCACGGCGTCGGCGTGGTCATCGAGGCCGAGCACAGCTGCATGACCATGCGCGGCGTCGACGTCCCCGGCGCCAGCCTGACCACCAGCTGCCTGCTGGGCTCCGTCCGCGAAGACCCCCGCACGCGTGAAGAGTTCCTGCGGCTGGTGCGGGGTTAGGCGTCAGCGCGCGGACGCCAGGACGGCTTCCGCCGCCTCCACCACGGGATCCCGGCCCGCGCGAACCGTCGCGAGCGTTGGCGCTGCCCTAATGTGAGGCTCGACCCCGGTGCCCTCGATCCGTCGCCCTGACGGGTCAAGAAAATCATGGATCGGCGCCTGCAGCCGCCCCCCATCCCGCAGTTTGAAGTTCGTGGAGGTCAGCAGGTTTCCCGCGGTTCGGCGTCCGACAAGGACGCCGCGTTCGTGGTAACCAATGGCGCGTGCCGTCACTTCGGCGGCGCTTGCGGACCGAGGACTGATCAAGACAGCCAAGGGTCCATCGTACCGCAGGTCCGCCGCCCGCGTATGCAGAGGTTGGCGACTGCCATTGGTCACACGCGCACCGATCAAGGAATGATCGGGTAGCAGCGCTCCCAGCAACCGCTCTTCTTCAACCACCCGCCCGCCGTCATTGGTGCGCAGGTCGAGGATGACGCCTTGAGGCGGCGCGCTTTTAAACTGCGCCAGCACCCAGTCGATCTGCTCCCGCTTGAAACCATCGAAGCGAAGAAGAAGGGTGCCGCTTGGCAGCACTTGCTTCCCATAGGGCATACGCGGCGGCGGAGGACGCTGATGACTGAGCGTCAACTGCCGGGCGCCTGCCGGCGTCAGGAAGGTATAGCGACGCTCCCTGACGCCGGCGGTCGACATGATCCCCCCGACCCGCCAACCCGGCTCCACCCCGGCCTGCTCGGCCGCACCGCCCTTGATCAGGTCGATCACCTCGTTGCCGGACAACTGGATGCCCGCCTCATGCAGAACGTCGCCGTTCACGCTTTTCGTCGCGCCCACGAACACGCGCGGTCTTGGGAACCGCCCATTCGGCCGTGCGCGCCATCGCAGCTCAGTGCGTCGCGGCGCTGTGACCCCCACGTGGGAATGGCCCAGTTCGTTCAGCATGGGGGTTAGAACCTGATAATAGAGGCCCGCCGAGTCCGGTGCCTCACGCGCCAGCGGCCGGTAACGTTTCAGCGCCGCGCGCCATGCCTCGCGACGCGAGACGCTGTCGAAATGCCGCTGATCCAGCGTCGTCCAGACCTGATCGAAGACGACCAGATTCAGCGTGCCGCGCTCGGCGGCCGTGCGCGGCTCGCGAATAGGCAAGGGGTCGGAAAGACGCCCGACAACCGCCAGAACAAATGCGAGCGCCACCGCGCCCGCTGTCCGCGCCACACCTCCGATACCCATGTTGGCCCCTCAACCCCGTTAGACTGTGGCGCATGGCGACAACCGTCTCAAGCCCAGGTCAGACCGGCCCCGCCCTTGCATCGCGCTCCCCCGAAGGAGCCTTCGTCATGGGCTGGAGCGCGTTTTCGTCTCGGAATGAGCCACCGCCGATCATGCGCGGCGGGTGGCTGGACGCGCTGCGCTTCATCGTGGCGTCGCTGATCATCCTGCATCATTTCCAGGCGTCGGCGCCCATTCCCCTGGCTGAGAGCGTCCACCCGGTGTTCGAGCGGGGCGGCTTCCTGCTGACCAACTTCTTCCTGATCGACAGCGGCTATGTGCTGATGCGCGTCTATGGCGCTGCGGTCGGCGGCGGTTGGATGTCCAAGACGGACTTCTTTCTCAAGCGGTCGCTGCGGGTGTTTCCGGCCCATCTGATCATGGGCGGGCTGCTGGTCGCCATGGTGCTGCTGGGCACAGCCATCGGCCTGCCGCCCAGCCATCCCGAGTGGTTCGCCTGGGATCAGTTGCCGGCGCAGCTGGCCCTGCTGCAGTCGTTCGGCGTGCATGGCGGTCTGGGCTGGAACGCGCCCAGCTGGTCGATCTCAGCCCTGCTGGGCTGCTACCTCGCCTTCCCCTGGGTGCTGCGCGGCCTGACGCGGGTCGGGCCGTGGCTGGCGCTGGGGCTGGTCGTGGTCGGCTATCTGGCCGCCAACGAACTGAGCTGGGCCATCCTGAACTACCCCGTCTATCAGATGCCGCTGGGCCTCGGCATCTGGCGCGCCCTGCCCCTGTTCGTCCTGGGCATGGGTCTGGCCTGGTTCGCGCAAGGCGTCTGGATCAACCCGCGTCTGGCCGGCTGGGCCCTGCTGCTGGCGGCGGTCGCCCTGGCGGTGGTGCAGTATTTCGACAAGAACGCCCTGATCTCGCTGGCCTTCATCTCCATCATCATCCTGGCGGCGGGCGCCGTGCCGGTGACCAGGCCGTCGAAACTGATCGAGCAGGCGGCGATGGTCTCCTTCGCCATGTTCATCTCCAACGAAGTGGTGCGCATCGGCTGGTTCGGTCTGGCCGAGGCGATGGCCAACAAGCTGAGCCTGGGCGAGGCCTGGCGCTGGGGCCTGTGGGCCATGGGCGTCGGCGCGGCCTTCGTCTTCGCCTTCCTGTTCCACTACGCCGTCGACAACCCGATCCAGAAACGCATCCGCGCCGGGCTGAAACGGCGCGGCCAGGTCCAGGCGACGGTCAGCGAGCCGGTGATCTCGCTGGAGGGGTAGGCGACGGCCTGGGTCCCGGGTTCCGCTACGCGGCCCGGGGATGACGGCATGGAGAGAGTGACCTCACCCCGCCGAACCGATCAGATGCAGCACATTGCCGTCGGGGTCCTTGAACCAGGCCAGACGCATCGTCCCGCAAATGTGGATGTCGCCCTCGTGCGGCAGGGCGTCATACTGTTCGAAGACGATGCCCTTGCCCTTCAGCCAGCCGACGATGTCGTCCAGCTCGACGCCGACGTACCAGCTGACGGCGTTGGCCTGATTGGTGCCGGCGAAGTCGGATTTATAGACCGTCAGCCAGGTGTTGCCGGTGCGGTAGCCCAGCATCCCTTCCATCGAGGTGTCGGCCAGGTTCAGCTCCAGCACGTCGGAATAGAAGGCTTTGGCGCGATCCAGATCCTTGACCGCCACGATGGCCGAGGAGTTCTTGTTCTTGAGCATGACGTCTCTCCGTGATCAGGAGAGAACCGTCGAGGCGGGGGTTCGATCCATTCGAGGCCGCCCGCCTTTCCTCCCTGTCGCGAAGCGATGGGGAGGTGGCGCGGCGCCGTAGGCGACGTGGCGGAGGGGGCGACTCCACGTCAGCCGTTTGCGCCCTCCCTCCACCACTTCGTGGTCCCCCTCCCCATTTCATGGGGAGGAAAGAGGAGGCGTCGCCGTCAGATCGGCATCCGCAGGATTTCCTGATAGGCCGAGATGACCTGGTCGCGGACCGCCATGACGGTTTCCAGCGAGGCCTCGGCGGAGGAGACGGCGGTGACGACGTCGATCAGGTTGCCCTGGCCCTGGACCATCTGGCTCATCTGGGTTTCGGCGCCGCGCGTCTGCTGCGTCGCCTGATTCATGACGCCTTGCAGCAGTTCGGAGAAGCCGGGGCCTTGCGTCGCCGCGGCCGCGCTCGGGGCGGCAGGCATGGCCCCGCCCTGAACCGCTGCATAGGCCTTGGCCGCCATCATGGGATTCATGGCCTAGGCTCTCTTATTTCTTGATGATGTCGAGGGTGCGGGCTTCCATGTTCCGCGCCGTCTCGATGACGTTGAGGTTGGCTTCGTAGGCGCGCTGCGCCTCGCGCATGTCCATGGCCTCGATCAGGGTGTCGACGTTGGGCCGCTGCACATAGCCCTCGGCGTTGGCCGCCGGGTGGGTGGGGTCGTATTCCAGACGAAAGTCGCTCTGATCCGGGCGGACCTCGGCCAGGACCACGCCGGTCGCGCCGTCGACCTTGCGGGCCTGGAAGACCGGGGTCTGGCGGCGATAGGGCTGGCCGCCGGCGACATTGGCGGTGGATTCCGCGTTGGCGATGTTCTCGGCGATGACGCGCATGCGCGACTGCTGCGCCTTCAGCGCGCCGGAGGCGACAGCCATGGCGGTGTTGCGCGGCGTGACGGGACGGCCGTTGACGGGATCGGGCATGGCTCAGTCTCCTCGTTCAGGCGCCGGGCTTCTTGGCGGCCATGCGGATCATCTGCATGGACTTCTGGTAGAAGCCGATGGCGGCGTCATAGGCCATCCGGCTCTCGGCCATCTTGAGCATCTGCTCTTCGACCACGACCGAATTGCCGTCCAGCGTGGTCTCGGAATCCGGCGTGCTGACGGCCTCGAAGCGCGCGGCGTGACCCGGCGGCGCGATATGGCGGGCGTTGGTGGCGACCATCTTTAGCCCCCCGCCCGTGCGCAGAGCCTCGGCGAAGTCGGTCGGCGTCTTCAGATCGCGGGCGACAAAACCCGGCGTGTCGGAGTTGGCGACGTTCTGGGCGATCACGCGCTGACGATCGTCGAGCCATCCGAGACGGCCCTTGATCTGGTTCAGCAGCGGAATGTCAGTGACGGACACGAAAGGCCCTCGAACGGTTGATCGGCAGAAAATGCCGCCCTCATGGTTAATATTCAGTATCCCTAAACGCGCCGTTAACCACGAGGCGCGAAACGTGCGGGCGAAGGGGCGCACCTGTAGGCGCCGGCTTCCCTTCGTCTGGGGCCCTCTCGCATGAATTTTCTCGACCTGTTCCGGGCGGTGTTCGGCCTGGCCATCACCCTGGGCCTGATCGGCCTGGCCGCCTGGGCGACGCGCCGCTATGCGCCCAAGGTTCTGGCGAAGTTCCAGGCCGAGCGCGGCGCGCGGCGGCTGCAGGTGATCGAGACCCTGGTGCTGGACCCCGCGCGGCGTCTGGTCCTGGTGCGGGTGGACGCCGAGGAGCGACTGATCCTGCTGGGCGAGGGCCGCGAACTGATCGAGCCGCGCGGCCCTGCGATCCCCTCGGGAGAGGTGAAATGAGCCGGTCCAACGCCTCTCAGCAAGATGAAGCCCTCCCCCTCGAGGGGGGAGGGTTGGGTGGTACGCCGGAGACGCCAACGGTCACGCCTCATGCGCGCCGCCTTCAAGCGCGGCGTACACACCCCCATCCCCGCCCCTTCCCCCCTCGAGGGGGAAGGGAGAAGGTGTTCGGCCTGCCGACCCGCGCCGAGCTGAAACGCGCGGCCCTGCTGTCGCTGATCACCACCCTGCTCTGCCTGGCCTGGCCGCTCGGCGCCCTGGCTCAGGAGGTCGCCCGCTCCGGTTCGGCCATCAACATCGACCTGGGGACCGGCGCCGGCTTGACCCAGAGGGTGGTGCAGTTGGTCGGGCTGATGACCGTGCTGTCGCTGGCGCCGTCCATCGTCATCATGACCACCAGCTTCGTGCGCATCATCGTGGTGCTGAGCTTGCTGCGGACCGCCCTGGGCATGCAGCAGTCGCCGCCGAACGCCGTCCTGGTGTCCCTGGCCCTGTTCCTGAGCGCCATCGTCATGGCCCCGACCTGGCAGGACGCCTATGATTCGGGGGTCCGCCCCCTGCTGGATCAGCAGATGGAACTGCCTCAGGCCTTCGATGCGGCCTCCGAACCGGTGAAGACTTTCATGCTGGCCCAGGTCGACCGCAACGACCTCGCCCTGTTCACCCGACTGTCGAAAATCGAGCCCCCCAAGGAGCTGCAGGAACTGCCCCTGCGGGTGGTCACGCCGGCCTTCATGATCAGTGAATTGAAGAAGGCCTTCACGATCGGATTTCTTCTTTTCGTTCCGTTCCTTGTGATCGATCTGGTGGTGGCCAGCGTGCTGATGTCCATGGGCATGATGATGCTGCCGCCGGTGGTGGTCAGCCTGCCGTTCAAGCTGATCTTCTTCGTGCTGGTGGATGGCTGGCGGCTGGTCGCCGGAAGCCTGGTCGAGAGCTTCCAGAGAGCGTCCGGCGGGGGATAAATCCCCAGCCTCAGGGGCTTTCAAGCTCAGCCGGGCTTGCCAAGCTGCAGCAAACGCGTGTTGATCCTCCAGTCTTCGTCCGGGAATCGGGCGACCACCTTTGGGAAACCCTCATGACCACTCAAGCCGAACTGATCGCCGCCGTCGCCAAAGACGCAGGCGTTTCGCAGGCCGACGCCAGCCGCGTCCTCGACGCGATCGTCAAGAACATCCACAAGAGCCTGGTTTCGGGTTCGGACGTCCGCATCTCGAACCTGGGCGTGTTCGACACCGCCGAGCGCGCCGAGCGTGAAGGCCGCAACCCGGCCACGGGCGCGACCATCAAGATCGCCGCTTCCAAGGCTGTGCGCTTCCGCGTGTCCAAGCCCCTGAAGGACGCCGTCAACGGCTAAGCCTTCGGACCCGTCTGGGTCCATGGCGCTCTGCCCTACTCGCGCACCGCGTGACGAACGTCAGAGCGCCGGCCCCTCAAGCAGCCGAGCACCGCGTGCGAGGCGTTAGGGGCCTCTCTTAAAAAGAGAAATGTCAGGCGGCTCCGGCCGCCTGGGGACGGGCGGGGGTCGCAGTGCGGTCTCCGCCCGTTTTCTGCCCTCCTGTCTTTTCACGGAACTCGGCCTTCGTGGCCGCGATCCAGCCGGCGTAGGTGTCGGCCCCGGCGCTGAGCGCCGCGAAGTCCTGCGGCCGGCCCGAGCCGTCGGCTCCGTCCAGCCCGGCCAGGGCGATGCGGATCGCCCCCGCCGAACGCGCCTTGTCGGCAAAGCCCGAATAGTTGCGCGACAGCCGGTTCACCCCGCCCGCGTCGCCGGCCAGCGAATAGCCGACGCCGGCGCGGATCAGCCGGTTCTCCTCGTCCGCCGTCAGGGGGATGACGCCGTCCTTGAACCGGTCGCCCAGACGCTGCTCGTAGAGGGCGGCGGCCGCGCCCCACTGCTGCTGCTTCCACAGGATTTCGGCGCGCACGTCGCGACCGGCGGGCGAGGCGTCCTTGCCCAGGATCTCCAGGGCGTGGTCGTAGCGGCCCAGCTCCATCAGCGCCCGCGCCTCCAGCGCCCGGCGCTCGACGTTCATGGCCGTGGGCAGAAGCGTGGTGCGCGAGCTCCACAGGGCCTGCAGCGCCTGTTCCGGCTGGCGGTTCATCAGATAGACGGCGGCCAGATTGGTCGCGACCTGAGCCTTGGCCACGCCATCGAGGCGGTTGTCGGCCTGGTATTTCAGCAGCTCGGCGGCCTGATCCAGCAGGTCCACGTCGATCAGACGCCGGGCCAGGCGCCGCACCATCTCGTCGCCGTCGGCGCCGACCGGGGTCAGTTCGCGGAAGTCGAAGAACAGGGCCAGGGCTTGAACCGGCTGCAGGCCGTCGGCGGCGCCGTCGAGGAACAGGGCGCGGAAGGCGTTGTCGAGATCGGCCTGAAGCTGGCTGCCGCCGGGCAGAACCACGATCTTGCGGCCCGCCGCCTTCAGGGTGGTCAGAGCCTCGCGGTAGCGCCCCTGCGACAGGTAGAGCCCGCCCAGGCTGCGGATCACGGCCAGTTCGGTCGCGTCGCCGCGCCAGCGCCACTTCAACGCCTCCAGCTGGCCCGCCGCCGCATCGGGCTTCAACGCCCCCTTGGCCATCTCCAGCCGGATGACGCCCAGGCGGGCGGGGGTGGCGATCCCATCCAGCGGGGCGCGGGCCACGGCCTTGTAGAGGGCCAGGGCGCGCTCGGGCGTCTGGTCCAGTTCGAACAGCTTGGCCTGGACCAGACGGGCGGCCAGTTGATCCGGGGCGGAGATGCCGGGCTGGCTGAAGACATAGGCCAGCAGCTCGCGCGCGGCGTCCAGATCGCCGGTCTCGACCGCAGCCAGGGCGTGGGCCGTGCCGAAACGGGCGCGCCATTCAGGGGCGAAGCCGTCGACCACCCCGGCCCCGGCGGCGAAGCCCTGACGCGCGGTGGTCCAGTCGCCCCGCTGGGCGGCGATATAGCCCTGCCAGACCCGCGTGGACGGATCGCCCGCCAGAGCGCCGGACGAAAAGTCGGCCTCGGCCTCGGCCAGACGACCGATGGAGGCCCGGGCCGCGCCGCGCAGACCGCGCACCTCGGCCACGCCCTGCATGGCCGGGGTCTGCTTGACCAGGGCGTTCAGCACGCCGATCGCCTCATAGCCCAGCCCCGATCCGACCAGGAAGCGGGCCAGGGCCATGCGCGCCTCGATCGGGGCGCGCGGATCGCTGGCGGCGCGGCCGCTTTCCAGTTCGGCGGCTTCCTGAAGGGCGCGATGGCGGGCGCTGAAGCCGTCGGCGCCCGTTTCGGACCAGCCCGCAAGGATAAGCGCCGGGCGCGCGGCGGCGCGCGGCGCATGGGTCTCGCGGGCGGCGGCTTCCAGCCCCACCGTGGGCGGCGACAGGCTGAGGCCGCGCGGGCGCGACAGGGTGACGAGGTCGCCCTCGGCCTTGACCATCAGGTCGTCGGCCGGCGTCTCGACCGCCAAGCCGTGAGCGGTGGGCAGCAGATTCAGTTCGACGGTGCGGCGACCGGTCCTCAGTCCCTTGCCAGGGGCCAGGGCCGTGACGGCGGCGAAACGATCGCCGACCAGGGGATCGGTCAGCCAGACGGTCTTGGTGGCCCCGGCCATGCGGGCGGTCAGAGCGGTCTGGGCGCTGTCGTCGCGGTCGATCTCGACCCCGGTCACGGTCGGGGCGACGCCGCCCAGGGTGACGATCCAGGCGGCGCCGTCGGCGCGAGCCGAAACCGTCTGCCCTTCGCCTGCGGGAATGCGGATGGCGGTGAAATCAGGCCCGGCGGCCCAGCGCGCCTTGGCCGCGCCGCCGGCCTTGGCTGCAGCCGGCATGTTCATGCGGGCGGCGGCGTCGAACACCACCCAGACCGCGTCGCCGCGACGGAAGACGGCGGCTCCGACCGGCGCGGCCCAGGCGAAGGTCAGGCGGGTCGTCTCGTCCTTGACCTCAGCGGTCACAGCCACGGCGCCGCCGGCAGGCACGACGGGGCGCTTGCCGCCGTCGGGGCCGGCGCCCGGCGCATAGAGGTTCAGCCAGACCGAGCCGTCGGCCGAGCCGGAGCGGGCGGCGGCCCCCTCAGCCAGGGTCAGGACCAGTTCGGTGCCGCCCGAGGCGGCGCGGGTCTCGACCTTCTCGACACCCTTGGGCGGATCGACTTTCAGGCGGCTGACGTCCGGCGCGGCGGTCGTGCCGATGCGGACGATGACGGCGCGACCGTCCTGACGCACCCGGGCGCGCGAACCGACGGCCCCGGCGAATTCGATCTTGGTGAAGCCAGTGTTGGCGCCGACGCGGATCTCGACCGGGCCGCTGCTGACGTTGGAGCCCTCGGCGTGCGGGGCCAGGGGCGCGAACACGACGACGCCCGCCGCGGCGGCGGCCACGGTCGATTTCAGAACGCGCTTGCTGACGGTTGCCCCGGACATACGCGCGCACCCTCGCGTGAAGGGCTTTAATCGCGGTTAACGCCGATTAAACGGCGCCGCTTGCACAACCTCCCCACGCAGATAGGACAAAACACCCGCTTGCGGCGCGCGCGCGAAAGGCCGACATCGGCGGTATCGACGTCATGTCACGCCGTTTCCCAGGTGCTTTCCGTGTCCGACCCCGCCTATCCGCCCATCAGCCCGCTGAAGACCGGCCTCCGCTGCCGCTGCCCGCGCTGCGGCGTGGGCCCGCTGTTCCAAGGTTATCTGACCATCCGCAAGGAATGTTCGAACTGCGGTCTGGACTACGGTTTCGCCGACCCGGCGGACGGCCCGGCCTTTTTCGTCATGTCGGCGGTCGGCATCGTCGGCATGATCGCCTTCATGATCTTCGAGTTCAACGTCCACCCCCCGGTCTGGGTGCATTTCGTCGTCACCCTGCCGGTCCTGGCGCTGATGTGCCTGGGCGTGCTGCGGCCGTTCAAGGGCTGGATGGTGGCCGAACAGTATTTCCACAAGGCCGAGGAAGCCACCTTCGTCAGCGTCGGCAAGCATGGCGAGGGCTACGGCTGGCGCGGCCAGGCCGAGCGCGCCGCCCGCAAAAAGGCGCACGACGAAGGGTGAGCCGCCCTGCCCTTCTCCCCTTGCGGGAGAAGGTGGACGGCGGAGCCGGACGGATGAGGGGTTGCAGGACCGCGGGTCTTGCAGCCCTTTTTTCTGGCGTCGAGAGACCCCTCATCCGGCCCTGACGGGCCACCTTCTCCCGCAAGGGGAGAAGGGGCGACGTCGATTAGCGCACCACCCTCAGCGTCACGCCCACGGTGCGCGGCGCGCCGAGGAAGGCGCCCAGCGTGCCCGACTGGAAGGGCGCGCCGAAGGCCACCTGGCGATAGTCCTGATCGAACAGGTTCTTGCCCCACAACTCGACGCTCCAAGCCTCGTCCTTGGCCAGGGCCACGCGGCCGTCCACCAGCCAGAAGCCCGGCTGGCTCTTGGCGGGATCAAGGTCCGAGCCGGTGTTGTATTCCGACGAATACTTGGCCGCGAGCGTGACGCGGCCGGTCAGCCCAGCCACCACCGGACGCTCATAGGTTCCGGCCAGGGATCCGCTCCACAGGGGAGCGAAGTTCAGACGGCGACCGGCCAGCAGCGGCAGACCGGCGATGGGGTCATGGCCGTATTCCGTCTGGGCATAGGTGACGCCGCCCTGCAGCGACAGGCCTTCGACCGGCAGGAACATGAAGTCCGCCTCGACGCCCTTGGCCCGGACCTGCGGGATCGAGCGCACTAGGAAGGTGGTGCCGAGGAAGGTGTTGAGCTGGAAGTCCTCATAGGTCTGGCGGAAGGCGGCGGCCGAGACCAGTAGACGGCGGTCCAGCATCACGCTCTTGACCCCGGCTTCCCAGGCGTCGGCCGTCTCGGCCCCGAAGGCGCGCGAGGCGTCGGGGACGAGGTTGGTCTGGCCCCGGTCCAGGTTGAAGCCGCCGTTCTTGCGGCCGCGCGACCAGCCGGCGTAGAGGCGCGTGCCTTCGGCCGCCTTGAACTCGGCGCGGGCCAGGCCGGTCCAGGCCTCGTCCTTGACCGTCTCCGACGACTTCAGACCGTTGAAGGCCGGGTTGGACCAGGGCAGGCACAGGGTGGCGTTGCTGACGCCGTTGGCCAGGGCGGCGGCGCAGGCGCGGCCGCCGTCGGTGTTGGCGTAGGCCGCGCTCATGTCCTTGGTCTCATGCGTGCGGCGCAGGCCCCCGGTCAGGGTCAAACGGTCGGTCACGGCATACGAAACCTGGCCGAACAGGGCGGCGCTCTGCGTCGTCTGCCAGTAGCGGTCCAACTGGCCCTCGCCCTCGACGAAGCTCCGGCCTGCCGGCAGACCGGTCAGGGTCGAGACATAGGTCGGATCGCCCAGCGGATTGGCGCCCGAGCGCGACAGCAGACGGCTGACATAGGCTTCGTAGTCGGCGCCGTAGAAGAGGCTGTCGCGACGGGTCAGCTTCTCGTCGGCCAGGAACAGACCCGCCGACCAGTCCAGACGCCCGCGCTGGCCCGACAGGCGGACCTCCTGCGTCAGGGTGCGGAAGCGGTTGGACCAGCTGCCGTCGTCGGGACGATAGGCCAGGTCGGCCGAGGTGAAGTCCCAGTCCTGGCTGATGACGCCGCGCCAGTCGCGCACCGCCGAGGTGCTCTCCAGCGTGGCCCAGCCGAGGTCGGCGGTCAGGTGCAGGGCCAGGCCCTTGTCGCGGATGCGGGTGTTGGTGTCGCGGTTCGACCAGGCCGTGCGCGCCCAGGGGTTCGGCGTCGCCGCCACCCCGCCGTCTGGGGCGAAGGTCGCCAGCAAGGGCGCCGTGCCGCCGGTGACCAGTTGCACGCCGACGCAGCAGCGCTCGTCCCGCTCGGTCCAGTCGGCGGTCAGGCGGGCGGTCAGGTCGGGCGTGGCGCGCCACAGCAGTTGGCCGCGCACGGTGTCGTAATGCTCGTTCTGATCGTCGGTCGCCGTGCGCGGGCCGTCGCCGGTCTTGACGTCATAGAGGCCGTCGCGGCGGCGCGCGGCGACATAGAGCCGCCCGGCCAGGACCTCGTCCACGATGGGGCCGGTCAGGGAGACCGAGCCGCCCTGGGTTTCATAGTCGCCGAAGGTGGCCTCGCCCGCGATGCGCGGGGTGAAGGAAGGCGCGGCGGTGACGACGTTGATGACGCCGGCCGAGGTGTTCTTGCCGAACAGGGTGCTCTGCGGGCCTTTCAGCACCTCGATGCGCTCGACCTCGCCGAGGTCGCCCAGGGCCACGCCGTTGCGGGGGCGATAGACGCCGTCGATCATGACGCCGACCGAGCTCTCCAGCCCCGGATTGTCGCCCACCGTGCCGACGCCGCGGATGCGAGCCGTGGTGAAGGTCTGGTTCGAGGTCGAGGCCACGATCAGGCCCGGCGTCAGGACCTGCAGATCCTTGATGTCGCGCACGCCCACGTCGTTCAGCAGCGGCTGGCTTGCTACCGTCAACGACAGGGGGGTCGCCGCCAACGGCGCTTCACGCCGCTGGGCCGTCACCACGATCTCGGACACCTGAACCGGCCCCTCGGTCGCCCGATCCTCGACAAAGCCCCCTTCGGCGAAGACGGGCATGGCGAAAGCGAGCACGGGCAAGGCGGCGGACGCGAGACACGCGGCGCGGACAGTGGACAACATGGAAGGAAAAACCGCTTGGCGGAGCGACGGCGCAAGGCCTTGTCGCGGACAGGATCGCGCTCTAGCAGTCCGGCTACGCCGTTAAAAGCCTTACCTAACGTCAACCTTCGTTGACTTTCAGGCCCGGCCCGCCATAGGGCCGGACGCGCAGGGCGCGAAACTGAGCTCAACCCGGCTGCGGTGGCGGTCGATGTCGTTGCGGACCGCGCCGCCGACCTTGCACAAGACGCCGAGGTCGCCGGCGGCGCCCATTTCATGCGCCGCAATCAGGTCCAGCAGCCGCTCCGCCTCAGCCAGCGAGGTCGGCTTCTGATCCAGCAGCCAGGCTTCCAGCACGTCCAGATCCGCCGCCAGCGCGCCGACGCAGACCGCAGCGTCGACCGTGCGCCTATTCCATTGATGCAGCAGCGCGCGCGCCGCCCCGATGGTCCATTGTTGCGCCATCACGCCCCTCCCGGGCGAAGCGTCGGGCGGCCGAGGCTTCCCAGATCCCGACGAAGGCCGTCAGGCTGACGAAAGACCAGGCGCCCCATTGCAAAGTGACCGCCGCCCACCCCAACCGCTCGTGAGCGAAAAAGGGCGCCAGATGGCTGAAAACGATAATCAGCTGAAATCCGGCACAGGCGACCAGCCACCAGCGACGACCGTGTTCCGCCAGCGCCCAAAGCGAGCCGAACAGGGCCACATCCACCAGCATCACACCGATCCGGAAGCCGTGGATGTCCCACGGCAACACCATCACCGACAAAACCTGGGCCGCCGTGAGGGCGGCCACGGCCAGCCGTTCGACCGTCTCGCCCCGCCATAGCAGCAGGATGAAGGCGATCAGATTGGCGAGGATGAGGATGATCTGAACGGGATGCATGATTCGAAATCAGCCCGCGCGCCGACCGCTCCCGCCCAAGGCGGTTCGGGCGGCCCGATCCGGGCGTCCTCTCATTGATCTGTCATCATCGACCACCCCTGCGGATTCGAAACTCACCGCAGGCGTTCGATCAGTTCGAGGACGGGATTGACGAGGGTGGCGCCGACCGCAGCGATGATCAGCCAGGCCAGAGACCAGCCGAGGATCAGCCACAGCAGGGAGCCCCCCAGCTTCCTGGGTCGGCGCCAGCCGCCCAACGCGACGTATCGATCATAGAGCGAACGCCGCATCCCGCCCCCAACCGACGTCAAAGGCGCCGCGGAGACAGCCGCAGTTGGCTCAACCGCAGCCGTGTCGGATAGGGTGAGCGTTTCCCCTGAGTAGTTTTCACTCAGGCGGCGCGCGGCGCGCAGGCGATCGGAGACGCCCAGTTTTTCATAGGCGCGGTGCAGGTGGTTCTGGACGGTGCGCGGCGACAGGCCGAGCCGCTGCGCGATCTCCTTGTCGCCCAGGCGCAGCCCCGCCAACTGGACGACTTCCAGTTCACGCTGCGTCAACTTTGGGATAGGATATTCCTTTGCCACGCCATAGCGTTAGCGAGTTCCGGACCCTAGCGTCCAGATAGTAAAAACGCGAACACGCACGCGTGAGGTCCGCTGCGGGACTTAACCGGCCAGGCTTCCCGTCGCATCCAGCGTCGCATCGGCGTTCTCGACGACCGTGACGGCGCGCGTTTCAACGCCGTACTCGGACTTCAGCGCCGCCAGCCAACCAAACAGGGCCGCCGAGGTCGCGCCGGGCGCGTCGAAGGCCAGCCCCCCCTCGCCGTCGACCGACAGAGTGACCGTCAGCCCCCCCGCCTCGGCCGCGGTTCGGGCCGCCTGTTCAACGTCAGCCAGGGCCATCGCCGCCTTCGCCCCCGCGGTCCGGGGCGGCGTCCGACCGACCAGACCGGCCTCGATCCGGGCGAGGCCCGCCGTCGCCTCCACCCGACGTTCGGCCGCCGCCTCGCGCCAGGCACAGGCGGGGCGCAGCACCAGCAGCCAGACCAGGACGGCGGCGACCAGCAGCCCCATGGCCGCCAGCATCCGCTGCTCGCGCACCGAGCGTCCGTCCCACCACAGGCCCATCGAGGGGATCATCCGGTTCATCAGGCGCCTCCCACGCGGACTTCCGAGACGACCTTGCCCTGGTCGTCGACGGTGCTTTCGTCGGTCAGGGACATGCCCTTGGCCGCCATGGCCCGCTGCAGGGCGTCGAGGTCCTGATAGGCGGCGTAGGTGACGGTGGCCCGCACCCCGCCCTCGTCGGCGGTCAGACTGTCCAGTTCCGCGCCCTCGACGCTTTCGACGGCGGCGAACAGGGCGGCGGCGGCGGCGGTCGGTCCGCCCGGCGGCGGGGCGGCGGTCAGGCGACGCGTCGCCTCGGCCACGGCGTCGGCATTGGGCGCCACGTCGGGGAAGGCGCGGCGTGCGGCGGCTTCCGCCCGTCTTTCGGCATCGCGAGCGCCCCATTCGTCGTGACCGGCGGCGGCCAGGGTCAGGAGCAGCGGCGAAACGACCAGGGCCGCCGCCAGCGCCGCCGCCCGTTTCCAGCCGCGCCGGTCGGCCTCGATGCGCCGTCCGGCCCCGGCCAGCAGGTTGATCGGCGGGTTGAGGGCGGCGCCGGCCAGCAGGCGTTCGATCTCCTCGGCCCGGTCGATGCGCGCCACCGCCCGGCCGGCGGCGACGGCCTCGGCCAGGTCGGGCTGAAGGCTGAGCGCCAATTCGCGCCCGCGCAGGGCCAGGTCGGCGCCGAAGACGGCGGCGGTCAGCCTCCCCTCCTCCGCCGGTTCCGGCAGGATCAGACTGTCGGGGATCATGACGTCGGCGCGCAGGCCGAGGCTGGCCAGATAGTCGCCCCAGGTCTGCAGCAGCGGCCGCCCTGCCACGGCGACCAGCCGCCGCCCGCCCGGCGCGGCGACCGGCCCCAGGGCGGCGCTCAGCCGGTCGGCGGGCGCGGCCAGGTCGTCGCGCAGCAGGTGCAGCGCCGTCGCCGCCACCTGAGCCGGGCTGCCCGGCGGCAGGTCCAGCCAGCGGACCAGAACGTCGGCGCCGGGAACCACGGCGACGGTGCGCATCGGCTCAGGCGCAAAGCCGGAGCCCAGCTCCAGCACGCCGCGCGTCAGGACGGCGCCGTGCGCGTCCAGCGTCAGGCAGGTCGCCGGAAGGGCCGCCGAGGGCGGGATCAGGATCAGTCGGATGCGGCTCATTCGTCCAGGGTCCAGCGTTGGATGACGGTGCGCGCGGGACCGGCCTGAGGCAGTTCGATCAGGGCGGTGCGGACGGCGCGGCTGCCGCCGAACTCCACGTCCACGCGCAGGTTGAAGAAGCGGGTCAGGACCGTCAGCTGGTCCTGCACCGGGATCGGCAGTTCGACGCCCCTCATGGCCCCCTGCATCAGGAAGGCGTTGGCGTTGCTCCAGCCGCTCGCCGGCCGCGCGGCGATCGCGGCCCTGGCCGAGGCCAGGCTCAGCTTGCCGTCCGCCAGCATGACCAGAAGCGGCGCCTGCTCCGGCGTCAGGGTGTTGGGGTTGATCGGCGACAGGTCCGTGGTCGGCAGGGCGCAGAGGTAGGGCCGCAGCCGTGCATAGATTTCGGCGTCGACGCCTCGCACGGCGCGCAGCTCGCTGACCTCGGCCAGCAGGGTCCCGGCGGTGCGATAGGCTTGGCCGGCGTAGGCGGCGTCCTCGCCGCCTTGCGCGCGCGGGGTCGTGTCGGTGTCGATCCAGTCGGTCAGGGCGTCGGCGACGGCCCGCATCCGCCCCTCGGGCAGATTCAGCGCGCGGCCCAGGGCGACGAACTGCTGGATGCCCAGCGGCCGGGCGACATAGACCTCCAGTTGGCCCTCGACCACGCTGTTCAGGTTGAAGCAGGCCTGACCGTCGCTCAGGCGGGCGGTGATGCTGCCGTCCTCGACCGGGAAGCTGAGCACGCGGCCGTTCCAGTCGGGCTGGATCGGCGTCTTGACGGGATCAAGGTCGCGCAGGCGGTTGATCTGGCGCCGCGCCAGGGATTCAGCCCCCGCCGCATACCACTGGGCCTGGCTCTGCGTTTCCGCATTCATGGTGCGGCGAACCGAGAAGCGGATGTCGTCCACCACCAGCACCGCCACCGCCGCCATCACCGCCACCAGCAGCAGGACAGTCAGCAGGGCCATGCCCTCACGCTGTTTCAGACGCGCCTTCACCGGCCGCCCCCGACGACGAACAGCTGGCGTACGGGCCCGTAGCCCTCCAGCGTCAGGTCCAGACGGACCGCGTCCGGCAGCGGCCGGTCCGGCGAGGGCAGGAAGCGCGTCGTCTCGGCGCCCTCGCTGATGAAGGCGAGCGCCGGCGCGCTGACGCCTTGATACAGGATCTGCGGCGGGCCGGGCCGGGCGCCGTCCAGATAGGGGTAGACCCTGCGTTCCAGCCGGTCCTCAACCAGCCGGTATTCGACCCTTTGCAGCGCCGCGCGCGAGCGGCCGTCGGGGTTGCTCCACCCCGCACGAACCAGCACCAGCAGCGGATCCCCCGGTGCCTCGGCCGCCAGGATGGGCGAGGTCGCGGGCTGGCCGTTGGCGGCGCGGACCCGGCGCGGCGCGGCCTGGCCCAGGTCGGCGCGCAGGGTCGCGCGCAGGCGTTGCAGCTCGGCGGTGCGGTCGGTCGAGGCCTTGACCGCGAAGCGGTTGTCGATGCTCTGGCTCAGCACCAGCACCCCCGCCGCCGCCAGCAGGGCGAAGATCAGCAGGGCGATCATCACCTCGATCAGGGTGAAGCCAGAGCGCGATTTCATTGAGCCGTCGCCCGGAACAGGACGCGCTCGGCCGCCTGCCCCTCGTCGTCGGAGATGCGGATGTCGATGCGCAGGATGTCGGGGTCGTCGGTGGCGGTCACCGCGCGGGTCCAGCGCCAGTCGCGGCCGGCCAGAGGCTGGCTTCCGTCGCTGTCGCCGGGCGCCGGGGCGGGACGCGCCGTCATGGCCTCGACCGCCAGGTTCTCGGCCACGATGCCGCCCAGCATCCGCGTCTCGGCGCGCGCGGCCGAGCGGGTGTTCTCGCCGCCGAGGTTCAGCAGGGCCAGCGCGGCCAGACTGAACACCGCCAGCGCCACCAGCAGCTCGATCAGGGTGAAGCCGGGCCGGTCAGCCATCGACCCGCACCTCGCCCGCCGCATCGACGGCGACGGTCACAGCGCGCGGGCCGCGCGACAGGGTCAGGGAGGCGGCGTCGGCCACGCCGGTCGGGTCGAAGACGACGCGCAAGGGCGCATCCGCAGGCTGACCCTCAGGCCGGGCGATGGTGTCCTCGGCCCAGGATTCGTCGCCGAAGGGGCCGTCTGCCAGGGGCGACCACTGGACGCCGTCGAAGCGGGAGAAGGCGTAGCCCTCGGCCGTGGCCTCGACCGCCACGGCGCGGTTGGTCAGCAGAGCCTCTTCGCGCGCGCGGACCAGCCGCGCGGCGAAGCGCTCGGCCTCGTCGCCCACGGGCGGGCGCGGATCGGGCACGGCCAGCACCACGGCCCCGGCGGCGAGGCCGATAATGGCGACAACCATCAGCAACTCGACCAGGGTGAAGCCGGAACGCCGCCCGCGGCGCCCCATGATCCCGCTCATTCCGGCGGACGCCGGGATCCAGTGCTTTGGCTCCATAGCAATTCGACCCACTGGAAAGCCGCCAGTTGGCGCTCTCACTGGATCCCGGCGTCCGCCGGGATGAGCGGATGTTGAAATCAACCGCCGGCACTCACCGCGAACACGGTCCCTAGTTCTGCCAGTTGCCGATGTCGGCGTCATTGCCCTCGCCCCCTTCCTTGCCGTCGGCGCCGAAGGAGAAGACGTCGAACTGACCGCCGTGGGCGGACGGGCGGCGGTACTGGTAGGGCGCGCCCCACGGGTCTTGCGGCAGACGGCGGATATAGCCGCCCTCGCGGTAGCGTTCCGGCCGCGCCAGACCGGCGGGCGGCGCAATCAGGGCCTGCAGGCCGCTCTGCGCATCCGGGAAGACGAGATTGTCGAGGCGATAGGTCTCGATCGCCTGCTCCAGCGTCGAGATGTCGGCCCGCGCCTTGCCGATCATGGCCTTGTCCTGGGTTGGCAGGACGTTGATCGCCACCACCGTCGCCAGCAGGCCGATGATGACGATGACGACCATGAGTTCGACCAGCGTAAAGCCCTGCCGGGCTTTGCGCTGAGGGGCGCTAACGCGACGCGCGCGGCGCGTCGCTGCTTGAGCGCGAGGAGAAGCGCTGGCCCTGCTTCTACCATCGTCATCCTCGGCCTCGTGCCGAGGATCCAGAAACGCGACGGATCCCGCAGCGCGCGTCACGTTTTCACCAGCAGACGTCGAGCGTCTGGATCCTCGGCACGAGGCCGAGGATGACGGGAAGGGAGAGCCAGGGTTCAGGTTCGGAAGGATCATCACGGCCTCTTTCACCCCATCGCCAGGGTGTTGATCTGAAGGATGGGCAGAAGGATCGACAGGACGATCAGGGCGACCACGCCGCCCATGACGACGATGATCGCCGGCTCGAGGAAGCTGAGCATGACGGCGGTGAAGGCGCTGAACTCGCGCTCCAGATAGTCGGCGGCGCGCTCCATCATCGGCTCCAGCCGGCCGCTGGCCTCGCCGGACGCGGTCATGTGCACCAGGATCGGCGGGAAGACGTCGGCGCGGCGCATGGCGGCGGACAGGCCCCCGCCCTCGCGCACAGCGTCGGCCATCATCTCGGTCGAGGCCCGCAGCGCCCGGTTGGACACGGTGCGGGCGGTGATGGTCAGCCCCTCCAGCACCGGCAGGCCCGCCGCGATCATGGTCGACAGGGTCCGCGCCATCCGCGCCCCGTGCAGGTCGCGCGTCAGCCGGCCGACGACGGGCAGGCGCAGCACACGCCGGTCCACCGCCAGCCGGAAGCCGGGATTCCTCAGGCCCGCGACGAAGCCCGCGCCGCCGCCAACCAGCAGCAGCAGGAACAGCCAGCCCCAGTGGCGCATCAGGTCGGACACGCCGATCACCGCCCGCGTCAGCAGGGGCAGGGTCTGGTTCATGCTGTCGAACTGATCGACCACCTTGGGCACGACGAAGACCATCAGGGCCGTCACCACCCCCAGCGCCACCAGGGCCAGCACCGCGGGATAGACCAGGGCGGTGATGACCTTGCCGCGCACCTGCTGGTCGCGCTCCAGCCCCTCGGCCAGACGCTCCAGAATGGCGCCGAGCGCGCCCGAAGCCTCGCCCGCCGCGACGGTGGCGCGATAGAGCGGCGGGAAGGCCGCGCCCTGACGGGCCATGGCCTCCGACAGGCGCTGGCCCTCGACCACGCCCGCATGGACGCCCGACAGGATGCGGCGCACGTCGGGCCGTTCGGCCTGCAGCATCAGGGTGCGCAGGGCCTCGTCCACCGGGGCGACGGTGATCAGGGTGGCCAACTGGCGCGTGGTCAGGGCCAGGGTGCGCGACGACAGCTTCTGACGCAGGCGCGGGGTCTTGTCCGTCGGGGTCGAAGCCCCAGAGGGGCGGCTGAGCGACAGGGTCATCAAGCGGCGGCGGTCCAGCGCCTTCTTCGCAGCCGCCTCGTCCGGCGCGGTCAGCACGCCCGCGACGGTGCGGCCCGAGACGTCCACAGCGCTGTAGTCGAAGGCGGGCATCAGGCGGCGCTTCCCAATGCTGGCTCAGGCAAGGGATGCGCCTCGGGCGTTTCCTGACGGGTGACGCGCACGGCCTCCTCGACCGAGGTCACGCCCGCCAGCACCAGGGCGCGCGCGCGGTCCGTCAGGGTCCCGCCCTTGGGGAAGGCGGCGGCGATCAGGGCTTCCTCGTCCGCCTCGGCGGCGATCAGGCGCCGCACCTTGTCGTCGATCTTCAGCGTCTCATAGACGCCGACGCGGCCGACATAGCCGGTGTGGTTGCACGCGCCGCAGCCCTGCGCCCGCCAGACCGTCGCGCCCTCGGCCACGCCGCACAGACGGGCCGTGGCGGCGTCGGCGGGTTCCGACTGACGGCACTGGCCGCACAGGCGGCGCACCAGCCGTTGGGCCACGATCAGCCTCAGGGTCGAGGCCAGCAGGAAGGGCTCCACCCCCATGTCGCGCAGACGGGTCACGGCCCCGGCGGCGTCGTTGGTATGGACGGTGGACAGGACCAGATGCCCGGTCAGCGAGGCCTGAACCGCGACGCTGGCCGTCTCCACGTCGCGGATTTCGCCGACCATGACCACGTCCGGGTCCTGACGCAGAATGGCGCGCAGGCCCGCCGCGAAGGTCATGCCGACCTTGGGATTGACCTGGGTCTGGCCGACGCCGTCGATGGCGTATTCGACCGGGTCCTCGACCGTCAGGATGTTGCGCGTGGCGTCGTTCAGCAGCGACAGGCCGGCATAGAGGCTGGTCGTCTTGCCCGAGCCGGTCGGCCCGGTGACGAGGATGATGCCGTTCGGCTCGCGCAGGGCGGCGCGGAAGGCGTCCAGCGCGACCGGGTCCATGCCCAGGTCCTCCAGCCGCAGATCGGCCTGATCCTTGTCGAGGATGCGCAGCACCACCCGCTCGCCCGCCCGCGACGGCAGGGTCGAGACGCGCACGTCCAGCGTCTTGCCGCCCAGCGCCAGCGGAATGCGCCCGTCCTGCGGCACGCGCTTCTCGGCGATATCTAACCGCGCCATGACCTTGATCCGCGACACCAGCAGGGGCGTGATGCGCGGGTTCAGGCTGAGGCTTTCGCGCAGGACGCCGTCGACGCGCATCCGCACGACCAAGGCGCTTTCATAGGGCTCCAGGTGGATGTCGGAGGCGCCGGCGCGCACGGCCTCGGCGATGATGCCGTTGATCATGCGGATGACCGGCGCGTCGTCGGCCGAGTCCAGCAGGTCGGCGGCGGCGGGCAGGTCCTCGATCAGGCCGTCCAGCCCCGACGGCATGTCCATCTGCTGATCGCCCGCCGCGTTCAGGTCGCCCGCATAGACGTCGGACAGGCGGCGGTCGAACTCGGCCTGATCCAGGACCTGAACCTGCAGCGGCCGCCCCAGCGCCCGGCGCGTCTCGATCAGGGCCAGAGGGTCGGCGCCCTCGCGCAGGCCGACCACGGCGATGTCGCCTGCGTCCAGCAGGATGACGCCGTTCCGCTTGGCGAAGCCGTAGGGCAGCGTCGGATTGACCAGGGTGATCATGGTCCTCAGCCCTGCGGGGAGGTCGTGATCTGGGCGGGCGCAAGCGACGAGATCGTCACCTCACCTGTCGGCACCGCCACGCCCGGTCGGGGATTGTCCAGCGCCGAGGGCGCGACCGGGGCTTGGGTGCGCATATAGTCGCGCAGCATCTCGTCCAGGCTGGGTTCGACGCCCGGCTGGGCGCGCATCTGCTCGCCGCGCATATAGCCCCAGCGGTCAGCGCTCAGTTGCTGGGCGTCGCCCGGGGTGCGGATGATGGTCGGGCGGATGAAGATCATCAGGTTGGTCCGCCCGCGCTGGCGGCTGGTCGACTTGAACAGGTTGCCGACTACGGGGATGTCGCCGAGGCCCGGCACCTTGTCGACCGACAGGCGATCGTTCTGATCCAGCAGGCCGCCGGCGACCGCGATCTCGCCGTCGTCCACGACCAAGGTCGTCTCCAGCTCGCGCTTGTTCAGCACCAGATCGGACGCGCCCTTGGTCAGGACGCCGTTGATGCTGGACACCTCCTGGCGCAGGAACAGGGTGATGGAGCCGCCGGCGTTGATCTGCGGCTTGACGATCAGCTTGACGCCGATGTCCTGGCGCTGGGTCGTGCGGAAGGGGTTGGAGTTGCCGTCCAGCAGGGTCTCGCCGGTCGTGATCGGCACCTCCTGCCCGACCAGGATGGTGGCCTCCTCGTTGTCCAGCGTCATCAGCGACGGGGTCTGCAGCAGGTTGGAGCCTTCGTCCGACTTGGCCGCATTGATGATGAAGCCGAACAGGCCGTCCGAGCCGATCCGGCCGCCGCCGCCACCGATGAAGCCGTTGGCGCCGACCAGGCTGTTCAGGGCCAGGTTCTGAAGTTGCTCGCGCAAGGGGTTGTCCTTGTCCAACTGGCCCGCCGCCGCCCCGCCCGCGATCGGGACCAGAGGCGCGGCGCGGTCGGAGTAGTTGGTCAGACCGACGGGGTTGCCGTCCGATCCGGCCAGCAGCCACTGGACGCCCAGCTCGCGCACGGCGGTGTCGCCCAGTTCGACGACGATGGCCTCGATCAGCACCTGCTGGCGCCGGCTGTCGAGCTGGCGGATGACCTCGGCCAGCATCCGCTGCGTCTCCGACGAGGCCGAGATGACCAGGGCGTTGGCGCCGGGGAAGCGGGCGATGCTGGCCTTCTGGCCCGCGACCGGCGCGGCCGGAGCGGAGACAGCCTGGGGCGGCGCGGCTTCGCCGGCTCCGCGCGCGGCAGGGGCGGCGGTCGCGCTGGCCGCCGTCACCGGCTGGCCGACGATCTGTTGCAGCACGGGCAGCAACTGCTCGGCGTTGGCGTGCTGCAGGAAGACGACCTTGACGTCATCGGCCGAGCGGGCGCGGCGGTCCAGGTCCTCGATCAGGGGCCGCACCCGCGCCACGGCGGCGGGATCGCCGCGCAGGATGACGGAGTTGGAGCTGGCCACCGGCGTCACCGAGACCATGCCCTGCCCCGGCTGGCCGCCGGGCGGGGCCAGAACCTGGGCCAAGACGCCCGCGATCTCGGCGGCGGAAGAGTTCTCCAGCGTCACCACGTCGAAGGAGGCCCGGTCCACGTCAATGCGCTGGATCAGGCTGCGGATGCGGCTCAGGTTGTCGGCGAAGTCGGCGACCACGACGCTGTTGCCGCTGGGGTTGGCCAGCACCTGACCTTGTGCGCCGACCAGCGGCCGGATGGTCTCGGCGGCCGAGGCGGCGTCGATGTTGCGCAGCTGGAAGACCTGGGTCGAGAAGCGTTCCGACCCGACCGTGGACGGTCCCTGCGCCGCGCCCTGGGCCGGGCTGATCCGATAGGCGCCAGAGGACGTCGGCGTCACCACCAGACCATTGGCGCGCAGGGTGGAGAGGAAGACCTCGAACAGCTCAGTCTTGGTCAAGGCGCGCTGGCTGGTGACGGTGACGTTTCCGGTCACGGCGGGGTCGACGATGAAGGTGCGGCCCGTGGTCCGGGCCACGTCCTGAATGAAGGCGCGGATGTCGGCGCCCTGGACGTTCAGGGTCTGGCGCGCGCCCTCTTGAGCCATGACCGGCGAGGCCGACAAGGGCCCCTGCGCGGCGATCAGGGCCGACAGGGCGACGGCGGCGAAAGAGCGGTGAAGGCGCATCACGGGCCGGTCCTTATGGTGGTGGTCTGCACGCGGCCGTTCCGCTCGAAGCGGATTTCGGCGGCGCTGCTGCCGGAAAGCTCGCCGCCCAGGTCGGACAGGCGTTCCAGGCTGTTCAGTTCGGCCCCGTTGACGGCCAGGATGACGTCGCCGGATTGAAGCCCCGCCGCCCTCAGCGCCGCCCCGTCGCCGCGCGCGGCCAGGGTGAAGCCTTTGATGCGCAAGCCCTCCATGCGCGGACGCAGGGACGCCTGAGCCATCAGCCTTTGCGGATCGACGACCGGCCCGGTCGGCGCGGCGGCAGGGGCCGCAGCCGATACCGGGGCTGGCGCGCCGGTCGGCGTCATGACCTGGGCGGTCGTGGGCGGCGGAGGCGGGGTCGCCGCGCCCGCGGGCGTCTCGGTGAAGACCAGTCGGCTGACCGATCCCCCGCGCGACACGGTGACGAAATCCTCACCGACCGAGGCCAGGGTCAGGCCTTCGGAAATGGTCTCGCCCACGCCGACCGAGACCTGACGACCGTCGGGCAGGCCGATGATGGCCGAGCCGCCGTCGGGCCCGCCCGCGCGCACCCCGAACAGGCGCAGGGCGTCGCTGTCGGCGCCCGCCGCCTCGGCCAGGCTGCTCTTGTCGCCGGTGCGGAAGAAGGCGTCGAAACGCTGGAAGATGGAGGCGTCCACGGGCGCAGCCTCGGCGCGGGCGGCGACCGCCGGTTCAGCCTCAGGCGCAACGAAAATCCACGCCACACGCCCCGCCTGCACCGCCAGCAGAGCGACCAGGGCGATCTCGGCGCCGGCGCGGATCCGCCCCGGTCGCGCGGCCATGGCCGCCTGCGCCTGACGCCCCCATTCCCCAACCCGTGCGATCACGCCCGATGCTCCGAACACCCCCGAAAACGGGAACCCCGGCTGCTTAGCGCAGCAGCCGGGGTCAGAGCCTCACGCCGCGATGACGGCGGCGAGACGTTGTTGTGACAACGTCGCCGTATGCGGATCAGAAGGTCGTCGACAGGCTGAGCGAGATGGTCCGACCCAGCTTGTAGCCCTCGACCACGCCCGTGCCGCCGTTGGCGAACGACTGGCTGCGCTCATACTCTTCGCCCAGGAGGTTCTCGACCTTGGCGCCGAGGTCATAGTCGCGACCGCCGACGGTGAAGGTCTGGCTGGCGACCAGGTCCAGCATGATCGGCGGGGTCTCGACCACGTCCGGCAGACGGGTCGAGCCGGTGATGATGCCCGCGTCCGAAATCCGCTCGCCCTGATAGTTGACCAGCAGGGTGGCTCGGCGGCGGGCGGTCGTGTTCTCGAAGCCGATCTGCAGGTTGCCCAGCCATTCCGACTGACCCTGCAGGGCGCGGGTGTAGGAAGCGTCGGTCACTTCGGAGTCCGACCAGGTGACGTTGGCGACGACGAAGACTTCGTTGTCGTGGAACCAGCCCAGGTTCGGGGCCCAGACGTCCATCGGCAGGGTGTAGTCGACCTCGGCCTCGACGCCCTTCAGGGTGGCTTCCTGCGCGTTCTGGAACGAGCGGCCAAAGCCTTCGCCGATGGGCTGATAGGTGCGCTCGATCGGGTTGTCGAAGGCCTTGTAGAACAGGCCGATGGTGGCCGACTGGCGCTGGCCGAAATACCATTCCCAGCGCAGGTCGTAGTTCTGGATCTCGGCGATCTTCAGGTTCGGATTGCCGCGCTCCAGGGTGTTGGAGTCGTCGTCCAGGAACAGGGCGTTCGACAGTTCGCGCAGGTCGGGACGGTTGATCGTCTTCGAATAGCCGAAGCGCAACTGCATGTTGTCGGCGAACTCCCAGGTCGCCGCCGCCGTCGGCAGCCAGAAGTCCTGGGCCAGGTTGGCGGCGATGGGATCGCCCGCGCCGGTCTCGCCCAGCGGGATGAAGCTGTTCACCCGCTGCTCGGAATCTTCGTAACGAACGCCCGCCGTGACGCGCAGGTCCGGGATCAGCTCGACCTCGGCCGAGGCGTAGGCCGCGTTGATCTCCATCGTCGCGTCAAAGAAGTCCGACGGATCGGTGATGTCGCGCAGGGTGTAGCCCGCGTTGCCGCCGATGTTGTCAGGGCTGAAGATGATTTCCGGCACATAACTGCGCAGCTCGGGCGTGATGATCACCCCCGCCGCCGGCTGGAACGAATAGCGGCGGCTGGCGAAGTCACGCTCGCGCTCCTGATGCAGGCCGCCGGCCTTCAGGACGATCTCGCGGTCGGCGACCGTGCCGTTCAGGGTGAAGTCGAGACCGAACTCGATGTTCTGGTCTTCCAGGGCGCTGAAGAAGGTGCGGTTGGAATCCGACCCCGGCGTCATGCGGAAGACGTTGTCCGGCTCCAGACGATAGGAGTATTCACGGCGATAGGGCGTGTCGCGCGAGGCGGTCGAATAGGCCGCGCGCCAGTCGATCTGCAACCGGTCCAGCGCCATCGGCAGGTCGAAGACGTGACGACCCGACAACTGGTTCGAGTTCATCTGCTGCTCGATCCAGTTGAGCCGCTGGAAACTGCGGATCAGGCCGGGGTCGGCCGAGAACAGGCCGCGTTCGATCAGGGCCTGCTGGCGCGTCTTGCGCAGCAGCAGGGTGGTCAGCTTCAGCTCATGGTTCTCATTGAACTCGATGCCGAAGGCGCCCAGGGCGTTCAGGGCGTATTCCTGTTCCGTGCGGTGGAAGCCGCAGCCGGTCGCGTTCGACAGGCCGCCGGCGCCGGCGCAGGCCTCGGGGCTGATCTGATCGTTGACGCCGCCGTTGACCTCGAACGAGTTGCGCACGCCCTCGCGGTTGCGGACCTGATAGCCGTAGTCGAGGGCGACGAAGCCGCCCAGGCGCACGCCGTTCGACAGGTCGACGATTTCGGCGCCCGACAGGTTGAAGCCGAAGTCCGGCAGGTTCTTGTCGCCGTCGATCGACCAGATGTTGCGCAGCGACCGACCCGCCGCCTGCAGCATGGCCGGGTTGTTGGCGAAGGACTTCAGCGAGGGGTCGATCTTGATGAAGCCGGGCAGGTTCAGGCTGTTGTCGGCGATGCCGATGTTCGACAGCTTGCCGCCCGCATCCCAGTAGAGGCCTTCCTTGCCGGTCGTTTCCGTCTCGGCGGCGATCGAGGCGCCGAAGGACAGGAAGCGTTCGTTGGGGATGGCGCGCGTCGACAGGGCGATCAGACCACCGCCGAACTCGCCCGGATACTGGGCCGAATAGGTCTTCTGGATCTGGGCGCTGGACACCAGAGAGGTCGGGAACAGGTCCAGCGGCACCACCCGCTTCAGCGGCTCGGGACTGGGCAGGGTCGAGCCGTCCAGGATGATGCTCGAATAACGGTCGCCGAGGCCGCGCACATAGACATAGCCGTCGCCGACGATGGACAGGCCGGTGACGCGGGCCAGGGCTTCGCCGATTTCCGAGTCGCCCGAGCGCTTGATGTCTTCCTCGGTCAGGATGTTGGCGACCGCCGAGGTCTCGCGCTTCACGTCCGGCACGAAGCGGCCGCGCACGACGATGTCCGCGACCGCCGAGACGGCGTCGGGATCAGCCGCGGGCTCCGAGAGCGAGGGCTCAGGCGCTGCCTCCGGGGCCGTCGAAGCGACGCCGTCATGGGCCCAGGCCAGGGCGGGCGCGGTCAGAATGGTGCTGGCGAGCAGGCCGGCGAGGCCGAACGTGCGGGTGGGCGTCATCTCAAGAAGGTCCTTCGGTGCGAGCGCCGGAAAGAAGGAGGAAAGGCGAGACGGCGGACGGCTGGTCAGCCGTCCGCCGTTTCAGGATCGAACCGACCCTTAGTCGTTCAGCCAGCGGGTCCAGTTCAGCGTCCAGTTGGACGCGGAGTCGCGGACGGCGCCGACGTAGGGGGCCGCATCGAAGAAGCCGTCGATCGTGCGCGGATCGACCGCGACCACGCCGTTCTCGTTGACGCCGTTGATGTAGGCGCGGCCGCCCGAGGTGTAGGACGACAGGGTCGAGGTTCCCGTGCGGCTGTTGGCGTCCTTGGCGAAGACGGCCTGGGCCGTGGCGCTGTGGAACGGCGTGGCCGTCGAGATGTAGAAGGAGCGCAGCGACAGGGCGCCGGCGTCCGCCTGGGCGTAGGTCGGGGCGTCGTCGATGCGCAGACCGTGGACGAAGCGGTTGGCCACGACGTGGTTGTACAGCTTGCCCGCGGTGCCGCGACGCAGGCGCAGACCGGCGCCCACGGTGGTGTTGCCGACCAGGGTCGCGTTGGCGATGGTCGGGGCCGAGCGCGGCAGGATGTCGAAGGCCAGCTCGTTGTTGTCGGCCTCATAGCCCGCGTCGCCAGCCGGCTGCAGCGGGTTCTGGGCGATGACGATATGCTGGGCCTTGCCGTTCCAGCCGAAGGTCCAGTCGAAGCTGTCGTCGTCGGCGCCCGTCAGCACCAGGTGCTTGACGTTGACCGAACCGCCGAAGAACTCGACCGTGTCGTCGCCGCCGTTGTGAGCCTGGATATAGTCGACGGTCGTGCCCGAGCCGACGCCCCAGAAGGCGATGGCGTTCAGTTCGTTGGTCTCGGTGAAGCGCACGCCGGCATACTCGACGCGAACGTACTTCAGCGTGCCCGAGGTGTCGTTCGGCACGTTGCCGCCGTACAGGCCCGAGCCGCCTTCGGCTTCGGCTTCACACACGGCCGGCGCGGCCGGACAGTTGTTGATCACGCCGCGGCCCAGCAGCGACAGGCCGCCCCACTCGCCCGAATAGGGGTCGTCGCGGACGCCGGCGGCGAGCGGCGAACGGGCGTTGGCCAGACCCAGGGTGGTGGCGTAGCCCAGGGCGTCGGCGCTGGTCAGGACGATCGGCTGGGCCGCGGTGCCCTGGGCGTTGATGCGCGAGCCGCGCTGGATGGCCAGCTGCGAGGTGCGGGTGCCGGCGTAGATCTTGACGCCCGGATCGATCGACAGGACGGCGGTGACGCCGCCGGCCTTCTGGCCGTCGAAGCCGACGTCCTTGCCGACCTTGACCGTGCCGTTCAGCTGATAGGCCGGGCCGGCCGTCAGGGTCAGATTGGTCAGGATCTCGCCCGAGATGCGGCAGTGCTCTTCGGTGCCGACGGTGACCTTGGTCACGTTGGGGTGGGCCGGGCAGGCGCCGGTCGAGCCGCTTCCGCCGCCGCCGTTGCCGCCGCCGCCGCCGCCCGTTCCCGGGTTGCCGCCGGTGTTGCCGGGGTTTTGAAGTTCAGAGGTGCCGTCTCCGCCGCAGGCGGCGAGGGCCAGGGCGCTGGCGGCGACCGCGAGCAGGGTTTTCGTCTTGAGAGCGGTCATCGTTCTCCACCGTGTCTGAGCAAATGAGACATGCAGGAGGACGTCCGGACGGATTGTCCGAGACTGGATGATCGGCGCCCGCCTGCCCGGTCCCTTCCCTAGAAGCTGGATGTGACAGGGCCGCCGCCGAACCGCGACGGTTCAGGCGCCGTTCCGTGAAGCTGTGGCGGCGCTTACGTGAAAAACCGTCCCGGCACGGTCGGCAATTCATGCCTCGTCGATGCGCAGCGCCGATTCCGCCTCCCCCAAACCGCCCGCGCCCGCTAGTGCAGAGAGCGGCCATGGATCGGGGAGGCGCCAGATGATGATATTCGCAGCCTTCCTGGGCGGCGTCGGCCTGATCGTCGGCAGCTTCCTGGGTCTGCTCAGCCTGCGCCTGCCGCGCGGCGAGGACGTGGTGTTCGACCGCTCGCGCTGCGGCGGCTGCGGCCGGACGCTGAAGCCGTGGCGGATGATCCCGGTGCTCAGCTGGGCCCTGTCGCGAGGACGCTGCGCCGATTGCGGCTCGACCATCCCTATCCGCTATCCGCTGATCGAGCTGGGGTCGGGCCTGATCGGGGTCTGGGCCGGGCTGCACTCCGCCGACTTCGCCACCGCCCTGATGACCGGGGTGCTGGGATGGAACCTGCTGATCCTGGCCCTGGTCGACGCCGAGCATTTCTGGCTGCCCGACCAGCTGACCCTGCCGCTGTTCGTCAGCGGCCTGGTGGCGGCGGTGCTGCTGCATCCGGCAGGCCTGCCCGCCGCCCTGCCTTCAGCCCTGATCCCGCCGCTGATCGGGGCGGCGGTCGGCTTCGGCGCGCTGTGGCTTCTGGCCTTCCTCTATCGTCGCGTGCGCGGGCGCGAGGGCCTGGGCGGCGGCGATCCCTTCCTGATGGGCGCGGGCGGCGCCTGGGTCGGCTGGACGGGCCTGCCCAGCGTGCTGCTGTGGGCCTCCGCTGCCGGCCTCAGCGTGGTGCTGGCCATGCTGATCGTGCGGCGTCAGATGTCGGCGACCGACCGCCTGCCGTTCGGGGTGTTTCTAGCGATCGGCATCTGGCTGACCTGGCTCTACGGCCCGCTGGGCCTCAGCTGATCCTCGACCGAGCCTAGTTCAGCGACAGCAGATCGGCCCAGCGCCACTGACCGGTCCCCAGGGCCAGACGCGCCGCGCCGGGGCCGTCACCGAGCGTCAGCACGACATAGCCGTGCACCGTCTCGGTCTTGCAGGCGCGCGGCGAGAAGCCGACCGTGACGGCCACGGCCTGACGCACCCCCGCCAGCCCCTTGCCCTCCTGGCCCGGGCTCAGCACCCAGTCGCCGTTCCAGATCAGAATGGCCCGCCCGTTGGCGCCCGAGGTGCGATAGGCCTCGGTCAGGGCGGCGCTCACGCCCGGCGCGTTGCGCAAGGCGTCCTGCAGACGCCGGACCATGTCGCAGGACCCGCCCGAGCCCGAGCCTGAACCCGAACCGCTGCCCGATCCGCTGCCGGCGCCGGTCCCGCTGCCCGTTCCCGAACCCGCGCCGGCCCCCGCCCCGCCGCCCGCCGTCAGGGCGCCGGCCAGGGCGGCGTCGCCCATGAAGACGTAGGAGACGCTGGGCGCGGGCGCGGTGATCGGCACGGGCGCGACCTTGGGCGACGGGGGCGCCGGGCGGCTGGGCCGGGGCGAAGGCCGCGTCGGCGCGGCGCGTTCGGCCTTGGCGGGCGTCTTGGCCGGAGACGGGGTCGGCGCTGGGGCAGGCGTCGGCGCCGGGGCCGGCGAACCGCCGCCCCCTTCATCGGGCGCGGGCGTCGGCGACGGCGGCGGCGGCTCGACCAGGGTCACCTCGATCGGTTCGGCCTCGGGCGCATAGACCGGGGTCCTGGTCGGCGCCAGCAGGATGGCGGCCAGCACCAGCAGATGCGCGGCGACGCTGGCGATCGCGGTCAGCGCCCGCCGCCGCGTCTTTCGCCCCTCCTTAGGCCCCTGGCCGCTCAAGCAGCCGGCTCCATCGGGAGCGCCCCATTCAAGATCTGGTCAAGGAACATGAATATCCCAACGCGTCGACCTCAGGATAGAGAGGCGGATCGTTCGAAATCATCGCCCCGCGTCAGCATCATGGCGCCGCGCCTTGAATACGCCAAACTGATTAAAACCAGTGATTTCTCATATTTTTCTATGGTTAAGCTGAAACCTTGTCGGTTGTGGCGCGTCTTTGCAGCGCCGTTCCCTGCATCCCTGCGGGCGCTGCATCGCGCAATCCCCGGAGTAGCGCCCCGGCACGAAGGAGACTCAACTTGATCAAACTTACATCTAAAGCGGTCGCGGCCAGTGCAGTGGTGGTGCTGGCAGGCTTGGCCGCAAGCGGGTGTGCGAGCCATCGTTTCGTGCGCGACAACGTTGCCGTGGTGGACGAGCGCGTCACCCAGGTCGACGCGCACCTGACGCAGGTCGAAGGAACCGCCGGTGAAGCCTTGGCGCGGGCCAACGCCGCGCACAAGCTGGCCGAAGGCAAGTTCCTCTATGAGGTGGTGCTGTCGGACGACTCGGTGAAATTCCCGGTCAACCGCGACGCCCTCTCGCCGGAAGCCGAACAGCGCCTGTCCGAACTGGTGCAGCGTCTCAAGAGCGAGAACCGCAACGTCTATCTGGAAATCCAGGGCCACACCGACTCGGCTGGCAGCGAAATGCACAACCAGCAACTGGGTCAGGCCCGCGCGGAAGCCGTCCGTCGCTATCTGAGCAGCCAGGGCATCGCCCTGAACCGCATGGCGACCATCTCCTATGGCGAGACCAAGCCGGTCGCGCCGAACGACACCCGCGAAGGCCGGGCGCAGAATCGCCGCGTGGCGATCATCGTCCTGAGCTAAGCAACGGCGGCGGCTCGCCTCCACGAGCCGCCGCCTGATGTTTCAGGCGGGCGAAGCCCGCTTGAGGATTCCCGGCGCGTCGATCACGGCGTCGAAGGCGCCGTAGGCCGCGCCGCGCGGCGCCAGCCGCAGACGGCAGAAGGCGTCGGCGACGGGACTCTCATTCGACAACAGCACCGCCGCCTGCGCGGCGAGCGCCAGCCGCTCGATCGACAGGCGAGCCGCCGCCTCGAACGACGGGGCGAAGTCCAGCGCGTCCAGCCAGCGGTCATAGACGCCGTCCCGCCCGCGCGCCGCCTCCAGAAAGCCGCGCAGGGCCTCGACCGCTTCCGGCTCGCGTCCGAAGGCCCGCAGGACGTCCAGAGCGATGACGTTGCCCGACCCTTCCCAGATGGCGTTCAACGGCGACTGACGGAACAGGCGCGGCATCGGCCCGGTCTCGACGTAGCCGGCCCCGCCCAGGCTCTCCATCGCTTCGTAAATCATGCCCGGCGCGCGCTTGCAGACCCAGTATTTGGCGATGGGCGTCAGCAGCCGCCCGACCGGGTCGTCCCGGTCAAAGACCCCGGCCAGATGCATCGACAGCGCCGTCGCCGCCTCGCTCTCGACCGCCAGATCGGCCAGGACCGCCGCCATCATCGGCTGGTCGATCAGCCGCTTCTGGAAGGCGGTGCGGTGCTGCGCGTGCCAGATGGCCTGGGCCAGCGCCCCGCGCATCTGCTGGGCCGAGCCGACGACGCAGTCCAGCCGCGTATGCTGCACCATGCGGATGATGGTGGCTGTGCCCCGCCCTTCCTCGCCCAGCCGCTGAGCCAGGGCGCCGTGATACTCGACCTCAGACGAGGCGTTGGAGCGGTCGCCCAGCTTGTCCTTCAGCCGCACGACGCGGAAGCCCGCGTTGCGCTCGCCGTCGGGCGTCCAGCGCGGCAGCAGGAAACAGGTCAGGCCGCCCGGCGCATAGGCCAGGGTCAGGAAGGCGTCCGACATGGGCGCCGAGCAGAACCACTTGTGGCCCGTCAGGCGATACCAGCCGTCCTCGCCGACCGCCTCGGCGCGGGTGGTGTTGGCGCGCACGTCCGAGCCGCCCTGCTTCTCGGTCATGGCCATGCCGACGGTCACGCCCGCCTTATCGGGCGCGGGACGGACGGCGGGATCGTAGCGACCGCCTCTGATCTTCTCGATCCACGGCGTGCCGACCGCCGGATCGACCGCCAGGGCCGGGACCGAGGCATAGGTCATGGTCATGGGACAGCTGGTCCCGGAATCCGCCTGCCCCGTCAGAAACAGGATGGCGGCGTGGGCGACGTGGCCGTTCGGCGTGCCGTCCCAGGCGACCGAGGCGAGGCCCGTCTCCATCCCCAAGGTCATCAGCTGATGGTAGGCGGGATGAAACGTCACCTCGTCGATGCGGCGGCCATAGCGGTCGTGGGTGTCCAGCACCGGCGGCACGCGGTTGGCCTGAACGCCCCAGTCGATAACCTCCGCCGAGCCGCAGCGGGCGCCCAGCGCGGTCAGCTGGGCCTCGTGCTGGCTTCCGCCAGCGCGCCGCACGGCGTCGGCCAGCGCCCGGTCGCCGGTGAACAGGTTGACGTCCTCCAGCGGCGGCGGCTGGTTCGTCACCTCGTGGGTGTCGAGGCGGGCGACGGGACGGAAGGACGACATCGGCGGGCTCCGGTCTCAGAGAACCGACACCTAAACACAGTCCGTCAGACAACGCCTCATCAGGCCCTTCCCCCTCGAGAGGGAAGGAGACGCAGCGACGAGATCAGGACTCCGCCCGCTTCGGCCCCGCCCCGACGTGTTCGATGCCCAGCCGGGCGGCGATCTCCATCTGCTTCTGGCGCTCGGCGTAGCCCTCGCGCTGTTCGTCGGTGCGCTCATCATGGCACCGCTCGCAGCAGACGCCCTCGACATAGAGGGGCGACAGGCGCGCCTCGGGACTGACCGGCATGCGACAGCCGCGGCACAGGCTGTGGTCGCCTTCCTTCAGGCCATGGCCGACCGCGACCCGCTCGTCGAAGACGAAGCAGTCGCCGCGCCACAGGCTCTCGGCCTCGGGGATGGTCTCGAGGTATTTCAGGATGCCGCCTTCCAGATGGAAGACCTGCTCGACGCCCTCGGCCTTGAGGAAGGCGGTGGCCTTTTCGCAGCGGATGCCGCCGGTGCAGTACATGGCGATCTTGGGCGGATTGGGCCGGTCCAGCAGGGCGCGGCCCTCGCTGCGGAACCAATCGGGAAACTCGCGAAACGTCCGGGTGTTGGGCTGGATGGCGCCCGCGAAGGTGCCGACCTCTACCTCGTAGTCGTTGCGGGTGTCGATCACGATGGTGTCCGGATCGGCGATCAGGGCGTTCCAGTCCTGCGGCGAGACATAGGCGCCGACGCCCTCGACCGGATCGATGCCGGTCACGCCCATGGTGACGATCTCGGCCTTGAGCCGCACCTTCATGCGGTGAAACGGCATGACCTCGGCGGTCGAGTATTTCAGTTCCAGCCGGTCGAAACCAGGCATGGCCCGCACGCCGTCCACCACGCGCGCAACCGCCGCGTCCGGTCCGGCGATGGTGCCGTTCAGCCCCTCATGCGCCACCAGCAGGGTGCCCCTCACTTCGTCCCCGCACAGATCCAGCAGCCGCGCCTGCACCGCCTCGCGATCGGCAATCGGCGCAAAGCGATAGAGGGCGGCGACGCAGACGGGCGAGGCGGTTTCAGACGTCAAGGAAGGGATTCCGGCGAAGGCGACGAAGGGGTAGCGGCCTCTATAGGGGCTGCGGTCGGGCGCGTCATCGTCGGCCTTTTCGGCAAAGTCATGATGAACCGACCGAAAGTCGGGGCGTTGGCTTGCCAAGCCGGCGGCAAAGGGGTGCAGTAGCGCTTCGTTCCGCAGTCACCGTTCGGGCGCCGCCATCTTCATGTTCAGCCTCAGCCGGTCCGCGTCATGACCAGCCCAGACATCTCCCCGCGCCTCCGCGCCGGAGCCCTGGCCCCGCTGAACCATCCGGTCTTCCGCGCCGTCTGGGTCACCAGCCTGGTGACCAATTTCGGCGGCCTGATCCAGTCGGTCGGCGCCGCCTGGATGATGTCCTCCATCGCCTCGGCCCAGATGGTGGCCCTGGTCCAGGCCTCGGTGACCCTGCCTATCATGCTGCTGTCGCTGGCGGCGGGGGCCCTGGCCGACACGGTGGACCGTCGCCGCATCATGCTGGCGGCCCAGACCTTCATGCTGCTGGTCTCGACGGGCCTGTCGATCATGACCTGGATGGGGCTGATCACGCCCTGGGTGCTGCTGACCTTCACCTTCCTGATCGGCTGCGGCGTCGCCTTCAACGGCCCGGCCTGGCAGGCGTCGGTCGGCGACATGGTCCCGCGCCAGGACCTGGCCGGGGCCGTGACCCTGAACTCCATGGGCTTCAACATGGCCCGCAGCGTCGGCCCGGCCATCGGCGGCCTGATCGTGGCGGCGGCCGGCGCGGCGGCGGCCTTTGCGGTCAACGCCTGCAGCTATGTCGGCCTGCTGATCGTCCTGTTCCGGTGGAAGCCCGATCGGCCGAAACAGACCCTGCCGCGCGAAGGCCTGCTGGCGGCCATGGGCGGCGGAGTTCGCTACGCCTTCCTGTCGCCGCACGTGACGGCGGTCCTGCTGCGCGCCGTGGTGTTCGGCGTCGGCGCCAGCGCGGTTCAGGCCCTGATGCCGCTGGTGGCGCGCGAGGGCGGCGGCGGGCCTCTGGCCTTCGGCCTGCTGCTGGGCGCCTTCGGCGTCGGCGCGGTGGGCGGCGCTCTGTTCATCGGCAAGCTGAGGGCCAGCTACGAGAGCGAAACCGTGGTCCGCGTCGCCACCCTGGCCTTCGCCGCCGCCGCCGCCGTCGTCGGTTTCAGCCCCTGGCTGGCCCTGACCCTGCCGGCCCTGATGATCGCGGGCGCAGGCTGGGTGCTGGTGCTGTCGACCTTCAACGTCACGGTGCAGATGTCGGTGCCGCGCTGGGTCGTGGCGCGGGCGCTGGCGCTGTATCAGATGGCGGCCTTCGGCGGCATGGCGGGGGGCAGTTGGCTGTGGGGGGCGCTGGCCCAGACGCAGGGCCTGGACATGGCGCTGGGCCTGTCGGCGGGGGTGCTGGTGCTGTGCGTCCTGATCGGCCTGCGGGTGCCCCTGCCCTCGACTGCCAATCTGAACATGGACCTGCTCCGGCGATGGACCGAGCCGGCGACCGAACTGCCCATTGAACCGCGCAGCGGCCCGGTTGTGGTCACCATCGCCTATCGCATCCGCGAGGAGGACATCGACGCCTTCCTGGCCGTGATGGACGAACGCCGCCGCATCCGCCGCCGCGACGGGGCGCGCCAGTGGCGGCTGATGCGCGACCTGGCCGAACCCGAGGTCTGGGTCGAGAAATACCAGACCCCGACCTGGCTGGACTATGTGCGCCACAACCTGCGCATCACCCAGGCCGACGCCGGCATCTCCGAGCGTCTCGGCGCACTGCATCAGGGCCCGGCCAAGCCGCTCGTCCACCGCATGATCGAGCGGACCACGGCGCCGCTGGCGGCCAATCTGCACGGCGACCGCGACTACGGCGAGCCGCTGACCGACCCGACGCGCTCGTCCTGACGATGATCATGAGCCCCGCCCCTTCGTCCGGTTCTGAACCGCATCGGAAATGGTGGCGCGGGGCGGTGATCTATCAGATCTATCCGCGCAGCTTCGCCGACACGACCGGCGACGGGATCGGCGACCTCAACGGGATCATCGCCCATCTGAACCACGTCGCCTCGCTGGGCGTGGACGCGGTGTGGATCTCGCCCTTCTACCCCTCGCCGATGAAGGACTTCGGCTATGACGTGGCCGACTACTGCGACGTCGATCCGGTGTTCGGGACCTTGGCCGACTTCGACCGCCTGGTGGAAAAGGCCCACGGCCTGGGGTTGAAGATCATCGTCGATCAGGTCTGGTCGCACACCTCGGACCAGCACGCCTGGTTCAAGGCCAGCCGACAGGACCGGACCAACCCCTACGCCGACTGGTACGTCTGGGCCGACGCCAAGGCCGACGGTTCGCCGCCGAACAACTGGCAGTCGGTCTTCGGCGGGCCGGGCTGGACCTGGGACGCGCGACGCGGCCAGTATTACCAGCACAACTTCCTGCCCGAGCAGCCGCAGTTGAACGGCCGCAACCCGGCGGTGCAGGAGGCGTTGCTGGCCATCGGTCGGTTCTGGCTGGATCGCGGGGTCGACGGCTTCCGCCTCGACGCCGTCAACTTCATGATCAACGACCCGTCGCTGCGGGACAATCCGCCCCTGCCGCCCGGCGGCAAGCGCACCCGTCCGTTCGACTTTCAGGACAAGCTCTACAACCAGTCGCACCCCGACATCCTCGCCTTCCTGACGCGGGTGCGGGCGCTGACGGACGCCTACCCCGGCGACCGCTTCACCGTGGCCGAGGTCGGCGGCGACCACGCGGCGCGCGAAATGAAGGCCTACACCGCCGGCGACCGCCATCTGAACAGCGCCTACGGCTTCCTCTACCTCTACGCCGACAAGCTGACGGCCGACCGGGTGAAGACGGGCGCCGCCATGTGGCCGGGTGCGCCCGGAGAGGGCTGGCCGTCCTGGACCTTCTCCAACCACGACGCGCCGCGCGCCGTCTCGCGCTGGGCCGAGGGCCGTGACGAGCGGGCCCTGGCGGAAATGCTGATGCTGCTGCTGGTGTCCTTGCGCGGCAATGTCTTCGTCTATTACGGCGAGGAGTTGGGCTTGCCGCAAGGCCAGGTGCCGTTCGAGCGGCTGGTCGACCCCGAGGCCATCGCCAACTGGCCCCAGACCCTGGCCCGCGACGGCGCCCGCACGCCGATGCCGTGGAAGGCGGATGCGCCCTTCGCCGGCTTCTCGACCGTCGAGCCCTGGTTGCCGATCGACGCCCGCCACCCAGCCTTGGCGGTGGAGACGCAGGAGGCCAACGCGAAATCCATGCTGCACGCCACACGCCGCCTCCTGGCCCTGCGCCGCGCCCATCCGGCGCTCAGGCTGGGCGACATGACCATGCAGGCGACCGAACCTCTGCTGGTCTTCAGCCGCGACGGCGGCGACGAACGACTGCTGGCGGTGTTCAATCTGGGTCATGAAGCGCACGCGTGGGCGGCGCCCGAGGGCTACGCCGTGATCGACGCGGTGAATATGGGCAAGGCCGGAAACCTGCCCCCGCTGGGCGGCGTGCTGCTGCGCCGGGCGACCACCTGAATCACCCTGGTTTCCCCTTCACCGCTCATCCCGGCGGGATGAGCGGGAGCTTGCGCCATGTTGCAGCGAACACATCCCGCAACCGCTCGACAAACGCAAAAACTGGTCTAGGGAACGGGCGCGGGGAATTCGTAAGGTCGAGACCAATGAAGATCGCAGTCCTGGGCGCCGGCGTCATCGGGGTGACAACGGCTCACTATCTGGCCAAGGCGGGCCACGAGGTCACGGTGATCGACCGCCAGAGCGGCCCGGCGCTGGAGACCAGCTTCGCCAACGCCGGCGAGATTTCGCCCGGCTATTCCTCGCCCTGGGCCGCGCCGGGCATCCCGGCCAAGGCGGTCAAGTGGCTGTTCATGCGCCACGCCCCGCTGATCCTGCAGCCCCATATGAACGTCGCCACCGTGCGCTGGCTGCTGGCCCTGCTGAGGAACTGCACCTCGACCCGCTATGCGCTGAACAAGGCGCGGATGGTGCGTCTGGCGGACTATAGCCAGGAGGTTCAGACCGCCCTGAACGTCGAGCTGGGTCTGGACTACGATCACCGCACCCAAGGCACGCTGCAACTGTTCCGCACCCAGAAGCAGTTGGACGGCATCTACAAGGACACCGAGGTCCTGCGCGAGGGCGGGGTGCCGTTCGAGGTGCTGGATCAGGACGGCTGCATCGCCGCCGAGCCGGGGCTGAAGGCCACGCGCGATCTGTTCGTCGGCGGCCTGCGCCTGCCCAAGGACGAGACCGGCGACTGCTTCAAATTCACCAATGCGCTGGGGGATGTGGCCGCCGCTGAGGGCGTGACCTTCCTCTACGACACCGCCATCACCGCCCTGACCACCGACAAGGGCCGGATCAGCGGCGTCCAGACCGACAAGGGCGTGATCACCGCCGACGCCTATGTCCTGGCCTTGGGCTCCTATTCGCCGCAGATGCTCAAGCCGCTGGGCATGACCCTGCCGGTCTATCCGGTGAAGGGCTATTCGATCACCGCCCCCATCGTGAACGAGCCCGCCGCCCCCGTCTCGACCATCATGGACGAGAGCTACAAGGTGGCCATCACCCGCCTGGGCGACCGCATCCGCGTCGGCGGCATGGCCGAGATCTCGGGCTATAACAACGTCCTGCCCGCGCAGCGCCGCAATACGCTGGAGCATTCGGTGGGCTCGCTCTTCCCCGGCGCGGGCGACCTGAAGGCGGCGAGCTACTGGTCCGGCCTGCGCCCCATGACGCCGGACGGCACGCCGGTCATCGGCAAGACCAAGTTCGACAACCTGTTCCTGAACACCGGCCACGGCACCCTGGGCTGGACCATGGCCTGCGGCTCGGCCCAGGTCATCGCCGACATCGTCAGCGGCAAGACCCCGGACATCGAGACCGCGGACCTGGGCATCGCGAGATACGGCTGACCCTTCTCCCCTTGTGGGAGAAGGTGGCCCGTCAGGGCCGGATGAGGGGTCGCTCGACATAGGATGAAGGCTGCGACGTCTAACGTCGCGCAACCCCTCATCCGTCCGGCTTCGCCGTCCACCTTCTCCCGCAAGGGGAGAAGGATTTAGGTCTCCTGCCGCGTCTTGGCGGCGACCGAGCGCAGCCCGATCAGCAGGGCGTCGCTGGTGGCGTCGGCCTGGCAGCCGCTCGTCAGGATCAGCCGCAAGGCCTGCACGTGGACCTGTACCGACGGCCAGCTCCAGGCGTCGTTCGTCTGCATCCGGTCGGCCACGTCGCAGAGGCTGTAGCCCGCGTCATACAGCGGCCCGGTGTCGAAGAAGCCCGCCGTATCGAGCAGCGACGACGCCAGCTTGTAAACCTGCGGCTCCGTTCCCGAGGCGGCGACGGCGACGATCAGTTCCAGTTCGGTGATGGTTCCGGCGATGGTCGTCATCACGTCCTCGCGGTGACGCTCCAGCCGTTCGTTGGCGCGGCGCTCGACATCGGCGATAGTGCGGCCGCCCGGCTGTGCCATCTGACGCGCCAGCGTGGTCTTGACCTTCAGGGTGCGGGCTTCGGTCATAGGGCAACCCTTTGCGGCTTCATCAGCATGTCGATGTCGGATTGATCCATATTGGCCTCGACCGCGGCGCCGACGTGGGTCGACAGGTCGCCGCGGCGCCGTCCCGGCATGCCCAGCGGCGGGCCGAAATTGCGCACGCGACGATCAGGTCCGACGTAGGTCGCGCTCTCGACGAACTCGCGCTCGTCGCCCGCCAGCCACAGCAGGCGCTTGAGCAGCACCGCCGGGGTCAGAGGCTTGGCGATCACGAAGCTGACGCCGCAGTCGCGGCCCTCGCGCACCTTGGACTGGGAGGCGTGGCCGGTCAGCAGGATCACCGGGATGAAGCGTAAGGGAGCTGGCGTCTCGCGCCGCAGCCAGCGGATGAAGGCGTAGCTGTCCATCGCCGGATCGGCGCAGTCGATGACGATCAGGTCGACGGGACGCTGCTGGATTACGTCCACGGCTTTGATGGCCGAGGCGCACTTGATCTGCTCCCGCACGCCGAAGCCGTGGAACACAGAGCTGATCATGCCCAGCGCCTGCGGATTATCGTCAATCAGCAGGACCGTCGATTGCTCCAGATTGACCCGATCGTTCGCGCTCATGTCAGTCGAACAGCAGCAGGTCGCCGCCTGCCCCGGTCTTGACGTCCTGACCCTTGGCGGGTTCGGCGGCGCGCATCGGTTTGCCCCGCAGCGAGGTTTCGCGCAGGCGATCCGCCATCTCGGCCAACGGCAGGGCGGCCAGGGCCGTATCCATCGGCTGGTCCGCGGCCAGGGCGGCCGCCAGACCAGACAGGGCGTCGACCCTCTGGCTCAGCACGTCGAAGGCCTGCATGCGCGTCAGATAGGCCAGACGCCGCTCGGGCGGCGCATCCATCAGCAGCTCGGACACCAGGTCGCCGGCCTCGTCGATGCCGGCGCGGATGTCGGCCAGTTCGGCAGAGACCGCCGTCAGCAGGCCTCGGGTATCGTAATCGCTCATCAGAAAAGCTCCAGCGAACCGGCGTCGACGGGCGGCGACGGCGGCGACGGACGCGGGGCGACCGCATCCGTGACCGCGCGTTGCAGCGCCCGACCGCTGACCGGCCAGTAATGCAGTCGACGCCCCCCGGCGCCCCTGAGGCTGGAGCCGACGACGGGAATCCCCTCGTCGGCCAGAAAACGCTCGGCGAAATCGGCGTTGGAGGCGCCCACGTCCTTGAGCGCGTCGAACATGCGGCCGCCGCCGAACAGCTTGGCCTCCAGACGGTCGCGACGACCGCCGGCCTTGAGCACGTCGTTGATCAGCAGCTCCATCGCATAGGCGCCGTAGCGGCGCCCCGCGTCGGTCCCCGCCCCCGCCCCTTCGGGCAGCAGGAAGTGGTTCATGCCGCCGACCCCGGCGACCGGATCGCGCAGGCACATGGCGACGCAGCTGCCGAGCACGGTCGAGAGCACGACAGAGGCATCGGACGTCACATGGTGATCGCCCTGTCCGACATGCACGCGCCGCTCGACCGGCTGCTGGTCGCCCGCGCCGATCACGTCAGCGGGCCGAAGACCGCTTCCAGCTTCTCTTTCAGCTGGGCGGTGGTGAAGGGCTTCACCACATAGTTGTTCACGCCGAACTGGACCGCGCGCTGCACCAGTTCGCGGTCGGCGCGGCCAGTCAGCATGATGAAGGCGGTCTTGGATGTCGGCGGGTGAGCGCGGATGGCGCGCAGCAGGCCCAGGCCGTCCAGGTTGGGCATGTTGAAGTCGGAGATGATCAGGTGGACCGGCTTGGTGATGGCGGCGCGCAGGCCAAGCTCGCCATCGGCGGCTTCGCTGATCTCGCGGACGCCGATCTGCTGCAGGCTGTTGCGGATCAGGGACCGCATGGTCAGCTGATCGTCGACGACCAGAACATTGAGGGCGGAAGCGGCGGGCATAGGCAGTCCTTACGCAACAGGCTTTGAGGCGGGCGCAGCGGCGGCGCACAGGTCAAGAATGGCGGGGGCGAGACGGGGCAGAGACAGCTGGCGCTCGACGGCGCCCAGTTCGAAGGCGGCGCGCGGCATGCCGTAGACGACGCAGGAGGACTCGTCCTGACCCAGGGTGCGGGCGCCGGCCTGACGCATGGTCAGCAGGCCCTTGGCCCCGTCCTTGCCCATGCCGGTCAGGATGACGCCGGTCATGGGACGACCCTGGCGAGCGACCGAGTCGAACAGGACGTCCACCGAGGGGCGGTGGCCGTTGACCGGATCGGAGGCGACCAGGCGACAGCGGCCGCCCGACACCTCCAGATGGGTCTCGCCGCCGGGGGCGATATAGACCTGGCCCGGGATCAGCGGCGCGCCGTCCACGGCTTGAGTGACGGTCGCGCCGGACGCCTTGTCCAGACGGGCGGCGAAGCTCTTGGTGAAGGTGGCGGGCATGTGCTGGGTCACCACCGTCGCCGGGCAGTTGGCCGGGAAGGCCGACAGGATGTTCAGCAGGGCCTCGACCCCGCCGGTCGAAGCGCCGATGGCGAGGATATGGTTCGGATCGGCGCGATAGGTCCCGTCCACCGCCCGAGCCTCACGCGTTTCCAGCGGCCGGACGCGCGAACGGGCGGCGATCTTCACCTTCTCGGCCAGGTCGCCGAAGGCTTCCTGGGCCGAGACGCCGGGCGCGGGCTTGGCCACGGCGTCCACGGCGCCGATCTCCAGCGCGGCCAGGGTGACGTCGGTCCCCGCCTGGGTCAGGGTGGAGACCATGACCACGGGCATGGGCCGCAGCCGCATGATCTTCTCGAGGAATTCCAGCCCGTTCATATTGGGCATCTCGACGTCCAGGGTGATGACGTCGGGGTTCAGCTCCTTGATCCTGGCCCGTGCTTCCAGCGGATCGGCCGCCGTGCCGACGACCGAGATCTCGGGGTCGCGGCGCAGGACGGCGCTGATCAGGCTGCGCATGGTGGCGCTGTCATCGACGATCAGAACTTTGACGAGCGCGCTCATGCCCGGCCTCCCGAATGGCCGGACTGGAGGCGGTAAGCCGTCAGGCCGCAGGTCTGCAGCTGGGCCGACGCCGGGCCGGTCACCCGCTCCGAGTGGCCGATGTAGAGGGTGGCGCCGGGCGCCATCGTCGGGGTGAAGCGGCTCCACACCCGTTCCTGGGTGGCGTCATCGAAATAGATGACGACGTTGCGGCAGAAGATGACGTCGAAATTGCCCTTCATCGGCCAGGCGCCGATCAGGTTCAGCTCGCGGAAGGCGACCAGACGGCGCAGGGTCGCGTCGGCGCTGAACTGTCCGGGGCTGCCCGAAACCGGGGTGAAACGCTTGCGGCCCGAAGACGGAACCGGCGACAGCAGTTCGTCGGAATAGACGCCCGCCGCGCCCTCGGCGACCATGTTGGGGTCGATGTCGGTGGCCAGGATGCGCACGTCCAGATCAGCGGCTTCCGGCAGGACGTCCAGCACGGTTAGGGCCATGGAATAGGGCTCCTGTCCGTTGGAACAGGCCGCCGACCACAGCCGCACCCGGCCGCCCGCGCGCGCGCGCGCCGCCAGTTCCGGCATGACCTGATCGCGCAGGTGATCGAAATGGTGCGGCTCGCGATAGAAGCGGGTGACGTTGGTGGTCAGGGCCGCGGTCATGGCCTGACGCTCGTCCACGCCTTCCACGCCCTCGATCAGGGCGCAGTAGTCGCGGAAGCTGCGCAGCCCCAGGACGCGCAGGCGCTTGGCCAGGCGCGAATAGACCAGGGCGGCCTTGCCCTCGCTCAGGGCGATGCCGGCGTGGGCGTGCAGGGTCTCGGCGATGTGGCGGAAATCCTCGGCGGTGAAGACGAACTCGCCTTCGACCAGGGATCCGCGCCCGGCGGCGGTCGTCATGCGGCTTCGGCTTCGCTTTCGGCCGGCAGGACGTGGTCGAGGTCGATCAGGCTGATCATGCGGCCGCCCTCGACGGCGAAGATGCCCTTCACGAAGGTCTTCACATGATCGCTGGCGACGTCGGGCGTCGGCTGGATGGTCGAGTCCGTCAGCTGCACGATGTCCGACACCGCATCGACCAGCAGGCCGACCATGCGCGAACCGATATGGGCCACCATGATGACGTGGCGCGCGGTCGGCTCGGCGGTCTTCAGGCCGAAGCGATCGCCCAGGTCGATGATCGGCAGGACGATGCCGCGCAGGTTGATGACGCCCTTCATATAGGAAGGCGAGCGCGGCAGCGGCGTCGCCGGGGTCCAGCCGCGGATCTCGCGCACGCTCATGATGTCGACGCAGAACTCCTGCTCGCCGATGCGGAAGGCGATCAGTTCGCGGTCGGCGCCGGCGACGTTGGAAGTGACTTCGGTCATGCTCAGCTCGCCATCTTCAGTTCAGGACGATTGGGTTTGCGGCGCCCGGCGGTGACCAGGGCGTCGATATCGAGGATCAGGGCGACGCGGCCGTCGCCCAGAATGGTCGCGGCGGAGACGCCGTCGACGTGGCGGTAGTTGGTCTCCAGGCTCTTGATCACCACCTGGCGCTGGCCGTTGATGCCGTCGACCAGCAGGGCGGCGCGCTGGCCGCTCTCGGTCTCCACGATCATGACCACCCCGCCCATCAGGGCCGTGGCCTCGTCGCGGAAGCCCATGACGAGGGCCACGTCCACCAGGGGCACGAATTCCTCGCGGAACTGGATCACCGCGTCATGGCCGCCGACGTGGTGAATGTCCTCGACGCGCGGGGTCAGGCTTTCGACGATGGCCGACAGGGGGGCGACCAGGGTCTGTTCGGCGGCGCTGACCACCATCCCGTCCAGCACCGCCAGGGTCAGCGGCAGGCTGAGGGTGAAGGTCGAGCCCTTGCCCGGAACCGAGCTGATCGAGATCCGACCGCCCAGCGCCTGGATGGAGCGACGCACCACGTCCATGCCCACGCCCCGGCCCGAGACGTCGGTGACGGTCTCAGCCGTCGAGAAGCCCGGCAAGAAGATCAGATTGTCGACCTCGTCGTCGGTCAGGACCGCGTCCTCGGCGATCAGGCCGCGATCAACGGCGATGCCGCGCACGCGGGGGCGGTTGATGCCCTTGCCGTCGTCGGCGATCTCGATGACGATCCGGCCCGAGCGGTGCAGGGCGGCCAGACGGACGGTCCCCTCGGCGGGCTTGCCCGCCGCCTCGCGCTCCTCCGGGCTTTCCAGGCCGTGGTCGATGGCGTTGCGCAGCATGTGAGTGATGGGCTCGGCCAGGCGTTCGACCACGGTCTTGTCGACCTCGGTGTCCTCGCCAGCCGTGACCAGGCGGACGCGCTTGCCGGTCATTTCGGCGACTTCACGCACCAGACGCGGCATCCGCTGGAACACCGACTTCACCGGCTGGGCGCGGATGGCCATGACGCTGTCCTGGATCTCGCGCGTCAACAGCTCCAGGTCTTCCAGGCCCAGGGCAATGTCGGACGAGCGGGCCAGGCCGCTCTCCGTCACCCGCTGGGCCAGCATGGCCTGCTGGATGACCAGTTCGCCGACGACGTTAATCAAGCGGTCCACCCGATCCAGATCGACGCGGATGGTCACCGGCGCAGCGGCCGCCGGGGCGGTCGGGGCCGCGGCAGGCGCCGGAGCGGCGGGCGCGACCGGCTTGGGCGCGGTGGCGACCGGAGCGGGGGCCGGGACGGGCGCGGCCTCGACCACCGGGGCGGTCGCCTGGGCCAGAAGAGCGGCGAAGTCGAACTCGGGTTCGGCGGGCGCGAGGTCCAGAACGGGCAACTCCGGCAGCGAGGCGAGCGGCGCGGCCTCGTCCGCCAGAGCGGTGATGCTCAGGTCGCAGTCCATCTCGACGAAGTCGAAAACGTCGCGCACGTCGGCCTCGGCCACGTCGCCCGTCAGGTCGATGGTCCAGATCAGATGGGCGTCCTCGGCGTCCAGCGCGTCGAGCGACGGCAGGCCGCTGTCGTCCAGCTGCACCGAGGTCGAGCCCAGCCGCGCCAGCTCGCGCAGCAGCAGACTGACGTCGTTGGCGCTGGCGTAGAGGCGCGGATGCGGGCGGAAGACGATGCGCCAACCCGCCGACGCCGTCGGGAGCGGCGCCAGGGGCGGAAGATCGAGCGGGGGCAGGTCCAGCGACGGCAACTCGGCCGGCGCGCCGAAATCGGCCAGATCGAGGGTCAGGGGCGTGAAGCCGAAATCGTCTTCGTCGGCGGCGGCCGCGACCGGCGCGGCGGCCGAGACAGCGGAGCCGTGGGTCAGGACCTCCAGTTCGGCCACCAGACCGGCCGAGCGCGCGGCGTCCACCGGCGCAGCCGTGCCTTGCGCCGCCCCGATGTGGTCGGCCAAGACGTCGGAGGCGCGCAGCAGGGTCTTCACCGTGACGTCGTCGCAGGCCTTACGGCCCGAGCGCAGCTCGTCCATCAGGGTCTCGAAGACATGGGCGAAACGCACCAGATCGTCGAGGCCGAAGGCCCCCGCCCCGCCCTTGACCGAGTGGACGGCGCGGAAGACGGCGTTGATCGTCTCCCCGTCCGCCTCGCCGGTTTCGAGCGCCAGCAGATTGGCTTCCAGATCGCCCAGCAGTTCGCTGCACTCCTGGAAGAAGGTGACCTTGATGGCCTCGAACGGATCGTCGCTCATGGCTGCCGTCCTCAGGCCGCGACGCGACGGACGGCGTCGACCAGCTTGATCGGATCGAAGGGTTTGACGATCCAGCCGGTGGCCCCGGCCTCGCGGGCGCGCTGCTTCTTGGCGGCGTCGCTCTCGGTGGTCAGGACCAGAACCGGGGTGGCCTTGTGATCGGGGTTCGCGCGCATGCCCTCGATGAAGCCGAAGCCGTCCATGCGGGGCATGTTGATGTCGGTGATGACGATGTCGGGGCGTTCGGCCTGCAGCACCTCCAGACCGTGGACGCCGTCCTCGGCCTGCACCACGCGGTAGCCGGCGTCCTTCAACGCCAGCATCAGCATGTCGCGCATGGTGCGCGAATCGTCGACGGTCAGAACGGTTTTGATCATGCGGGTTCGCCTTGCGTAGCGAGAGCGGAGGCGGAGGCGCCGAAGGCGCTCCATTGCGAGGCGAAGGCCTCGGAAACATTGATGAAGGTCAAAGCCTGGCCGTCGGCGCGCCAGGTCTGGATCGCCGACAGCAGAACCTGAAGACACAGGCCGCCCAGACGCTCGACCGCCGAGCCGTCGAGAACGACCTCCTGGCCGCGCGCCGCCAGGAGTTGCGCCTTCAGGGGCTCGGCGGCGCGCAGGTCAAGCACGGTCGAAAGGGCGATGGCGACCGACATCAGAACTCTTCCCAGCCGTCTTCGACGGCGACAGGCGCTGACTTGAGGGCCGCGCCGCCATAACCGACGGTCTTCAGCGCGGCGACGGTCTGGGCCACCGGCTGGGCCGTGCGGACCGGGGCGGGCGCCGCCGCCGGCGCGGGCCTGCGGACGACGGGTGCGGCGGCCTGAGTGGTGCGGAACTGGGCGACCGAGGCGGCCAGGGAATCGGCCTCCTGGGCCAGCGAGTGGCTGGCGGCGGTCGATTGCTCGACCATCGCCGCATTTTGCTGAGTGACCTGATCCATCTGGTTCACGGCGGTGTTGACCTGTTGCAGGCCGGTGGCCTGTTCCTGGGCCGAGGCGGAGATTTCCGACACCAGGCCGTCGATCTCGGCCACGCGGCTGACGATGCGCTGCAGCGCCTCGCCCGTCTGGCCGACCAGGGCGACGCCCGCGCCAACTTGCCGGCCCGAGGCCGAGATCAGGGTCTTGATCTCCTTGGCGGCTTCGGCCGAGCGCTGGGCCAGGGCCCGGACTTCCGAGGCCACCACGGCGAAGCCGCGACCGGCGTCGCCCGCGCGCGCCGCCTCGACCCCGGCGTTCAGGGCCAGCAAGTTGGTCTGGAAGGCGATCTCGTCGATCACGCCGATGATGTCGCCGATCTGGGTCGAGGACTGCTCGATGGCGTTCATGGCGGCGACAGCGTCACGGACGACCACGCCGCTCTTCTCAGCGTCGCCACGGGCGGACTGCACCACGCTAGATGCCTGACGGGCGCCGTCAGCGGTGCGGTTCACCGTGGCGGTGATCTCGTCCAGGGCGGCGGCGGTTTCCTCCAGCGAGGCGGCCTGTTGCTCGGTGCGGCGCGACAGGTCGTCCGAGGCCTGCGAAATCTCGCCGGCGCCCGAACGGATGGCGGCGACGTTGGACACGACCACGGCCACAGCCTGTTCCAGCTGGGCGATGGCGGTGTTGAAGTCGGATTTCAGCTGTTCGGCCTTGGGCGCGACCTCGACCGTCATCCGGTGCGTCAGGTCGCCGTTGGCCATGGCGGTCAGGCCCTGGCCCAGGGCGGTGATGGCGACGCGGTCTTCCTCGGCCGACCTGGCCTTCTCGGCCTCGACGCGGGCGCGCTCTTCCTCGGCCGCCTGACGCTGGGCGGCGGCCTCGGCCTCCAGACGCGCGTTGGCGATGGCGGCGTCCTTGAAGGCCGTCACGGCGGCGGCCATCGCCCCGACTTCATCCTTGCGTCCCATGGCGGGCACGATGATCGTCGTGTCGCCGCCAGCCAGGCGGCGCATGGCCGAGGTCATGGCCAGGAGCGGCTTGCCCAGCAGGTTCGTCAGGAGGACGGCCATGGCGATGGCGATGGCCAGGGCGAGAACGAGCCCCCCGATCAACACGCTCCGGGCCGATGTGGCGAGCGAGTCCTGAGCAGCGCCGAAGACCCGGCTCTGCTGCGCCTTCTCGTCAATGTAGCCGCCCAGGGCGTCCTCGGCGGCGCTGATATATTTGTCGGCCACGCCCTGACGGCCGACCATGGCCACAGCCTGAGCGTGACCGGCGGGTTCGGCGGCCAGGCCGCGGCCGACTTCGACGACGTTCTTGACCCAGTCGTCGGCGGCGACGCGCACGGTGCGCACCTCGTCCGCGCTGGTCCGGTCCAGCTGGCTCATCCGGTCCAGACTCTTGTTGAAATTCTCGCGGTGCGAGGCCAGGCGCTCCAGGTAGTAGGCGTCATTCGACAGCAGGAAGCCGCGATAGCTGCTTTCCTGACGCGCCAAATAGTATTGCGCCGTCTCGGCCTCGCGCTGCACCGCCGAGGCTCGCGCTCGGTCCATGCGCGCGCTCTCCATCGCGTTGATCTGCATGAAGACCGTCACGCCCATGGCGATGATCGCCAGGACGACGACGGCGAAGGCCGCCATCAGCTTTTTCTCGATCTTCAGATCGCTCAGCATGCTCATTATCTTCTTGCCCCCAATATCTTCTGTTCAGTCTGCTCAGAGCGCGAACGTCAGCGCGCCCACCAGGCGGCCGTCGTAGTTTTCGCCCAGAGCGTGGCTGTCGGTGTCGTACCAGCGCACATCCAGCACCAGCTTGTCGGTCAGCCTGTGCTTCAGGCCGAGGTTCCAGGCGGCGTATTCGGCGCCGCCGTCGGCCGTGCGGTCGGCGATGGCGGCCGAGGCCCTGGTCTTCGGCCCGACCGAAACCGTGCCCTGCAGCTCGACCCACCAGGCTTCGCGCGTCGCGGCGAAACCGTCGGGGGTGTAGTTGACGCGCAGGCGGGTGCTGACCGGGCCCAGCTTGCGCGAGGCGTCGGCCTGATATTCCCAGTAGTTGGCGTCGACGCCGGCGCGCGTGCCCGGCAGGTCGCGGTTCATGACCGAGAAATCGAACTTGTAGCCGGCCGCCTCGGGGCGCCAGCCGACAGCGCTGATGATCTCGGCGTCCGAGCCTTGCGACAGCTTGGCGGTGGAGGCGAAGACGTTGGCGTAGAAACCGCCGCCCGACACTTCGACCGTGCCGTTGACGCTCGGATCGCCGGCGCTCTTGCCCAGACCCTTGCCCATATATTCGCTGGCGACGCCGACCTGGGCGTCAAAGGTCTGCGCCTGTGCGGTTCCAGCCGTCATGACGCCGGCGAATGCCGCCAGGACGAAAATGATGCCGACGCCGTTCTGGCGTCCCACGCTACTCTGGTCGACGAGCATATCTACCTCAGTGATCCTGAGGCCTTCCTGCCTAAACAAACGTAGATTTTTGTGAATCCGCCTCTACGTAAAAACCCGCACCCGGAGATCTGCTCCCGAGGCCGCCCCGACATACCGTCGTCATGCGAGCAACCGCCGAGTCCGTTCACAAAACGTCGGTATTCGATATGTTAACGTGCAGTAACCGACATTTTTCTGACTTTATTCACGCAATCCGGGTAGTAACGACGCCCCCACAACATCAAGTTCAGCGGCAAATTGCATTAACGGTCGCTCCAGTATAGAAGGCCGCGCGCGGCCCATGACTGTAGAAGCGCCGCCTAATTCTCGCTGCCCCCTCTCACAGCGTCAGGAATCACCCGTATTCACCCGGTCGTGAAATACATTCGGCGTCTCGCCCATGCGATTTCGCGTCGCGGACTTGGAGGACTGGCGCTGGCCGTGGCGGCGGTCGGGGGATCGCTCGCGTTACGTGTCCTGCTCGATGGTCTCGGCAGCTTCTATTACTTGCCGATGTTGCCGGCGGTCATCGTTACGGCCCTGCTGACGCGGCGGCCTGCTGTCGCCCTGGCGATCGCCCTGTCCATCGCCCTCAGTATCGTACTCAAGCCGCGCGACGGCCTCACCGACACGATCAGCAACGCCGTGTTGTTTGCTGCGGTCGCCTGGACGGTAGCAGAAATCTGCTGGGGACTAAGGGCGCTGCGGCGGCGCGCCCGGCATCTGTCTCACAAATTGGCCGCCCAGGACGCCCTTCTGAATACGGTGCTGGCCACCGTGCCGGTCATGACGCTGGAGACTGACGGCCAGGTGTGCTGGCTCAATCCCGCCGCCGCACGCCTGTTCGGCGTGACCGAGCCGGCGATGATGGGACGGCCCGTCACGGACCTGGTGCCGACGTTCGACGTGACCGCCCTGTCGCGCCCCGAGCGCGCCGATGCGGCCCCGGGGTCCATGGAGGACCACTGGCAGGGGGTTCGCGCCGATGGTTCCGCCTTTCCCCTGAGCATCCAGTACGGCTGGATTCCCGGCGTGGCGGGACCGGAGCATATCGCCCTGTGCCTGACCGATCTCAGTCGCTGGCACGCCGCCGACGCCCAGGCGCGCGAACTGCATACGCAACTCAACAAGGTCTGGCGTCTCAACTCGCTCGGCGAGATGGCGGCGACCCTGGCGCACGAACTGAACCAGCCGCTGAGCGCCGCCGCCACCTATCTGCACGCCAGCCAGATCGACATGGAGCGGGCCGGCCCCCTGGGCGACAGCGCGGGCCGGACGGTGGAACTGGCCAAGGGACAGTTGCTGCGCGCCGGCAAGATTATCCGCCGGATGCGCGAACTGCTGTCGCTCGAGGCCCGCAGCCTGGGCCAGGAGCGCGCCTCCTCCATGGTCGAAGACCTGGGTCCCATCCTCGCCATGATCGGCGCCAGCGAGGGCGTGACCATCCGCATGGACCTGCAGGCCGACGACGACCTCGTCCGCGCCGAACGCATCCAGTTCCAGCAGGCCATGGTCAATCTGGTCCGCAACGCGGTCGAGGCGGTGAACGCCTGCAAAGACCCCACGGTCGTCATCGTCGGTCGTAAACTGTCCGAGACCCAGTATGCGATCAGCGTCGAGGACAACGGCCCCGGCATCGACGCCGATCAGGTGGATCGCATCTTCCAGCCGATGACCACCACCAAGACGGGCGGCATGGGCCTGGGCCTGTGCGTGACCCGCACCATCGTCGAAAGCCACGGGGGGCGTCTGTCCGTCGCCCGAAGCCCGATGGGAGGCGCCGCCTTCTCCTTCAACCTGCTCCGCGAAGCGGCGAGCGACTCCCTATGATCCAGCACTCCGTATTCATCATCGACGACGACGCGGCCGTCCGAGACTCCCTGCTGGTCCTGTTGCGCAGCGAGAACATCCGTGCGCGCGGCTTCGCCAGCGGCGCCGACTTCTTCGCCGCCTTGCCCGACGACGCCACCGCCTGCGTCATCACCGACATGCGCATGCCCGACATGGACGGCGTCGAAGTGGTGCGACGCATCACCCGGGAGCGCGGAACAGCCTGGCCGGTCATCGTCATCACCGGCCACGCCGACGTGCCCATGGTGGTGCAGATGATGAAGGCGGGCATCGTCGACTTCATCGAAAAGCCGTTCGACCCGCAGCGACTGATCGAGACCGTGCGCGGCTGCCTGGCCCGGCTTTCGGATCTCCGCCAGAGCCACGACGCCAGAGCCGCGACCCTGGTCCGCCTGGCGCGACTGACCCCGCGCGAGCGTCAGGTGTTCGACGCCCTGATCCAGGGAGCCTCCAACAAGGAGATCGCCCTGGCGCTGGACATCAGTCCGCGCACCGTCGAGGTCTTCCGCGCCAAGGTCATGACCAAGATGGAGGCCGACAGTCTGTCCGCCCTGGTCCGCATGGGACTGATGCTGGCCTGATCCCGAGGCCGATCCCGTGCCCTGAGCAAGGGGCTTGCAGCCGCGCGGGTTCGGGGACGTTATGAAGGCTCGATCCGCCTGGAGCCTCGCCCGATGACCGTTTCCGCCGACGACCGCCTGATCCGCAGCTTGGCCTATGTGGACGGGGCCTGGGTCGGGGCGGACGACGGGGCGACCTTCGCGGTGACGGACCCGGCGACCGGCGAGACCCTGGGCGTCGTGCCGCGCATGGGCGCCGCCGAGACCCGCCGCGCCATCGCCGCCGCCGAAACCGCCAGAAAACCCTGGGCTGCGAAGACCGCGGGCGAGCGCGCCCGAATCCTGCGCCGCTGGTTCGATCTGATGATGCAGGAGCAGGAGGGGCTGGGCCGTCTGCTGACCCGCGAACAGGGCAAGAGCCTGACCGAGGCGAAGGGCGAGATCGCCTACGCCGCCAGCTTCATCGAGTGGTTCGCCGAGGAGGGAAAGCGCACCTATGGCGAGGTCATCCCGACCCATGACGCGGGCAAGCGGCTGGTCGCCATCCGCCAGCCGGTCGGGGTGGTCGGGGCCATCACGCCGTGGAACTTCCCCGCCGCCATGATCACCCGCAAGGTCGGCCCGGCCCTGGCCGCTGGCTGCGCCGTGGTGCTGAAACCGGCCAGCCAGACGCCGCTGTCGGCGCTGGCGCTCGCGGTCCTGGCCGAGGAGGCGGGCCTGCCCAAGGGGCTGTTCAACGTCCTGACCGGCTCGGCCTCGGAGATCGGCGGCGAACTGACCTCCAATCCGACGGTGCGCAAGATCAGCTTCACGGGGTCGACGGAAATCGGCCGCACCCTGATGCGGCAGTCGGCCGATACCATCAAGAAACTGAGCCTGGAGCTGGGCGGCAACGCCCCCTTCCTGGTCTTCGACGACGCCGACATCGACGCGGCGGTGGCCGGCGCCGTGGCGTCCAAGTTCAGGAACAGCGGCCAGACCTGCGTCTGCACCAACCGCTTCTATGTCCAGTCGTCGGTCCACGACGAATTCGTCGCCAAGCTGGCCCAGGCGACCGAGGCGCTGAAGGTCGGCAACGGGCTGGAGGACGGCGTCCAGATCGGCCCGCTGATCGACGCCAAGGCGGTGAAGAAGGTCGAGGAGCATATGGCCGACGCCACAGCCAAGGGGGCGACGGTCGTGACCGGCGGGAAACGCCACGCCCTGGGCGGCACCTTCTTCCAGCCGACCGTGCTGTCAGGCGTCACGTCCGACATGCTGATCTGCCAGGAGGAGACCTTCGGCCCCGTCGCGCCCGTCGTCCGCTTCGAGACGGAAGACGAGGCGCTGAAACTGGCCAACGCCACCGAGTTCGGGCTGGCCGGCTATTTCTACGCGCGCGACATGGGCCGGGTCTGGCGCGTGGCCGAGGCGATGGAGACCGGCATGATCGGCGTCAACACCGGCCTGATCTCCACCGCGGTCGCGCCCTTCGGCGGGATCAAGCAATCCGGCCTGGGTCGCGAAGGCTCAAGCCACGGCATCGAGGACTACCTCGAGCTGAAATATATCTGCATGGGCCTGTAGAGCCCGCAGTCACGACAGAGCCGTCAGTCCTCGAACTGGTCCCCCGAGGCGCCGGTCTCGCCAGCCTTGGCCGCTGCGGCCTCGGCGCGCTTGGCGGCCTTCGCGGCCGCCTTGGCCTCGGCCTTCTTGGCGTCGGCGCGCTCGCGCTCTTGCCGTTCGAAACTGTAGTTGGGCTTACGGGCCATTGATGTCCTCTCGCGCCAGGCCGCCGGATGGCGACGTCAGACCTCCATTTGATCCCTGTCGCCCGCTGCGACAACACTGAAACGGCGCGCGGCCCCGAATTCAACGCCTTGACCTTCCCATCATAGGAACCTTCATAAGGGACAGGATCTTGGTGAGTTGAGGAGTTTCGGCCATGACCGCCCCGTCCGACCGTATCGTTGAAATCCCTGTGCGCGGCATGAGCTGCGCCAGTTGCGTCGGCCGCGTCGAGCGCGCCCTGAAGGCGGCGCCGGGCGTCAGCGACGCCTCGGTCAACCTGGCCTCGGGCCGCGCCCGGGTGACGCTGACGGGCGACGGCGCGGCGACCGCGGCGGCCGAGGCCATCCGCGCCTCGGGCTATGAGCCCGCCGAACACAGCGTCGAATTGAAGATCGCCGGCATGACCTGCGCCAGCTGCGTCGGTCGGGTCGAACGCGCGCTGAAGGCCGCGCCCGGCGTGCTGGACGCGACCGTCAACCTGGCGACGGAGCGGGCCGCGATCCGCATGATCGACGGCGCGACCGATCAGGCCGCCCTCATCGCCGCCGTTAAGGCCGCCGGCTACGCCGCCGAGCCGGTCGGCGCGCCCGACGCCGACGCCCAGGACCGCGAACAGGCCGCCCGCGCCGCTGAACTGCGCGGCCTGGGCCGGGCTGTCGCCGTCGCCGCCGTCGCCACCCTTCCGCTGTTTGTCATCGAGATGGGGTCGCATGTCGTCCCCGGCATGCACCACTGGCTGAACAGCGCCATCGGCCAGACGCCGTGGCGCATCATCAGCTTCGTCCTGGCCAGCCTCGTCCTGTTCGGGCCGGGCCTGCGCTTCTTCCGCAGCGGCGTGCCCAATCTGATCCGACTGACGCCGGAGATGAACGCCCTGGTGGTGCTGGGTGCCACGGCGGCCTGGGCCTTCTCGACCGTGGCGACCTTCGCGCCGCAGGTCCTGCCCGCCGGCACGGCCAACGTCTATTTCGAGGCGGCGGCGGTGATCGTCACCCTGATCCTGATCGGCCGCTGGTTCGAGGCCAGGGCCAAGGGCCGCACCAGCCAGGCCATTCGCCGGCTGATGGCCCTGCAGGCCAAGACCGCCCGCGTCGAACGCGACGGCGTGGAAGTCGAACTGCCCATCGCCGAGGTCCGCCCCGGCGATGTCGTCTCCGTGCGTCCCGGCGAGCGCGTGCCGGTCGACGGCGTGGTAGTGGACGGTGCCTCCTTTATCGACGAATCCCTGCTGACGGGCGAGCCGATCCCGGTGGAAAAGACCATCGGGGCAGATGTGGTCGGCGGCTCGATCAACACCACGGGCGCCTTTCGCTTCCGCGCCGAGAAGGTCGGGGCCGACACGGTGCTGGCCCAGATCGTGCGCATGGTCGAGGCGGCGCAGGGCGCCAAGCTGCCGATCCAGGCGCGGGTCGATCAGATCACCGGCTGGTTCGTCCCCGCCGTGATCGCCGCCGCCGTCCTGACCTTCGTCGTCTGGCTGGTCTTCGGGCCGCAGCCGGCGCTGGGCATGGCCCTGGTCAATGCGGTGGCCGTGCTGATCATCGCCTGCCCCTGCGCCATGGGCCTGGCCACGCCGACCTCGATCATGGTCGGCACCGGCCGCGCCGCCGAACTGGGCGTCCTGTTCCGCAAGGGCGAGGCGCTGCAGGCCCTGAAGGGGGTCCAAGTGATCGCCTTCGACAAGACCGGCACCCTGACCCTGGGCCGTCCCGAACTGACCGATTTGGAGACCGCCGAGGGCTTCGACGAGGCCGAGGTCCTGGCCCTGGTCGCCGCCGTCGAGACCCGGTCGGAGCACCCCATCGGCCAGGCCCTGATCAAGGCGGCCGAGGCGCGCGGCCTGGCCGTCATCGCGCCCGACCGCTTCGGCTCGGCCCCCGGCATGGGCGCGGAAGGCGTCGTCGGCGGCCGCACGGTTCAGGTCGGCGCCGACCGCTACATGCGCGATCTCGGCCTCGATCCGGCCCTGTTCGCCGAAACCGCCGCGCGGCTGGGCGACGAGGGCAAGACGCCGCTCTACGCCGCCGTCGACGGGCGGCTGGCAGCCATCATCGCCGTGGCCGACCCGATCAAGCCGACCAGCGCCGCCGCCATCCAGGCCCTGCACGCCCTGGGCCTGAAGACGGCGATGATCAGCGGCGACAACCGCCGCACCGCCGAGGCCGTCGCCCGCCGCCTGGGCATCGACGAGGTGCGCGCCGAGGTCCTGCCGGACGGCAAGGTCGCGGTGATCGAGGGGCTGCGTCAGGGCGGCCGCCGCGTCGCCTTCGTCGGCGACGGGGTCAACGACGCCCCGGCCCTGGCGGCGGCGGACGTGGGCCTGGCCGTCGGCCACGGCGCCGACGTGGCCATCGAAAGCGCCGACGTGGTGCTGACCGGCGGCGACCTGCGCGGCGTGGTCAACGCGGTGGGCCTGTCGCGCGCGACCATGCGCAACATCACCGAGAACCTGATCTGGGCCTTCGGCTACAATGTCGTGCTGATCCCGGTGGCGGCGGGGGTGCTGTATCCGGCCTTCGGCCTGCTGCTGTCGCCCATGCTGGCGGCGGGGGCCATGGCCCTGTCCAGCGTCAGCGTCCTGACCAACGCCCTGCGCCTGCGCGGCTTCAAATCCCTGATCGCCGCCCCGATCGACGGAGCCAAGTCATGAACATCGGTCAGGCCTCCAGCGCCACCGGCGTCTCGGCCAAGATGATCCGCTATTACGAGTCCGTCGGCCTGATCCGGCCGGCGGCGCGGACCGACAGCAATTATCGCGACTTCTCGGAGCGCGACGTCAACGACCTGCGCTTCATCCGCCGCGCCCGGGGGCTGGGTTTCTCTGTCGAGGAGATCACCCGGCTGCTGTCGCTGTGGCGCGACGGCCAGCGGCCCAGCCGCGAGGTCAAGGCGCTGGCCGACCAGCATGTCGCGGCGCTGGACGCGCGCATCGCTGAAATGCAGGCCATGGCCGACGCCTTGCGCGATCTGGCCCGCGCCTGCGCCGGCGACGAACGCCCGGACTGCCCCATTCTGACGGACCTCGCCGCCGGCCGTTAAGCGTTGCGGCGTTCGACCAAAGTCGCCTCTTCAAATCCTCCGCCCGGCTGTCACTCTCCCCTCCGACGATCCGGCACAGGATCGCGGGGAACGGTCGCGAAACGCGGCCAGACAGGAAGGGACTGCCCATGACCGACCGCACCATGGATGCGGCGGAGGGCGTGGAACACACCGTCGATCGCAATGATCGACTGGTGATTCTGGCGTCGTCCGTCGGCACCGTCATCGAATGGTACGACTTCTATCTCTACGGCTCGCTGGCCGCGATCATCACCACCCAGTTCTTCTCGGGCGTGAACGAGACCACCGGCTACATCTTCGCCCTGATGGCCTTCGCCGCAGGTTTTGCCGTCCGGCCCTTCGGGGCCATCGTCTTCGGGCGGCTGGGCGACCTGTGGGGGCGCAAGAACACCTTCCTCGTCACCATGCTGCTGATGGGCCTGTCGACCTTCGTGGTCGGCCTCTTGCCGCCCTATGCGGCCATCGGCATCGCCGCGCCGATCATCCTCGTCGTCATGCGCCTGATCCAGGGTCTGGCGCTCGGCGGTGAATACGGCGGCGCCGCCACCTACGTCGCCGAGCACGCCCCGCACGGCAAGCGCGGCTTCTACACCTCCTTCATCCAGATCACGGCGACGGCGGGCCTGGTGCTCAGCCTGGCCGTCATCCTGGGCGTGCGCTTCGCCGTCGGCGAGGACGCCTTCATCCAGTGGGGCTGGCGCATTCCCTTCCTGGTCTCGATCCTGCTGCTGGGCGTGTCGCTGTGGATTCGCCTGAAGCTGGCCGAGAGCCCCTCGTTCAAGAAGATGAAGGCCGAAGGCAAGGGCTCGACCACCCCGCTGAAGGACAGCTTCGCCAAGTGGCCGAACCTGAAGCTGGTGCTGATCGCGTTGGTCGGTCTGACCGCCGGCCAGGCGGTCATCTGGTACACGGGTCAGTTCTACGCCCTGTTCTTCCTGGAGCGAGTGCTGCGGGTCGACGCCTCTCTGGTCTACGTCATGCTGGCCGTCGCCCTGCTGCTGGCCTCGCCCTTCTTCATCTTCTGGGGCTGGCTGTCGGACAAGGTGGGGCGCAAGCCGATCATCCTGGCCGGCTGCCTGCTGGCCGCCGCCACCTACTTCCCGCTGTTCAACGCGCTGACCGAAGCGGCCAACCCGCGTCTGGCGGCGGCGGCGGCCTCGGCCCCGGTCACGGTCTATGCCGATCCCGCCGACTGCCACCTGCAGTTCGACCCCGTGGGCAAGACGGTGTTCAACCACTCCTGCGACCTGGCCAAGTCCTATCTGGCCAAGGCCGGCGTGACCTACACCAATGTCGCCGCGCCCGCCGGGACGGTGGCCGAGGTCCGCATCGGCGATCAGGCGGTCGTCACCAGCTTCCGCGGCGACGCCATGACGACGGCCGACTTCGCCGCCCGGAAGAAGACCTGGGAAGCGGGCCTGGGCGAGGCCCTGACCACCGCCGGCTATCCCGCCAAGGCCGACAGCGCCCTGGTCAACAAGCCGATGGTGGTGCTGATCCTCTTCATCCTCGGCTTCTACGTGACCATGGTCTACGGGCCGATCGCGGCGGCCTTGGTCGAGATGTTCCCGACCCGGATCCGCTACACCTCGATGTCCCTGCCCTATCACATCGGCAACGGCTGGTTCGGCGGCTTCCTGCCGACCACCGCCTTCGCCATGGTCGCGGCCACGGGCAATATCTACTACGGCCTCTGGTATCCGATCGTGGTGGCGCTCGCGACGGTCGTGCTGGGCTTCCTGCTGGTCAAGGAAGGCAAGGACGTCGATCTGAACGCGTAAGCCGCAACCTTCGCCAAGCTGCGGGGGCGGTCCGGTTCACCGGGCCGCCCTTTGTCTTTTCCCTCAAGAGCTACTCCCAACCGCTCATCCCGGCGGACGCCGGGATCCAGTGCTTTGGCTGCATAGAGCGCCATTTCTCCCGTGGCGACTACGGCTCTTACTGGATCCCGGCGTCCGCCGGGATGAGCGGGAATACTGGTGTCAGTCCCCATTTCATCCTTGTCCCAAGGCCCCGCTCCGTCCCAGATGCCGGTCATGTTCAGCCTCGCGACCCTGGCCCTGGTGGCCGCCTATATGGCGACCCTGTTCGCGGTCGCCTGGTGGTACGAGCGCCCGTCGATCAAGACGCGCGGCGGGGCGCTGGGGCCGTCGCTCTATGCCCTGTCGCTGGCCATCTACTGCACCTCCTGGACCTATTACGGGGCGGTGGGGACGGCGGCGCGGTCGGCCTGGGAATACCTGCCCATCTATGTGGGCCCGGCGCTGGGCGTGACGGTGCTGTTCCCGCTGTGGAAGCGGATCGCGGCGGCGGCCCGGCGCGAGAACGTCGGCTCGATGGCCGACTTCATCTCATCGCGCTACGGCAAGAGCCCGGCCCTGGGCGCGGCGGTGGCCGTCGTCGCCATCCTGGGCTCCCTGCCCTACATCGCGCTACAGCTGAAATCCCTGTCGATGGCGGGCGAGATGATCACCGCCGGGACGCCCGTCGCAGGCTCCGAGAGCCTGACGGTTCTGGTGATGGCCGGGGTTCTGGCCGGGTTCGCCATCCTGTTCGGGGCGCGTCGTCCCGACCTGACCGAGCACAACCGCGGCCTGATCCAGGCCATCGGCATCGAGTCCATCGTCAAGCTGGCGGCCCTGCTGGCCGTCGCCGTCTTCGCCCTGATGCTGCTGCGCCACGCCCCGGCCTCGGCCGCCGTGACCGCCAGCCTCGGCGATCTGGCGCGCGGACCCGATCTGGACAGCCGGTTCTGGGCCATCGTCCTGGTGGCGACCCTGGCCATCTTCTGCCTGCCGCGTCAGTTCCACGTCGCCTTTGTCGAGGGCGGCGACCCGGCCCAGGTGCGGCGCGCGCGCTGGATCTTTCCCCTCTATCTGCTGCTGACCAGTCTGGCGGTCCTGCCTCTGGTGGCGGCGGGTGGCCTGTTCGCGCCCCACGTCAATCCCGACCTGCTGGTGCTGGCCCTGCCGCTGAACGCCGGCCAGCCAGCCCTGACGGCGATCGTCTTCGTCGGCGGCTTTTCGGCGGCGACCGCCATGGTCATCGTCGAGGCCGTGGCCCTGTCGGCCATGGTGTCCAACAACCTGATCCTGCCGTTGCTGGCCGCCGAACGCCGCAAACGCGGCGAGCGCTCGGGAGACATGGCGCGCACCATCCTCAACATCCGCCGCGTGGCCATCGTGGCCCTGCTGCTGATGGCCTGGGTCTATTATCAGGCCATGGACCAATCCAGCGGTCTGGCGGCCATGGGGCTGGTGTCCTTCGCCGCCCTGGCCCAACTGGCCCCCGCCCTGTTCGGCGCGGTGCTGTGGCGCGGCGGGCGGGCGCGGGGGGCGCTGGCGGGCTTAAGCGTCGGCATGGCGGTCTGGCTGGTCATGCTGGCGGCGCCGCAGTTGGCGCCCGGCTTCGGCCTGAACGTCCCGGCCATGATCGGGTTGAGCGATCCGTTCGCCGCGGGGGTCTTCCTCAGTCTGGCGCTGAACCTCGGCGTCTTTGTTCTGGTGTCGAAGCTGGGCACGCCGCGCCTGATCGACCGGGTTCAGGCCCGCGCCTTCGTCGACCGTCTGGGGCCCGACTGGATGGAGGGACGCGGCGGCTTGGCCGGGGCCTCGGTCGGCGACCTGAAGGCTCTCGTCGCCCGCTTCATCGGCGACGAACGGGCCGAGCGCGCCTTCGCCGCCTGGGCGCGCGAGACCGAGATCAAGCTGCGCGACGCCGACCCCGCCGACGCCGGCCTGGCCCGTGCCGCCGAACGCATGCTGGCGGGGGCGGTCGGCGCCGCCTCGGCCCGGCGCGTCATCGCCGCCGCCCTGGCCGCCGGGGGCCGCGCGCCCGAGGACGTGGTGCGGATGCTCGACGAGGCCTCGCAGGCGGTCCAGTTCAACCGCGACCTGCTGCAGACCACGCTGGACAACATCGATCAGGGCGTCAGCGTCGTGGACGAGGACCTGCGCCTGACCGCCTGGAACCGGCGCTATGTCGAGATGTTCGGCCTGCCCCCGGGCTTCATCCACGTCGGCCTGCCCATCGCCGCCGTCTATCGCCTGAACGCCGAGCGCGGCGAAAGCGACGCCGGCGCCGGCGCCGGCGACATCGAGGCCTGGGTCGAGCGGCGGCTGGAGGCCCTGGCTCGCCGCATCCCGCACGACCACGAGCGCGAACAGCCCGACGGCCGGATTCTGCGGTCATCTGGCGCGCCCATCCCCGGCGGCGGCTACGCCACCAGCTATACCGACATCACCGCCCTGCGCCGCGCCGCCCGCGATCTGGAGGAGGCCAACGAGCGGCTGGAGGCCCGCGTCGCCGACCGCACCGAGCGGCTGGAGGAGGCCCGCCGTCTGGCCGAGGACGCCACGGCCTCCAAGACCCGCTTCCTCGCCGCCGCCAGCCACGACCTGTTGCAGCCGCTGCACGCCGCCCGCCTGTTCATCGCCGCGTTGAAGGAGGAGCCGGCCCTGGCGCCCAGGTCCGCCGCGCGCGGGCTGGCTGCGAACGCCGACCGCTCCATCGACAGCGCCCACCGCCTGCTGACGGCGCTGCTCAACCTGTCCAAGCTGGAGGCGGGCGGGGTTCAGCCCGCCGTGGCCCCCCTGTCGCTGGACGCCCTGTTCGCCGAGCTGAGCCGCGAGTTCGCGCCCATGGCCCGGGCCAAGTGGCTGCGGCTGACGGTGGCGCCATCGGGTCTGTGGGTTTCGTCAGACCACGACCTGCTGCGCTCCATGCTTCAGAACCTGGTCGGCAACGCCATCCGCTACACCGACCGGGGCCGGGTTCTGGTCGGCGCGCGGCGCGACGGCGAGACGGTGCAGATGCTGGTCTGCGACACCGGACGCGGCATCCCCGATGCCGATCGCGAAAGCGTTTTCGGCGAGTTCGTGCGCCTGCCCGGCGCCCCGGTGGACGAACCCGGCGCGGGTCTGGGTCTGGCCATCGTGCAGAAGCTGTCGGACCTGCTGCGCCATCCGCTGTCGATGGCCTCGCGGGTCGGACGCGGCACGACCTTCCGCGTCAGCGCGCCGCGCGCCGCCGCGCGGGTCGTGGTCGCCGCACCAGCCGAGAGCGACGTCCGCCTGCCGCTGGCGGGCCTGCGGGTGCTGTGCGTGGACAACGAGCCCGCCATCCTCGACGCCCTGACGGCGCTGCTGACCCGCTGGGGCGCGCAGGCGACCACGGCGCTGACGGCGGCGGAGGGCGTGGCGGCCAAGGGGCCGTTCGACGCCGCCCTGATCGACCTGCATCTGGGCGACGGGGCGGACGGGCTGACGGTCGTGGACGCCCTGCAAGCGCGCGGGTTGCGCCGCATCGCCCTCGTCACCGCCGACACCCGCGAGGGTCTGAAGGAAACGGCCGCGGCGGCCGGCGCGACCCTGCTGCCCAAACCGGTCAAGCCGGCGGCGCTGAAGGCCTTCCTGTCGAGTTAGCTCATATCCTTCTCCCCTTGCGGGAGAAGGTGGGCGCCGGAGGCGCTCGGATGAGGCGTGCCGGCGCGACGTCAGACAGCGTGACAGGCGGGCGGCGATCACCTCCAGATGAGGCGCTGACACCCCTCATCCGTCAGGCTTCGCCTGCCACCTTCTCCCACAAGGGGAGAAGGAAGATTTTACAGGTCGATCGACTGGGCCAGGATCACCGCCTGGGTCCGGTTGTGCACCCCCAGCTTGCGGAAGACGCTGGTCAGATGCGCCTTGATGGTGGCCTCGGTGACGCCGAGGTCGAAGGCGATCTGCTTGTTCAGCCGCCCGGCCTTCAGGCCTTCGAGGATGCGCAGCTGCGACGGCGTCAGGCTGGCGATGCGGGCTTCCAGATCGCCTTCCTCGGGTCCGGGCTCGCCCACGTCGGGGGCCCAGTGGTCGCCGGACAGGATGGCGGCGATGGCCTCGACCATGACCGGCAGGGCGGCGGACTTGGGAATGAAGCCGGCGGCGCCCAGCACGAGCGCCCGCCTCACCGTAGGCGGCTCCTCGCTGGCCGAGACCACGGCGACGGGCACGGCGGGATGATCAGTACGGATGCGGGTCAGGCCCGCCATCCCCTCGCTGTCCGACAGTTTCAGGTCCAGCAGCAGCAGGTCGACGGGATCGCCCGCCAGCATCGTCTGCACCTCGGCCAGACTGGCGCATTCGGCGATCACGGCGCCCGGCGCGGCCTTTTCGACAGCCGATCTCAACGCCGCCCGAAACAGAGGGTGGTCGTCGGCGACGACGATGCGATCCATGAAGGTCCTTCCCGCGCGCGATTCTCTAATTCGGGTCGAGGCCGCGCTGTGACGGCACTACCATGCCGCGCCCCGACTTTGGTCGAAACTAGACCAATGGCTAATGGCCGCAAACCGCCCTCGCGCGGAATGCTGCGCTTTCGAGGTTCGCATCAGACGGACCCGGGAGGATGACGGCATGAGACTATTCCGCCTGCCCGGCGGCGCGGCTGCGCGCCTGTTCGCGCCCTATCGGCGTTTGATGTCGGGGCCGAACTGATGTTCGCTGACCGCAAGCTGGAATCGGGACTGGACGGCGACATGTCCCCTCTGATCCTGTTCGCCGAATACGGCTTCTGAAAAACAAGAAACTGGAGGAATGCGCGCGTGTCTGATCCGGAACTCTATCCCGTCCCCGCCGACCTGGCCGCCCGCGCCCACATGGACCGCGACGCCTATGAGGCGGCCCGGATCGCGGCGCGCGAAACCCCCGACGCCTATTGGGGCGAACAGGCCAGGCGCCTCGACTGGATGACCTTCCCGACCAAGATCAAGGACGTCAGCTTCGACAAGGAAGACTTCCGCATCCGCTGGTTCGAAGACGGGGTGCTGAACGTCTCGGCCGAGTGCATCGACCGCCACCTGCCCCATCGCGCGAACGATGTCGCCATCATCTGGGAAGGCGACGAGCCGAGCGACAGCGAGCGCGTCACCTACGGCCAACTGCACGAACGCGTCTGCCGCATGGCCAATGTGCTCAAGGCCAACGGCGTCCAGAAGGGCGACCGCGTCACCATCTATCTGCCGATGATCCCCGAGGCGGCCTACGCCATGCTGGCCTGCGCCCGCATCGGCGCGGTCCATTCGGTCGTCTTCGGCGGCTTCTCGCCCGACAGCATCGCCGGCCGCATCGAGGACTGCGGCTCCACCTTCGTCATCACCGCCGACGAGGGCTGCCGCGGCGGCAAGAAGGTGCCGCTCAAGGCCCATGTCGACACGGCGCTGGAAAAGGTGTCGGGCGTCGACGGCGTCCTGCTGATCCGCCACACCGGCGCGGACGTGGGCTTCGTCGCGGGCCGCGATCTGGATTACGAGACCGAAACGAGGGCGGTCACGGCCCACTGCCACCCCGAGCCGATGCACGCCGAGGACCCGCTGTTCATCCTCTACACCTCGGGCTCGACCGGAAAGCCCAAGGGCGTGCTGCACACCACGGGCGGCTATCTGTTCTGGGCCAGCTACACCCACGAACTGGTCTTTGATTATCGGCCCGGAGAGGTCTTCTGGTGCACCGCCGACGTGGGCTGGGTGACGGGTCACTCCTATGGAGTCTATGGCCCGCTGGCCAACGGCGCCACGACCCTGCTGTTCGAGGGCGTGCCCAACTATCCGACCGTCAGCCGTTTCTGGGAGGTCATCGACAAGCATCAGGTCGAGATCTTCTACACCGCCCCCACCGCCCTGCGCTCGCTGATGCGCGAGGGCGACGCCCCGGTGAAAGCCACCAGCCGCAAGTCGCTTCGCCTGCTGGGTTCGGTCGGCGAGCCGATCAATCCCGAGGCCTGGCGCTGGTATCATGAGGTCGTCGGCGAGGGCCGCCTGCCCATCGTCGACACCTGGTGGCAGACGGAGACCGGCGGCGTCCTGATCTCGCCCCTGCCGGGCGCGACGGACCTGAAGCCCGGCTCGGCCACCAAGCCCCTGCCCGGCGTCGAGCTGCAGATCGTCGATGCCGACGGCGAGGTGCTGGAGGGCGCGACCGAGGGCAACCTCGTCATCACCGACAGCTGGCCGGGCCAGATGCGCAGCGTCTATGGCGACCACCAGCGTTTCTTCGAGACCTATTTCTCGACCTATCCGGGCAAGTATTTCACCGGCGACGGCTGCCGCCGCGACGCCGACGGCTACTACTGGATCACCGGCCGGGTCGATGACGTGATCAACGTCTCGGGCCACCGCATGGGCACCGCCGAGGTCGAGAGCGCCCTGGTCCTGCACGAAGCGGTGGCCGAGGCCGCCGTGGTCGGCTTCCCCCACGACATCAAGGGGCAGGGCATCTACGCCTATGTCACCCTGAACAAGGGGGTCGAGCCGACCGAGGCGCTGCGCAAGGAACTGATCGCCCAGGTGCGCGAGGAGATCAGCCCCATCGCCGCCCCCGACGTCATCCAGTGGGCGCCGGGCCTGCCCAAGACCCGCTCGGGCAAGATCATGCGGCGCATCCTGCGCAAGATCGCCGAGAACGAACTGGGCGCCCTGGGCGACACCTCGACCCTGGCCGACCCTTCGGTCGTCGACGACCTGGTGAAGAACCGGGCGGCTTAGGCCCTTATCGCCCCCTTCCCCCTCGAGGGGGGAAGGGTCGGGGATGGGGGTGAGGGCGCGACGGCGCCGATCAGGCGCGGGAGACGCGGCGTCTCCGCAGCCTCATCGGAAACGACCTGCCGACACCCCCACCCAACCCTCCCCCCTCGGGGGAGGGCTTCAGGTCAAGCCTCCCTCCGAAAGGCGGTCCCGGCTGGTCTGGACGGGGCCGCCCGCCTCGGCTTGAGTGGGGGCATGAGCAGAACCCTCGACGGCCTGACCATCATCGAACTGGCGGGCGTTGGCCCGGCTCCCTTCGGCGGCATGATGCTGGCCGACCACGGGGCGGAGGTGATCCTGGTGCACCGCCCCGGCGTCGCGCCCGATCCGCGCGACCCATTGAACCGCAACCGCGCCCGTCTGGTCGAGGCGGACCTGAAGACGCCCCAGGGCGCCGCCCGCGTCCGCGATCTGGCGCGCACCGCCGACGGCCTGATCGAGGGCTTCCGCCCCGGCGTCATGGAGCGGCTGGGCCTCGGCCCCGAGGTGCTGCTGGCCGACAATCCGCGCCTGGTTTACGGCCGCATGACCGGCTGGGGCCAGGACGGGCCGCTGGCCCCGGCGCCCGGCCACGACATCGACTACATCGCCCTGTCCGGCGCGCTGCACGCCTTCGGTCGGGCGGGCGAGAAGCCGACGCCGCCGATCAACATGGTCGGGGATTTCGGCGGCGGCGGGATGCTGCTGGCCTTCGGCATGGTCGCCGGTCTGCTCAAGGCCCAGCGCAGCGGGCGCGGCGACGTCATCGACTGCGCCATGAGCGAGGGTTCGGCCCTGCTGATGAGCATGATCTGGGGCTTTCGCCAGACCCTGCCCGCCCCGCTGCCCAGTTCCCTGACCTGGCGCGACGAACGCGGGGTCAACCTGCTCGACACCGGGGCCCATTTCTACGAGACCTATGAGACCGCCGACGGCAAACATCTGGCGGTCGGGGCCATCGAGCCGCCCTTCTACGCCGCGCTCCTTCGCCTGACGGGGCTGACCGGCGACCCCGCCTTCGCCGCCCCCTTCGACCCCGCCGCCTGGCCCGCGCTGAAGGAGCGACTGGCCGACGTCTTCCGCACCCGCACGCGCGACGATTGGTGCGCTGATCCCGAGGCGCTGCAGGCCTGCGTCGCCCCCGTCCTGTCGATGGCCGAGGCGCCGGCGCATCCGCACAATCGGGCTCGAGGCGCCTTCGTCACCGCCCAGGGCGTCGTTCAGCCCGCCCCTGCCCCGCGCTTCCGCGACAGTCCGGCGCGGAAGCCAGAGTAGCGGCCCCACTAACCTCCGCTCCCCCCGGCGGACGCCGGGGGCCAGTCCTTTGGCTACTGAATTGGCTGCGTTTCAAACGTCCCGCCCTTGGCCAAAGGGCTGGATCCCGGCGTGGTGAGGATCACCCCCCGTCGGCCCACACCGTCTTGTAGAGGTCGAAGCGACGGTCGCGCAGGTTGCGCACCGTCCCCTGCGCCTTGGCCCAGGCCAGGTCCGACAGGTCCAGATCCGCCACCGTCACCGTCTCGACGTTCTCCGAGGCCTCGGCCGCCACCCCGTCGCGCGCGAAGGGGAAGTCGCACGGCGTCAGGATGCAGGACTGGGCGTACTGGATGTCCATGTTCTCGACATTGGGCAGGTTGCCGACATTGCCCGACAGCACGACGTAGCACTGGTTCTCGACCGCCCGCGCCTGCGAGCAGTAGCGCACCCGCAGATAGCCCTGGCGATTGTCGGTGCAGAAGGGCACGAACAGGATGCGCGCGCCCTCGTCGGCCAGGCGCCGCGCCAATTCCGGGAACTCGGAATCATAGCAGATCATCACTCCGATCGGGCCGCAGTCGGTGGAGATGGCGTGGACGCGGTCGCCGCCCTTGATGTTCCACCAGTGACGCTCGTTCGGGGTCGGGTGCAGCTTCTCCTGCTCGTGCACCGAGCCATCGCGCAGGAAGACATAGGCGACGTTGTGGATGTCGCCGTCCTCGGCCCGCGTCGGGTGCGAGCCGCCGATGATGTTGACATTGTAGCCGACCGCCAGCTTGCGCATCTCCTCGACGAAGCGGGGCGTGTAACGCGTCAGGGCCTCGATGGACTCCGCCGGGGTCAGCTTCTTCTGCGCCAGCGACAGAAGCTGCAGGGTGAACAGCTCGGGAAACACCACGAAGTCGGCGCGATAGTCCGACACCACGTCGACGAAATATTCAACGTTGTCGATGAACTCCTCGAAGCTGGCGACCTTGCGCATCTGCAGCTGGACGGTGGCCACCCGCACCGTCTCCTTGACGGCGAAGGCCGCCCCCTTGCCGGTCGCCGGCAGATAATAGGGGTTGCGCCAGATCATGTGGGCGGCGTGGCCCATCGAGGCCGTGTCGGAGGTCAGATAGTTCTTCAGCACCCCGATCGGCTCGAATCCCGAGCGCAGGTGAAATCCGATCACCGGGTCGTTCAGCTTGCGCGCCGCCACCGCGTCCAGATAGTCGCGCGGATCGGGATAGGCGGTCTTGCGCCGCGACAGGCCCGGCATCCGCCCGCCAAAGACGATCCCCTTCAGGTTCTGCGCCTCGCACAGGTCGCGCCGCGCGTCGTAGAGGCGCTGGCCGATGCGCAGGCGCCGCCGGGCGGGGTCGACGCAGACCTCCATCCCGTAGAGCCATTCGCCCTGCGGATCGTGCCGCGCGCCATAGCCGCCGCCGGTAATCTCGACCCAGGTGTGCGGCCCCATCGCCGTCTTCTCGTCGATGCGGAAGCTGGCGGCGTAGCCGACGATCTCGCCCTCGAACTCGACCACGAACTGGCCGTCGGGATAGGTGGCGATCTGTCCCCGCAGCATGCCGGGCGTATAGGGCGGCATGTCCTTGTAGACGCGCGCCACCAGGGCGTTGATGGCGGTGACGTCGGCCATGCGCGCATTGCGAATGATCAGGACGGCGGGTTTGGCGGGCGGCGTGATCTCGGTCATCCCGACCTAACGCGCCACCTTGGCCGTGGATCACCGGACGGGCGAATTCCGTTGCAACCCCGCCCCGGGGCCTGGGATTAGGCTAGAGACCGCCGCCGCTTCATAATGGAGCTTCGGACAGGACAGGGCGGCGCATGACGGCTCCCGCGATCGAAACCGAACTGAAGTTCCGGCTCGGCCCCGGCGCGGTCGTGCGCCTGTCGGGCCATCCGGCGCTGCAGGGCGAGCAGCGGACGGACCACCTGCGCTCGGTCTATTTCGACACCCCCGACGGCCTGCTGCGCGCCGCCGGCTTCGGCCTGCGGGTACGCGCGACCGGCGACGGCTTCGTCCAGACGCTGAAGCGCCAGACCGCCCCCGGCCAGACCGCGCGCGACGAGTGGGAGGCCCCCGTCGCCTCCGAAGCCCTGGACCTCGCCGCGCTCAAGGCCACGCCCGCACACAGACTGCTGAAGGGCCGCCGGCGCGACCTGTCGCCCCGCTTCGCCACGACCGTCGTGCGCCGGGTGCACATGGTCCGCCTGGACGGCGCCCTGATCGAGGTCGCCTTCGACGCGGGCGACCTGTCGGTAGGCGAGCGGCGCGAGCCGATCTACGAGCTGGAGCTGGAGCTGAAGGCGGGCGAGCCCTCCGCCCTGTTCGCCCTGGCCCGGCGGCTGGCGCGCGACCTGGCCATCGTCCCGGTGTTCGAAAGCAAGGCCGAGCGCGGCTGGCGGCTGGCCGACGGCGCGAGCCGGAAGCCGCGTCCGCCCACGCCCGCGCCCCTGACGCCCGAGATGACCGCGGCGCCGGCCTTTCGCCGCCTGGCCATGGCCTGTCTGGCCCAGGTTTCAGCCAACGCCGAACTGCTGCGCGTCGTGCGCCGTCCCGAGGCGGTGCATCAGTTGCGCGTCGGCCTGCGCCGACTGCGCGCCGTCGTCGCCGTCTTCCAGCCCCTGCTGGCCGAGGCGGACCGCGAGCGGATCGAGACCGAGCTGAAATGGCTCGCGCGCGAGACCGACGCCGCGCGCGATCTGGACGTCTTCATCCGCGACGTCTTCCACCCGACCGTTGTGGACGCGCCCTCGCCGGATCTCGTCCCGCTGGGTCGCCGCCTGCTGGCCGCCCGGGGCCAGGCCTACGACCGCGCCCTCGCGGCCATAGGGTCGTCGCGCTACGGCCTGATGATGCTGGAGACGACCGCCTGGATCGAGACGGCCGCCCTGCCCGACGCCCCGGTCGAGCGGTTCGCCCGGACGGCCCTGGACCGGCTGCACCGTCAGGTCGAGCGCCGCGGCCGGGACCTGGCCGGGCAGGACGCCGACAGCCGCCACCACCTGCGCATCCGCGCCAAACGTCTGCGCTACGCCGCCGAATTCTTCGCCGACCTCTTCCCCGCCCGGCGCCGCCGCGCCGGCTATCTGAAGGCGCTGGAACGGATGCAGGACACGCTCGGCACCCTCAACGATCTGGCCGTGGCGCGCGACCGAATCCCCGGCGAGGCCCATCTGGACGACCCCCCCGTCGCCTTCGCCGCCGGGCGCGTCATCGGCCGTCGCGAGCGCGCCGAAGCCGCCCTGCTGGCCGACGCCGTCAAGGCCACCCGGCGTTTCCACGACGCCGCGCCCTTCTGGAACCGACACAGGAAACGTCAGAAACGGTCGTAGGCCACAACCGTTCTCACCGCTGTAAATGAGAACATCTTGTGAACCAGAACAAACCATGCACATAGTCCGTCTCACAGAGGGAGCGGGTCCTTGGCGGGTCTCTCCCAAAGCCCAGAATGGAATCATGGCAAGGGAGAGAAAACCAATGGCACAGGCGGCATTGAAGCTCGTGGGTAAAGAAGACGGCGAAAAGCAACGCGCTCTGGAGGCGGCGATCGCGCAGATCGATCGCGCCTTCGGCAAGGGCTCGGTGATGAAACTGGGCAAGGGCGGCGTGGCGGTGGAAATCGCCAGCGTCTCGACCGGCTCGCTCGGCCTCGACATGGCGCTCGGCATCGGCGGTCTGCCGCGCGGACGCGTCATCGAGGTGTTCGGCCCTGAATCCTCGGGCAAGACCACCCTGGCCCTGCACACCGTGGCCGAAATCCAGAAGGCCGGCGGCACCGCCGCCTTCGTCGACGCCGAACACGCGCTGGATCCCGGCTACGCCCAGAAGCTGGGCGTCAATCTGGACGACCTGCTGGTGTCGCAGCCCGACACGGGCGAGCAGGCGCTGGAGATCGTCGACACCCTGGTGCGCTCGGGCGCCGTGGACATCGTCGTGGTTGACTCGGTCGCCGCTCTGACGCCGCGCGCCGAAATCGAAGGCGAGATGGGCGACAGCCTGCCCGGCCTGCAGGCCCGCCTGATGAGCCAGGCGCTGCGCAAGCTGACCGCCTCGATCTCCAAGTCGAACTGCATTGTCCTGTTCATCAACCAGATCCGCCACAAGATCGGGGTCATGTACGGTTCGCCGGAAACGACGACCGGCGGCAATGCGCTGAAATTCTACGCCTCGGTCCGCCTCGACATCCGCCGCACCGGCGCGATCAAGAACCGCGACGAGGTCGTCGGCAACACCACCCGCGTCAAGGTGGTCAAGAACAAGGTCGCCCCGCCGTTCCGCGAGGTCATCTTCGACATCATGTACGGCGAAGGCATCTCCAAACTGGGCGAGATCATCGACCTGGGGGTCAAGGCCGGGGTCATCGACAAGGCCGGCAGCTGGTTCAGCTATGACTCGATCCGCATCGGCCAGGGCCGCGAGAACGTGCGCGAGTTCCTGAAACAGAACCCCGACATGGCCGCCTCCATCGAGGCGGCGGTGCGCGCCTCCACCAACAAGATCGCCGACGAGTTGCTGGGCACGCCCGAGCCCGATGAAGGCCAAGATCTGGAAGGGTGAATCCGGAGGGCTGATCCAGCCCCTCCGCCAGCTACTCCGTCCGCCGTCCCCCGCGACCCGCCGAACGACCCCGCGGGGCTCGGGCCGGACGGAGCCGGCCCGCCCGATCCGCATCGGGCGGGCCTCTTTTTGTCTGGGGGATGGCCGCCCGATCCGCATCGGGCGGGCCTCTTTTTGTTTGGGGCAATGGCCGCCCCGATCCGCATCGGGGGTGCCTTGCGCCCCTGTTCGAGCAGTCCCTCGGCCGTCACCCCGGACGGCCCGAAGGGACGATCCGGGGTCCAGGCGTCGGCCCCAATGGCATGGACGGAGAAATGTCAGACGCCTGGGTTCCGGGTTCGCTTCGCGCCCCGGAATGACGGTCAAGAAAGACGGAACGCTCTCCGATCCGCATCCAACCGGCTTTTTTTGTCGCCGCGCCGACTGTTCGAGGCGCGGCCCTCCGGGCAAGCTGAGCCGCGAAAAACCGGAGCCTCCCATGACCATCGCCACCGCCGACCTGTGCGACGCCCACCCCGACGCGGTGAAGGTCTGCCAGACCCCGTTCCGAAGCTTCGGCAAGGTCGCGGCCTTTCACGGACCGATCCGCACCCTCAGCGTGCTCGACGACAACGCCCTGGTCCGCCAGGCGCTGGAGCGCCCCGGTCAGGGCGCGGTTCTGGTGGTCAATGGCGGCGGGTCGCTGAAGCGCGCCCTGGTCGGCGACAACCTGGCTGGGCTGGCCATCGACAACGGCTGGGCCGGGATCATCGTCCACGGCGCCGTCCGCGACACCAGCGTGCTGAACACCATGGAGGTGGGCGTCAAGGCCCTGGGCACAGTCCCCCTGCGCGCCGACCGCGACGGCATCGGCGAAATCGACATCGCCATCAGCTTTGGCGGGGTCATCTTCACCCCCGGCGACTGGCTCTATGCCGATGGCGACGGGGTCATTGTTTCGGCCGAACGGCTGCACGACTGACAACAGCTTTCCTCCCTGTCGCGGAGCGATGGGGAGGTGGATCGGCGGCGAAGCCGGCGAGACGGAGGGGGCGTCTCAACGGGCTGACCTCTGTGCCGCCCCCTCCACCGCTACGCGGTCCCCCTCCCCATGGAATGGGGAGGAAAAAGCCCAGCGCCCCCGCGCGATCACGTGCGGGTGATGCGTTCGGGGCAAAACCCCTATATGACGCCCGTTCCGACATTCTCCCCGCGCGTCCGAATTCCTTAGAGCGATACGCCCATGACCAGCCTGAAACAGATCCGCTCCACCTTCCTCGACTACTTCGCCGCGGACGGCCACGAGAAGGTGCAGTCGGCTCCGCTGGTGCCGCAGAACGACCCGACCCTGCTGTTCGTCAACGCGGGCATGGTGCCGTTCAAGGACTATTTCACCGGCGCCGCCACCCCTCCCTACAAGCGCGCCACCTCGTCGCAGAAGTGCGTGCGCGCCGGCGGCAAGCACAACGACCTGGACAACGTCGGCTACACCGCGCGTCACCACACCTTCTTTGAAATGCTCGGCAACTTCTCGTTCGGCGACTACTTCAAGGACCACGCCATCGAGAGCGCCTGGGGCCTGCTGACCAAGGAATTCGGCCTCGACGCCAACCGCCTGCTGGTCACCGTCTATCACACCGACGACGAAGCCTTTGACATCTGGAAGAAGGTCACCGGCTTCTCGGACGACAAGATCATCCGCATCCCGACGGCCGACAACTTCTGGGCCATGGGCGACAGCGGCCCGTGCGGTCCGTGCACGGAAATCTTCTACGACCACGGCGACCACATCTTCGGCGGCCCTCCGGGCTCGCCTGACGAAGACGGCGACCGCTTCGTGGAGATCTGGAACAACGTCTTCATGCAGTACGAGAAGGAGAACGATAAGATCGTTCGCGACCTTCCCAAGCCCAGCGTCGACACCGGCATGGGCCTGGAGCGCATCGCCGCCGTGCTGCAGGGCGTCCACTCCAACTACGACGTCGACCTGTTCCGCAGCCTGATCGGCGCCTCGGAAGAACTGACCTCGACCAAGGCCGAGGGCGAGCGCGCCCCCAGCCACCGCGTCATCGCCGACCACCTGCGCTCGTCCTCCTTCCTGATCGCCGACGGCGTCACCCCCTCGAACGAGGGTCGCGGCTATGTCCTGCGCCGCATCATGCGCCGCGCCATGCGCCATGCTCACCTGCTGGGGTCGTCGGACCCGCTGATGCACCGTCTGGTGCCGACCCTGGTCGAGGAGATGGGCGAGGCCTATCCCGAACTGCGCCGCGCCCAGGCCTTCATCGAGGACACGCTGAAGCAGGAAGAGATTCGCTTCCGCACCACGCTGGGTCGCGGCATGAACCTGTTCGACCAGGCGACGACCGGCTTCAAGCCCGGCGATATGCTGGACGGCCAGACGGCCTTCGCCCTCTACGACACCTACGGCTTCCCGCTGGACCTGACGCAGGACGAGGCCCGTCGTCGCGGCTTCTCGGTCAACGTCGCCGGGTTTGAAGCCGCCATGGACGAGCAGCGCGCCCGCTCGCGCGAACACTGGACCGGCTCGGGCCAGACGGCTTCGGCCGGCGCCTGGCTGAGCTTGCGCGACCAGCACGGCGTGACCCAGTTCACCGGCTATGAGTCGGAAACCGGCGAGGGCCAGGTCGTCGCCATCCTGAAGGACGGCGTCGCGGTGGACGCCGCCGAGGCCGGCGAGGTGGTCGAGGTCGTGCTGAACCAGACCCCCTTCTACGCCGAAGGCGGCGGTCAGGCCGGCGACAAGGGCGTCTTCGTCTGGACCAACGGCGAAGGCCGCGTGCTGGACACCAAGAAGCACGCCGACCTGTTCGTCCACGCGGTCCAGGTGGCCCAGGGCGCGGCCCTGACGGTCGGCGCCACGGTGACGGCTACGGTCGAGCCGGGCTCGCGCCCGACGACCCGCGCCAACCACTCGGCCGCCCACCTGCTGCATGCGGCGCTGAAGAACGTGCTCGGCCCACACGTCGCCCAGAAGGGCCAGATGGTCGATTCTGAGCGCATGCGCTTCGACTTCAGCCACAACGCCCCGGTGACAGAGGACGAACTGGCCCGGATCGAGGACGAGGTGAACGCGGTCATCCGCCAGAACCTGCCGACCACGACCCAGTTGATGCACCCCGAAGCCGCCATCGAGGCCGGCGCCGTCGCCCTGTTCGGCGAGAAGTACGGCGACGAGGTCCGCGTCCTGACCCTGGGCCACGCCCTGTCAGGCGAGGGCGCCTATTCGGTTGAACTGTGCGGCGGCACCCACGTCGCCCGCACCGGCGACATCGCCCTGTTCAAGATCGTGTCGGAAGGCGGCGTCGCCGCCGGCGTCCGCCGCATCGAGGCTCTGACCGGCGAGGCCGCGCGTCAGTTCCTGCTGGCCCAGGCCAATGTCGCCCGTTCGCTGGCCCAGGGCTTCAAGATCCAGACCGCCGACGTTCCGGCCCGGGTCGAGGCCCTGAGCGCTGAACGCAAGGCGCTGGAGAAGCAGGTCGCCGACCTGAAGAAGCAACTGGCCCTCGGCGGCGGCGCGGGCGCCAATGCGGCCCCGGAAACCATCAACGGCGTCACCCTGATCGCCCGCGTCCTGGACGGCGTGGACGGCAAGGGCCTGCGCGGCGTGGCCGAGGACTTCAAGAAGCAGATCGGCTCCGGCGTCGTCGCCCTGGTCGGCGTCACCGACGGCAAGGCGGCCATCACGGTGGCCGTGACCCCTGACATGGCGGGCCCAGAATCAGGGAAGGTCAACGCGGCTGATCTGGCCCGCGACGCCGTCATCGCCATGGGCGGCAAGGGCGCGGGCGGCAAGCCCGACTTCGCCCAGGGCGGCGCCCCGGACGGTGCCAAGGCCGAAGCCGGTCTGGACGCCATCCGGGCTGCTCTGAAGGGCTGATTGCGCTCAGAGCTGAAACAGGAAAGGGCGGCGCATCGGATGCGCCGCCCTTTTTCTTGGCTGATCACCAATCATCCGCTCATCCCCGCGGAGGCGGGGACCCAGTAAGAGCCTCACGCGACATCGTTGGCTGTTTGCGCTCGCAGCCAAAGGTCTGGGTCCCCGCCTCCGCGGGGATGAGCGGAATTAAGTGGGCTCGCTCAGATCAATCCCCGCCAGCTTCCAGCCGAACAGGTTGCGGCGCTTCATCAGCAGGGAGACCTGCTCGTCCGGCTGGTCGTCGCGGGTCAGGGTGACGGCGAAGGTGTCGAGGTCGCGGTACCCCCAGGACTGGCGCACCCGGGTCTTGGCGGCCTTGGGTTCGGTCGGCGCCGACTTCACGAGGTCAGGCTTGGGCGCCTCGCCCTCGCGCACCATTATGGAAATGGCCTGGGGCGTGACCAAGGCGTCGACCGCCCCGCCGACCAGGGTCGGGGCCAACAGCATGCCCAGACCCGACAGGCCGCCCAGGCGGCCGTCCTTGCGCATCTCGCTCACCATGCGGGCGCTCAGTTCGTCCTTCAGGCTGGCGCGGAAGGCGGGAAAATCGACCTGGCGTTCCAGCGCCTTCTCGTCGCCGGTCTTGGCGGCCTGAACGAGCGACCGCGCCGCCAGCAGCGGCGATGCGGCGTAGGCCAGGACGAACACCGCCACGGCGGCGCCCCCCAGTCGAAGGATCAGTTTCTGGTTCATCGGCCCTCCCCTGCCTTACGAACGCGACGGGTAAGCGACATGTGACGACACGACCTCGAAAACCCCCAAGGACATTAAGGGCATGGTTCGTGGAGGGGCTCAAGCTCAGCGTTTCACTCCGCCGTCATTCCGGGGCGCGAAGCGAACCCGGACCCCAGGCGTCTGGCCTGCCGCGCCCCTGCCCAGTCCAGCGCCTGGGTCCCGGATCGCCCCTTCGGGTCGTCCGGGGTGACGGAAGAGAAGATCGACACACACGCGCTGCCGTCATCCTCGGGCTGGACCCGAGGATCGGGTCGTCCGCCTGCGCGACCTCAGCGAGGAGGAACGCGCCCCTGCGCTGGATCCTCGGATCAAGTCCGAGGATGACGGCGGTTGGGAGAGACGCGGCGAGTGGAAGAGCGGACAACAAAAAGGCCCGCCGGATTTCTCCAGCGGGCCTCGATGATCACGCCCACGCGCTCAAGCAGCGCGAAGCGCGGTAGCGCCCTTAGCCGATGTGCGGCAGGGCGGCGCGCAGGTTGTCGGAGACCTTGTCGAGGAAGCCCTCGGTGGTCAGCCACGACTGTTGGTCGCCGACCAGCAGGGCCAAGTCCTTGGTCATGAAGCCCGACTCGACGGTCTCGACCACGACACGTTCCAGGGTGGCGGCGAACTGGGCCAGCTCGGCGTTGTCGTCCAGCTTGGCGCGGTGCGAGAAGCCGCGCGTCCAGGCGTAGATCGAGGCGATCGAGTTGGTCGAGGTGGCCTCGCCCTTCTGATGCTGGCGGTAGTGACGGGTCACGGTGCCGTGGGCGGCTTCCGATTCCAGCACCTTGCCGTCCGGCGTCATCAGCACCGAGGTCATCAGGCCCAGCGAGCCGAAGCCCTGGGCCACAATGTCCGACTGAACGTCGCCGTCGTAGTTCTTGCACGCCCAGACGAAGCCGCCCGACCACTTGATGGCCGCGGCCACCATGTCGTCGATCAGGCGGTGCTCATAGGTCAGGCCCTTGGCCTTGAACTCGGCGGCGAATTCTTCGTCGAACACCTTCTGGAAGATGTCCTTGAAGCGGCCGTCGTAGGCTTTCAGGATGGTGTTCTTGGTCGACAGATAGACCGGGTAGTTACGCTGCAGGCCGAACGAGAAACTGGCGCGAGCGAACTCGGTGATCGAGTCGTCGAGGTTGTACATGCCCATGGCCACGCCGGCCGAGGGGAAGTCGAAGACTTCGTAGTTCTGTTCCTCGCCGTTGGCGCCGACCCACTTCATGGTCAGCTTGCCCGGGCCGGGGACCAGGAAGTCCGTGGCCTTGTACTGGTCGCCGAAGGCGTGACGGCCGACGACGATGGGCTGGGTCCAGCCGGGGACCAGACGCGGAACGTTGTCGCAGATGATCGGCTCGCGGAAGACGACGCCGCCCAGGATGTTGCGGATGGTGCCGTTCGGCGACTTCCACATCTTCTTCAGGCCGAACTCGGCGACGCGGGCTTCGTCCGGCGTGATGGTGGCGCACTTGACGCCGACGCCGTGCTTCTGGATCGCGTGGGCCGCGTCGATCGTCACCTGGTCGTCGGTGGCGTCGCGGTTTTCCATGCCGAGGTCGTAGTAGTCGAGGTCCAGGTCCAGATAGGGGAAGACCAGTTTGTCCTTGATCATCTGCCAGATGATCCGGGTCATTTCGTCGCCGTCGATGTCCACGATGGGGTTGGCGACCTTGATCTTGGCCATGCTCTGCCTCTGTCTCTCAATCTGGGTAAGGAATACGTGCGGGCGGTATAGCGAGGCGCGCGCGCGGGCGCAAAGGTTGAGCGGCTGGAACCCCCTGCCCCGTCCGAAAACTGCCCCCGGGGCCTGAACCGGCGGCGGGCCCGACCGTTCATGGCGGACCCGCTCCGTTTCGCGAGACGCGATCCATGTCGTCCCTCCAGCCTCCGCTCGTCGCCGCCCTCGCCTTGACGGCCGTCGCGCTGGCCGCCTGTCAGGAAGGCGAAAAGGACGGCGCGGCGCCCGTGGCGGCGGCGACCCCGGCCCAGACGGCGAGGTCCCACACCGAAACCCGCAAATTCCGCGACTGGCTGGCGGTCTGTGACAACGGCAACGCCTGTTTCGCCCTGGGATCCGCGCCGGAAGGACAGAGCGGCTGGGTTCGGGTCAGCCTGGCCCCCGGCCCCGGCGCCCGACCCGAGATCGCCGCCGGTTTCCCCGGCGACGGCGCAGCGCCCGGCGCGCTGGCGCTGGAGGTCGACGGTCGGCGCTTCGTCACCGACACGGCCTCGGCGCCGACCGACGCGAAGGGTTCTTTCGGCGTGATCCGTCGACAGCCCCTGCCCGCCGTGAAGGCCCTGACCTCGGGGCGCCGCCTGACCCTGACCGACGGCGGGGAGCGCGTGCCGGTCTCCCTGTCCGGCGCCTCCGCGGCCCTGTCGTGGATCGATGACCGCCAGGGCCGGTTGGGCACGACCGCCGCCCTGGTCCGGCGCGGCCGCAGGCCCGCCGCAGCCGCCGCCGCCCCGGCCTTGCCGAGCGTCACGCCCGCCCCCGCCATCGCCCAGACCGGCCTGCCCCGGCCGGTCCTGCCCGCCGCCTTCGAGGCCCGCGCCGACGTCAAACAGTGCCGATCCGACACCGCGTTCAGCGCCGCCTTCCAGAGCGGCGTCACCATCGACCGCCTGTCGGAGGACCGCGAGTTGTGGGGCCTGCCCTGTTTCGCGGGGTCCTATAATTTCAGCTTCCGCTATTTCATCACCGGCCGGGGCGGCGTCGATCCCGCCCCCGTGATCTTCCCCACCTCACGCAAGCCGACCGCCGAGGTCGTCAACAGCCGCTACGATCCGGCCAGCCGCACCCTGACCGCCTTCGACAAGGGGCGCGGCCTCGGCGACTGCGGCGTGGCCTCGACCTGGGTCTGGGCCGGCCGCGCCTTCGTGCTGAAGGCCGAGCGCGAGATGCGCGAATGCTGGGGCGTGCCCGCCGACCTGTGGCCGACCACCTGGCGCAGCCGCTGACATGAAAACGGCCCGGGCGTGCGAACGCCCGGGCCGTTCTTCAGTCGATGGCGGCCGTCAGCCGCGCATCTGGGCTTCCAGCACCGCCAGCGGCAGGGAGCCGTTCATCAGCACCTTGTCGTGGAAGGCGCGCAGGTCGAAGCCGGGCTTGGCCTCGGCATCCTTCCTCAGACGGGCGATGACCGTGTGGCCGACCTTGTAGGAACAGGCCTGGCCCGGCCAGACGGTGTAGCGGTTGATCTCGCTGTTCGAGGCGTCCAGCGGCTTGGCGCCCGAGGCCGCCATGTATTCGACCGCCTGTTCGCGGCTCCAGCGTTCGGAGTGCAGACCGGTGTCGACCACCAGACGCACCGCCCGGAACAGGTAGGACATCAGGAAGCCGACGCGGCCCAGCGGATTGTCGGCGTAGGCGTTCAGATCGTTGGCGGCGACCGCCTCCGTATACAGGGCCCAGCCCTCGTTATAGGCCGAGAAGCCGCCCGCCCGGCGCCACTGCGGCAGTTCGCCCGACTCGCGCTGCAGGGCGACCTGCAGGTGGTGGCCCGGCGAGGCCTCGTGATAGGTCAGGGTCGGCAGGGCGAAGCGCGGCCAGTTCCCGCTGTCGCGCAGGTTGATGTAGTAGGCGCCCGGACGCGAGCCATCCAGCGGCGGCCCCTGATAATAGCCGCCCGGCGCGCCCGACTGGATCGAGGGCGGCACGCGACGGATCTCGACGTGGGATTTCGGCAGACGGCCGAAGACGGTCGGCAGCTTGGGCTCCAGATCGGCGACCAGTTGGTTCAGCCAGACCAGCAGTTCCTCCTTGCCCGCATCGGTGTTGGGGAAGAGCTGCGCCGGGTCCTTGTTCAGGGCCTGAATCCGCTCGCCGACCGTGCCGTGGGTATAGCCCTGCGCCTTCAGGATGACGTCGATCTCGGCGCTGATCTCGGCCACCTGCGCCTTGCCCATCCTGTGGATTTCGGCGGCGCTCAGGGTGGTGGTCGTGTTCGACTTCAGGCCGTTGGCGTAGAAGGCCTCGCCGTCGGGCAGGCGCCAGACCCCGGCGTCGTGGGTGGCCTGCGGGCGGATGGCCTCCAGCGCCGCGACCTGACGGGCCAGGGCCGGCTTGACCTGCTGATCGACGATGGCGGCGGCGCGCGCGTCATAGCCGGACAGGTTCAGGGCGGCGGTCTTCCGGGCCAGCGACTTGATCATGGCCATGTCGGCGGCGGTCGTATCGCGCAGGGTGCGGATCTGCGGCAGGGCGCGGTCCAGGATGAAGTCCGGCGGGATGACGCCCAGGCCGGCGTCCTCGCGCACCTTCTCCGTCTCGCCGTCCAGCACCCCGGCGAAGGCCGACAGGCGCGACAGGAAGGCGTCGGCGCCGGCCGCCTCCTCGACCCGGTGCTGGTTGTCCATGAAGTCCGGCGTCTCGAAATAGCCGCCCGACAGCTGGGTCACGACATAGGGCGACGGACGGCCCGGCCCGGCGCCATAGGCGAAGCGCGACGTCTCGGCCGAGGTCTCGCGCCCGAAGGCGGAGATGGCGTAGTTCAGGGCGCCCGCCTCTGAGAGACCCGTCTGATCGAAGGCGCGCAAGCTGGCCCAGCGGCTGATCGCCTTGTCGCGGTCCTTGCGAATGGCGTCCGGACCGGCCTCGCTCAGCCTGGACGACAGACCGGCGCGGGCGCCGCGGTCGAGGCCCAGGTTGGTGGCGCGCTCGGGCGCCTCGTCGATGTCGGCCTCGAACCAGCCGTCCAGCAGGGCGTTTAGCCGCCCGTCCGCGTCCTTGGCGGCCGCATGGGCGAGAGAGGGCGCGACCGCGGCCGTGGCGGCGGCGGTCAGCAGAAGGCGGCGGCGGTCGATCATGGTCTTTACTCCCCGACGAGGACGGCGCGACGCCGCGCGCCCCCTCACACTCAGACAAATTGTCGGGCCGGCGCGCCCGTGGTTCAAAAGCCTAGACGGGCGTCCAGGCGGTCATGGTCCGCTCCAGCACCGTCAGCGGCACGCCGCCCAGATTCAGGCCCGTGTCATGGAAGCCCTTGATGTCGAAGCGGCTTCCCAGACGCGCCTTGGCGTCTTCACGCAGCTTGACCCAGGTGGTGTGGCCGACCTTGTAGCTAGCGGCCTGACCCGGCCAGACACAATAACGTTCGACCTCGGTGGCGATGCTGGTTTCCTGATCGCCCAGAGTGTCGACCATGTAGCGGATGCCTTGCTCCCGGCTCCAGCGCTTGTGGTGCAGACCGGAGTCAACCACCAGACGCGCGGCGCGGAACATCAGCGACTGCAGATAGCCGATCTTGCCGAAGGGGTCGTTTTCATAGACCCCCATCTCGTCGGCCAGTTGTTCGGAATACAGGCCCCAACCCTCGGAATAGGCCGAGAAGCCCATGACCTTCATCAGCAGCGGGGTGTCCGGCTTCTCCTGCTGCAGAGCGATCTGATGGTGATGGCCCGGAACCGCCTCGTGATAGGTCAGGGTCGGCAGGGTCCACTTGGGCCATTCCGCCGTGTCGCGCAGGTTGATGTAGTAGGCGCCCGGACGCGAGCCGTCCAAGGCGGGCGACTGGTAATAGCCGCCCGGCGCTCCAGCCTCGATGGCGACCGGCACGCGGCGGATCTCGACCGGCGATTTCGGCAGGCGGCCGAAGTAGTCCGGCAGGCGCGCCTGCATGTCCGCCATCTGGGCGTTCAGCGCCTTCAGCAGTTCCGCCTTGGCTTCGTCCGTGTTCGGATAGACGAAGCGCGGCTCCTTGCCCAAGGCGGCGATACGGGCGCCGACCGACCCCTGCGTCATGCCTTGCGCCTTCAGCAGGGCGTCGGCGCGGGCCGAAATCTCGGCCACCTGCTCCAGCCCCATCTGATGCACCTCGTCCGGCGTCATCGAGGAGGTGGTGTAGAACTGCAGGCCGAAGCGGTAGTAGGCCTCGCCGTCGGGCAGACGCCAGGCGCCGCCGTCATGGGTCGCGCCGGGCCGCACCGCCTTGAAGGCGTCGGCCTGACGCTGAACCGCCGGATAGACTTCCGCCGTCAGGATGGCCTGGGCCCGCGCGGCCCAGTCGCCGGGGATGTTCTTCTCGGCCGTGCGGCGGGCCAGCGACTGGCTCATGACCGAATCCGCCACGGCGGTTCCGGTCAGCGACGCCATCTGGGCCAGGGTGCGGTCGATGACGAAGTCCGGCGGCACGGCCCCGGCGGCGAAGTCGGCCTGCATCCGCGCCCGCTCGGCGTCCAGCCCCCTGGCGAAGTCCGACAGGCGCGACAGATAGGCCTCGGCGTCGTCGGCGGTCTCGATCCGGTGCTGACTGTCCATGAAGTCCGGCACGCCCTGATAGGCGCCGCCCAACTGGCTGACCGTATAGGGCGAGGGGAACAGGCCGCCGCCATAGGGGAAGCGGTCCCCCTCGAGCGTGGTGTCGCCGAAGAACTCCAGCGAGTCGTAATAGGTCTGCTCGTCGGCGGTCAGTTGCGACCGGTCGACGGCCTTCATCGCCTTCATGCCGTCGAAGAACTTGGCCTTGTCGGCGTCGATCTTGGCCTGGGACCGGTCGCTCAGCTTGAAGCGGGCGGCCGCCATCGGCCCCCGGTCCATGCCCAGCATGGTCAGGGTCTCGGGGTCGGACAGGATCATCTCCTGCGCGATCTTGTCCAGCAGGGCCAGGAACTGGGCCGAGGCGGGGCCGGCCGCCTGGGCAGCGGGCGCGGCGGTCTGCGCCAGGGCGCGGGCGGCGCCCGAGGCGGCGAAGGCGCCCCCCATGGCGGCGGTCATCAACAGGCGGCGGCGATCCAGCATCGGGCTTCCTCCCAAAAGCGATGGGAGGGGACACTATCGAAGCGACGCCGCCCCGCAAGGCGTCACCGTTCCGATACGGATGAAGTTTCGGCTGTCCGCCGCCCTCGATGGGGTCAGCCGGGCTGGACGTGGGCCTTGAGGCAGTCGCGCACGGCCTTCTTCAGGTCGCCTGGCGCATTGGGTTCGTCCACGCCGTCGGCGGCCAGCACCGCCTTCACCGCCGCGTCCAGACCCTTGGGCAGGGCCTCGACCACCTTCTTCTGACCCTTCTCATGCAGGCAGAAGCCCACCTCGCTGCACAGGGCGGCGAACAGGGCGTCGAAGTCCACGTGGTCGAAATTGGGGGCGGCGTCGGTCATGAAGTCTCAGGCTTTCAGGCGGGAGGCATGGAAGGCCACGTGGTCGTCCACGAAGCTGGCCATGAAGAAGTATGAGTGATCATAGCCCGGCTGCATCCGCAGGGTAAGCGCCTGTCCCGCCGCCTTGGCCGCCGCGACCAGAAGTTCGGGCTTCAACTGGTCGGTCAGGAAGGGATCGGCGTCGCCCTGATCGACCAGGATGTCGTCGAACACGCCTGCCGCCGCGCCGCTCTCGATCAGCTTGGCCGCATCGTGACGATCCCACTGGCCGCGATCCTCGCCCAGGTAGGCGCTGAACGCCTTCTCGCCCCAGGCGCAGCGCGTCGGCGACGCAATCGGCGCGAAGGCCGAAACCGACTTGAACAGGTCGGGGTGGCGCAGGGCCAGGGTCAGCGCCCCGTGCCCGCCCATCGAGTGGCCAAAGATCGAACGCGTCCTGGTCGTCGGGAACGCGGCGTCGATCAGGGCGATCAGTTCGCCGGTGACGTAGCTTTCCATGCGGAAATGCGGCGCCCAGGGCGCCTGCGTCGCATCGACGTAGAAGCCCGCGCCCTGACCCAGATCATAGGCGGGATCGTCGGCCACGCCTTCGCCGCGCGGCGAAGTGTCCGGCGCCACGATGATGACGCCGTGCTCGGCGGCGGCCTTGTAGGCCCCGGCCTTGGTGGTGAAATTGTCCTCGGTGCAGGTCAGGCCGGACAGCCAGATCAGGACGGGAAACGGCCCCTCGCCCGCCGGAACGAAGACCGACAGGGTCATGGGCGTGCCGGTGGTCGCGCTGTCGTGCTTCAGATAGCGCAGCGTGCCGCCGTGGACGACGTGGGTCTTGGTGGTTTCCATCATTCGGGCCAGACTTTCGCGAGCAGGGCGTCGTCCAGAGCGCCCCCGTCCTTAGGGAAGTGCGCATACCAATCGCGCGGGATCGGCGGCCACCCGCTGGCCGGCGCCGCGCCGCCGCCCCAGGCGTCGAATTCCAGCCCGATCAGGATCGGCCCCTCGCGCACGGTCGGCGCCGGGACCGCCTCAACCCGGCGGATGACGGCGTCGGCCACCTCGGGCTTCAGGGCAGGTTCGCCAGTGACAATCCAAGCTTTCGACCGGCCGCCCGGCTTGACCATCAGCAGCAACATGCCCGAGGCGCCGGGCTGCATCGGTTGGGTCTTAGCGGCGGCCGCAGCTGCGGCCCCCGCCCCGCGCAAATAGGGCGCAAGATCGGAAACCTCGGTCCGCTGCTTCAGTATCCGGTCAGGGAGGTAGAGCACCACCTCCTTCTGGACCCAGGGCTCTGCCGGGACCTCGACCCGAGCAGGCGCAGGCTCGCCCCGGTTGCAGGCGGCGAGCGCCATGACGGCCAGAACGGCCATGATCGACGCGGTCGCCGCCTTCTTCATCGTTTCAGTCCTCAGCCCGGCCGGTGAACGGCGCAGATCTTGTTGCCCGACGGATCGCGCAGATAGGCCAGGTGCATCTTGCCGAAGGGGGTGTCGCGCGGACCCGCCGGGTCCTCGATGGCCGTGCCGCCGGCCTCGACCCCCGCCTGGGCGAAGGCGACGACCGCCTCGGGGCTGGCCGCCGCAAAGCCGACGGTGCCGCCGTTGGCGTGACAGGCCGCCTCACCGTCGATCGGCTTGCCGACCGCGAAGGCGCCGCGCGCCGTGCGCCACCAGTAGCGGCCCTTGGGATCGGCCGCGCCCGGCTCCAGACCCAGAACGCCGAACACGGCGTCATAGAATTTACGCGACGCCTCGACGTCGTTGGCGCCGAGCGTGATGTGCGTGAACATGAACTTCCTCCCGAAGATGCGCCCGGCCGGTTCGCCGGGCGCCGCAACCTATGCCGACTAAGTTTCTTTTGGCAACGCTGTTTAGAAGACGATGACCGAACGGATGCTTTCGCCCGCGTGCATCAGGTCGAAGGCCTCGTTGATGCGTTCCAGCGGCAGGGTGTGGGTGATCATCGGGTCGATCTCGATCTTGCCGTCCATGTACCAGTCGACGATCTTGGGCGTGTCGGTGCGGCCGCGCGCGCCGCCGAAGGCCGAGCCCTTCCAGACGCGGCCGGTGACCAGCTGGAACGGACGGGTCGAGATCTCCTTGCCCGCCTCGGCCACGCCGATGACGATGCTCTCGCCCCAGCCGCGGTGGCAGGCTTCCAGCGCCTGACGCATGACCACGGTGTTGCCGGTGCAGTCAAAGGTGTAGTCGGCGCCGCCGTCGGTCAGCTCGACCAGACGCGCCACCACATCGGGCGTGTCCTTGGGATTGACGAAGTGGGTCATGCCGAAGCGACGGCCCCATTCTTCCTTGTCGCCGTTGATGTCGACGCCGACGATCATGTCGGCCCCGACCAGCTTCAGCCCCTGGATGACGTTCAGGCCGATGCCGCCCAGGCCGAAGACCACGGCGTTGGCGCCCGGCTCGACCTTGGCCGTGTTGACCACGGCGCCCACGCCCGTCGTCACGCCGCAGCCGATGTAGCAGGCCTTGTCGAAGGGAGCGTCCTTGCGGATCTTGGCCACCGCAATCTCGGGCAGGACCGTGTAGTTCGAGAAGGTCGAGCAGCCCATGTAGTGGGCGATGGCCTGGCCCTTGTAGGAAAAGCGCGAGGTGCCGTCGGGCATCAGGCCCTTGCCCTGGGTGGCGCGGATCGAGGTGCAGAGGTTGGTCTTGCGGCTCAGGCACGACTTACACTGGCGGCATTCCGGCGTGTACAGCGGGATGACGTGGTCGCCGACGGCCAAGCTGGTCACGCCCGGCCCGACCTCGACCACCACGCCCGCGCCCTCGTGGCCCAGGATCGAGGGAAAGATGCCCTCCGAGTCCAGGCCGTCCAGCGTATAGGCGTCGGTGTGGCAGACCCCCGTCGCCTTGATCTCGATCAGCACCTCGCCGGCGCGCGGCCCCTCCAGGTCAACCTCGACGATCTCGAGCGGACGTTTGGCTTCGAACGCGACGGCGGCGCGGGTCTTCATGGGAGCAGTCCTTGGTCTCTTCAGTCTCTTCCCTTCTCCCCTTGCGGGAGAAGGTGGCGGCCGCAGGCCGACGGATGAGGGGTCGCACCGGCGGCGACCAGTTTCAACCCCGCAAACGGCCACGGCCCGCAAGACCCCTCATCCGACCCGCTGCGCGGGCCACCTTCTCCCGCAAGGGGAGAAGGATTTAGCGCGCTAACGCCTTCGGCTGCTTGAGCGCCTTCTCCCGCAGGGGGAGAAGGGCTTAACTGCGGCCATGACCCACAAGAACCTTGTCATCCTGACCGGCGCCGGCGTTTCGGCCGAGAGCGGCGTGCCGACCTTCCGCGCCTCTGACGGCCTGTGGTGCGGCCATCGCATCGAGGCGGTGGCGACGCCCGAGGGGTTCGCGGCTGACCCAGCCCTGGTGCAGGACTTCTACAACCTGCGTCGCCGTCAGTTGGCCGAGGTCCGGCCCAACGCCGCGCACCGGGCCCTGGCCGATCTGGCGGCGCGCTGGGACGGCGACCTGCTGCTGGTGACGCAGAACGTCGACGATCTGCACGACCGGGCGCACGTCAAGACGCCGCCCGCCTCCGGGTTCGAGCTGATCCATATGCACGGCGAGCTGCTGAAGGCGCGCTGCACCGCGTCGGGCGCCGTGTGCGAGTGGACGGGTGAACTGGAGGCCGAGCACCCCTCGCCGCATCACCCGCAAGGCGTGTTGCGCCCGCACATCGTCTGGTTCGGGGAGATTCCGCTGGCGATGGAGCGGATCGAGGCGGCGCTGGAGCGGTGCGACCTGTTCGTCTCCATCGGCACCTCGGGCGCCGTCTATCCGGCGGCGGGCTTCGTGCAGTCGGCGCGGATGGCCGGGGCGCGGACGGTCGAGATCAATCTGGAGCCGACGCAAGGCGCCCGCCTGTTCGACGAGGGCGTCTATGGCCCCGCCACCGAGGCCGTGCCCGCCTTCTTCGCCAGCCTCTAGCCGCACCCATCAGCGTCATCCTCGGCCTTGTGCCGAGGATGACGGATGAGGAAAACGGGCGCTCTAGCCGCGCGGCCCGAACAGGATGACCCCCGCCCCGATCAGGCAGACCGTCCCGCCGATCAGGTCCCAGCGGTCCGGCGTCGTCTTCTCGACCAACGCCATCCACGCCAGCGAGGCGCAGATATAGACCCCGCCATAGGCCGCGAACGCCCGCCCCGCCGCCTCGCTAGGCGCCAGGGTCAGCAGCCAGGCGAAGACGATCAGGCTGACCACGCCCGGGACCAGCCACCACGGCGACCGATCCAGCTTCAGCCAGGCCCAGAAGGCGAAGCAGCCGCCGATCTCGGCCAGCGCGGCCAGGGGGTAGACCAGAACCGTCTTCATAAAACCTCCGCCGTCATTCCGGGGCGGCGCAGCCGAACCCGGAACCCAGGCTGTTCAACACGCGGGGCGGCGACAGGACAAGGCGGTGATGCTTCCAGCGCCTGGATCCCGGGTTCGCTGCGCGCCCCGGGATGACGGCAATGGAGGAGCGCTCTACTCGTCCTTCTTCGCTTCCGCCGCGCGCTTTTCCGCCAGCTTGGCCAGCACCCGACCCCGGCCCTTGGCCAGGGCGTGGATGGCGCCGCGCATGGTGGCGACTTCCTGCTCGGTGAAGGCGGCGCGGCCCAGCATGACGCGCAGGTTCTGGCTCATCGACGGCTTCTTCTCGGGCGGGTGGAAGAAGCCGCCGGCGTCCAGTTCCGCCTCGAAATGTTCGTACATGCCGACCAGCAGTTCGTTCGACGCGGGCGGCTCGCCCTCGCGGAAGCGCGGCGGCGGGGCGTCGAGGATCAGGGTGCGCCACTCATAGGCGTTGATGGCCACGGCCTGGGCCAGGTTCAGCGAATGGTGCCGGGGGTCGATGGGGATGGTGGTGATCCCGGCGCACAGGGCGATGTCGGTGGTCTCCAGCCCGGCGCGCTCGCCGCCGAACAGCAGGCCGGTCTTCAACCCCGAGGCCGTGTCGTCATAGAGGATGCGGGCGCTCTCGCGCGGGGTGCGCACCGGCTGGCGCGTCTCACGCGGGCGGGCGGTGGTGGCGAATACGGTGTTCAGGTCGTGCACGGCCTCGGCCACGCTGTCGAAGACCTTCACGCCCTCCAGCACCCAGTCGGCGCCCGAGGCCGTGGCCCAGGCGCGTTCCTGGGGCCAGCCGTCGCGCGGCGTGACCAGCCGCAGTTCCGACAGGCCGAAATTGGCCATGACGCGGGCGACCGCGCCGATGTTCTCGGCCATCTGGGACTTGTCGAGGATGACGACGGGGGGCGTGAGTTCAGTCATGGGGCGCTGCATAGTCCTTCTCCTCTTGCGGGAGAAGGCGCTCAAGCAGCCGCAGGCGTTAGCGCTCCAAGAATCCTTCTCCCCTTGCGGGAGAAGGCGCTCAAGCAGCCCGAAGGGCGTTAGCGCCCTACGAATCCTTCTCCCCCTGCGGGAGAAGGTGGCTGGCGAAGCCAGACGGATGAGGGGTCGCGTCGCCGCAAACCGCCTCATCCCTTTCGAGCGTCGAGAACCCCCTCATCCGAGCCCTTCGGGCCCCGCTTCTCCCGCAAGGGGAGAAGGGAAGATTTAGTCCTCGCCGATCATCGAGATCCACGGGTCGGCCGTGCCGGCCTCGACCTCCGCCACCTTGACGGCGGGCCAGCCGACGGAAGCCGAGCCGCTTTCGCGCCAGCTCAGGATAATCAGGTCGCGCAGTTCCGAGGCGCCCGCCGCCAGACGCTCGGTCACGAAGGCCGCGCCGCGCGGATCGGCGCCGTTGAACCCGCCCGCCTTCTCCAGACGATAGAAGGGAATGACCGTGCCCAGCGTCGTCTTCAGATAGCCGGTCGTGCGGGCGCGCAGGTCGAGGCCGGCGAGCTGCGGCTGGGTCATCGCCGCCTCGATCATGTCCAGACGCGCGACGCGCGAGGCGAACTCGCCCTCGAACAGGCCGTGGGTGCGACGCGAATTGGTGAAGCCTTCCGGGTTCGGATAATCGCCCCAGCCGTTGAAGTGGATCGACAGGTGGTGCGGCTGCGAGCCGTCGCCGACATAGTGGGCCAGAACGCCGATGTCGCGCAGGATCAGGGCTTCGCGGCGTTCGCGGTCGGCGCGGTACCAGGCCTTCTTGCCGGGATCCGTCTCGCGCGCCTCGGCCGCGTTCAGCACGCGCCAGTAGGCGAAGTCGCGGCCCAGGTTCTGATAGGCGTCCATCACGGCGTAGGGCAGGTAGCCGGCGTCGTTGACGCTGAGGCCCGCCGTCGTCAGCGCGGCGTCGAATTCGGACTTGAGACGCGGCAGGGTGTCGATGGACGGCCCCTTGGCGTTCATGGTGAAGCCGTTGTCGTCCAGATCGATGAAGTGGGCGGTGTCGCGCTCGCGGTCGTGCGGCTGGCCGGCGCCCTTCCAGCGGTCGGGCTCGCGCGCCAGTTCGCCGATGTCGGCGATGGCGGCCGGGGTCTTGAGGAAGGCCGGCAGATCGTCGCTCAGCCCGCGCATGGCGGCGACGCCGATCAGACGGTGGCCCGTGTTGCCCCAGGCGCCGACGTTCATGGCGGGGGCCGAAACCAGCAACAGGGCGGCGGCGGCGATCATCAGGCGCTTCATGGGACACCGGCGAAAAAGGAAAGGGAAACGACGCCTTAGCCCATCTGCGCCGCCTCCTCCAGTCAAGGCGAACTTCATCTCTTCCGTCGTCGCCAAGCTGGTTTCTGCGGACCCGAGCGAGCATTTCTTGGAAATAAAGTGTTACGCGAGCCGATTAAGGTGTTAACCGAACAGATCATCCCAGCAGTATAGAAGTTATATCGCCTGAATATTGATTTCGTTGCTGCCACATATGCTGTGACATTTGTACGATATGCTCATCAACATGGGGGATAATCGAACGATGATCGTGACGTGGGGTCGCGCCTGATCTCATTTGCCACGTTTTTGCCACAATTTACGGCCAAAAACCCCGCGCCGGATCGTGTCGGGACCGGTGCTTCCTGAGTTTGTTCGATGCTGAACACAGCCGCCGCGCTTGCCATGTTCTGGGCTATGGCCTTCTCCGGTTCCGGAGAGCCTACGTCTTATGAGGCCGTCGTCGCTGTCGACACGGCTGCAATGGAAACCGCCGCGACGGCTGAAAGTTCCATCGATGCGACCGCCCTCTCCGCCGAACAGGCCGAGCTGATGGCGGGCGATCCCGACTGGCGCGCCTCGGCCCGCCTCTATCACGCCGGCGGCGGCGGCGCCTCGGGCAACGACTCGCTCGGCTGCCGTCCAGTGCCGATGCGCACGGTCGCCGTCGACCCCCGCGTCATTCCTCGTCGCACCAAGCTGTTCATCCGCGAAACGGTCGGCATGCGCCTGGCCAACGGCGAAGTCCACGACGGCTACTGGTACGCCTCGGACACCGGCGGCGCGATCAAGGGCTCCAAGATCGACCTCTTCACCGGCAACGGAAAAGGCTCGATGCAGCAGGCCCAGCGCCTGAACATGAAGACCCTGACCATCGCCGACGCCGGCGACTTCGACGGCTGCCCCCCGGCCTGGGAAACGGCCTCGAACTAAGGGCCCCTCGCCCCACCGACAAAAAAGGCGACCGGAGCGATCCGGTCGCCTTTTTGTTTTCTCCCCCCCATTCCATGGGGAGGTGGATCGGAGGCGCAGCCGTCGAGACCGAGGGGCTTCCGGCGCATGGCGCGACCGAGCCCCTCCACCGCTACGCGGTCCCCCTCCCCACTCCGTGGGGAGGAAAAAGGATTCAGAACCGCCGCTTGCCGCTGACCGTCTCGAAGAACAGACGGAAGTCGCCCATCAGGCTCCACAGCGGATATCTGAAGGTCGCCGGCCGGTTCTTCTCGAAGAAGAAATGCCCCACCCAGGCGAAGCCGTAGCCGACCAGCGGCATGGCCAGCAGCCACCAGGCGTTGCGCGTGACGCAGAAGGCCAGGAAGGCGGTGATCACCAGCCCGGTCCCGACCACATGGATGCGGCGGCAGGTGCGGTTCGAATGTTCGTGGATGTAGTAAGGGTAAAACGCGGAAAAGGAGGCGTATCGCCCCCCGGTGTCGCGGTCAGCCTTTGGGCGTCCAGCCTGGGGTTCGCGTGCGGTCATTGCCGCAGCCTGCCCCCGGACGGCGCCGGGGGCAAGTCAGCGATCAGCGATCAGTCGAAGCGCTTGCCGGGCTTGCCGGCCTTGTGGAACGGCTTGGCGCCGGCCGGCTTGCCAGCAGGCTTGAAGCCCGGCTTCGAAGCGAAGGGCTTCTTGGCATAGGGCTTGTCGCCGTCAGCGCGCGGGGCGCTGCGCTCAGCGTCGGTGCGCGGGGCGTAGGGCTTCTTCTTGAAGTCCGGGCGCGGGCCGTCGCCGGTGCGCTCGTCGCGGTTGAAGGGCTTCTTGGCGAAGGGCGGACGGGCCGGGCGATCGCCGCCCCGCTCGTCATCGCGCTTCTTGAAGGGCTTCTTGAAGCCGCCGCCGCCGCCCGGCGTCGGGGCTTCCGACGGGGTGATGGTGACGTCATCGCGCGGGCTGTTCTTCAGGGCGTCGCGGAACAGGCCTTCGTGGGTCTTGGCGATCTCGAAGCGGGTCTCGTCCGGGAAGGTCCGGATGGCGCCGATTTCCTTCTTGGTGATGTGACCGACGCGGCAGATCAGCGGGATCAGCCATTTCGGGTCGGCGTTCTTGTTGCGGCCCACATCCATGCGGAACCAGACGACTTCGTCGGCCTGCAGGCGGTCGCCCGGCCACGGCGTCGCGGCGAAGTCCTCGCCCTGACCGGCCGCGCCGCGCTCGCGGGCGCGCGGCTGATGGATCGCGCCCGGATCGAGCAGTTCCTCCGGCGCCGGCAGGTCCTTCTTGATCACGCGGATCAGGGCGGCGGCGATTTCGTCGGCGGTGCGCTCGCTCATCAGGCGGCGCGCCAGGACCATGTCCTCTTCGCTCACGTCCTGTTCGAAGATGTCGCCGCCCAGCAGGCGGGTCTCATCCTTGGCCAGGATCTCGTCGGCGGTCGGAGCGCCGGCCCAGGTCGCATCGACCCCGGCCGAGTTCAGCAGCATTTCAGCCTTGCGGCGGCGCGTGTGCGGCACCAGCAGGATCGAGACGCCCTTCTTGCCCGCGCGGCCGGTACGGCCCGAGCGGTGCAGCATGGTCGCCTTGTTGATCGGCAGTTCGGCGTGGATGACCAGACCCAGGTCGGGCAGGTCCAGACCGCGCGCGGCCACGTCGGTGGCGACGCAGACGCGGGCGCGGCCGTCACGCAGGGCCTGCAGGGCGTCGGTGCGCTCGCGCTGGCCCATTTCGCCGGACAGGGACACGGTCGAGAAGCCGCGCTCCAGCAGCGACGACTGCAGGTGACGCACGCTGTCGCGGGTCGAGCAGAAGACCAGGGCGCCGGGCGCCTCGTAGAAGCGCAACACGTTGACGACGGCGTGCTCGATCTCGTTCGGGGCGATGCGCAGGGCGCGGTATTCGATGTCGCTGTGCGGGGCGCTGCGGTCGACGGTGTCGATGCGCACGGCGTCGCGCTGATAACGCTTGGCCAGCATGGCGATGTCGCGGGCGATGGTGGCCGAAAACAGCAGGGTGCGGCGCTCGGGCGGCGACTGCTCCAGGATGTATTCCAGGTCCTCGCGGAAGCCCATGTCGAGCATCTCGTCGGCCTCGTCGAGCACCAGCACCTTCAGCGCCGACAGGTCGAGGTTGCCGCGATCGATGTGGTCCTTCAGGCGGCCGGGCGTGCCGACGACGATGTGGATGCCGAAGTTCAGCGCGCGAGCTTCCTTGCGGGCGTCCATGCCGCCGACGCAGGTGGTGATCTTGGCGCCCGACTGGCCGTACAGCCATTCCAGCTCGGCCGAGACCTGCAGCGCCAGTTCGCGCGTCGGCGCGATGGCCAGCATCAGCGGCGCGTCAGCGGGACCGAAGCTTTCGTTTTCGCCCAGCAGGGTCGTGGCGGCAGCCAGGCCGAAGGCCACCGTCTTGCCCGATCCGGTCTGGGCCGAGACCAGCATGTCGGCCTCGCCGTGCCCATCCAGAACCGCCGCCTGGACCGGCGTGGGCTCAGCATAGCCCTTGTTGACGAGAGCGCGGTCTAGCGCGGGGTGGATCGCGGGAAAGGGCATATACGACCTGAAAAAGAGCAAGGCGGCCGCAAAACGACCGCGCCCGGCCAAGGCAAACAGCCGGCCGGGCGATGAGGAGGCCCGACTTATACACCAATATTGGCCCCGATGGGGCGTGTTTCCGGAAAAAGACCGCCGTTCACCACGCTTGTTCAGGCGCCGTTGACCTCAAAGCCACGATCCTGACCGTCGCCAAGGCCCCATTCGCGCCCGGAGGCCGCCCCGGAGACTCTCATGACGATCCCGCCCCTGAGCATCGCCGCCGCCGGAATGCAGAACGCCGCCGCTCGCTTCGAGGCCAGCGCCCGCCGCACGGCCTCGGGCTCGCTGGACAATCTGGCGGTCGAAGCCGTCGAACAGATCCGCGACAAACACGACTTCTCGGCCAACGCCGCCGTCGCCCGCACCGCGGACGACATGATGGGAGCCCTGCTGGACGTGCTGGTCTGACCGAACCGACCTGACGGCGGCGGAGAACAATCGCCGCCCGGGCGCGTTTCCTCCATGCCGCCTCGCATGGAGATCGCACATGGCCCAGTCGCATCCCGGCCCTTCGGGTCACTCGATCACCTTCATGAAGGTCCAGCCCTATCAGGGCGGCGCCTTGGTGCTGACCTCGGACGCCGTCGACATCGACGGCTGGCTCAGCGCTGAATACAGCGCGGCGGGCGACGCGACCTCGCCGCCCCTGGCCTGGAGCGGAATGCTGGAGGCCGAGACCTACGCCCTGATCGTCGAGGACCCCGACGCCCCGCGCGAAGACCCGGCGGTGCACTGGATGGTGTGGAACATCCCCGGCGAGCTCAACGCCCTGCCCGCCCATGTCGAGCCCGGGCCGCATCCGTCGTCCGTGCCGGGCGCCGTCCAGGGCCGCAACCTGCGGGGCGAGCACGATTGGCTGGGCATGGCCCCGCCGCCGGGACACGGACCGCACCACTATCATTTCCAGCTGTTCGCCCTGGACCGCCGCCTCGACCTGCCGCCCGAGACGCCGCTTTCCACGCTGGTCAACGTGCTGAAGGGCTGCGCCATCGCCAAGGGCGAACTGGTGGGCCGCTACCAGGCCAGCGGCGGCGTCGGCGACGCCCCCTCGCCCGCCCGCACCGGCTCCTACGGCGTCGATCCGGCCACGGACCACGCCTCGCGGGCTGAGATCGCGGCGGGACGCGGCCCTCTGGATCCCGGCGACATCGACCGCCACGCCCCGCACGACGCCGAGGGCGTGACGCGCCCGCGCGGCGGCGGACCGCCCGATCCCAAACGCCCGTTCCGGCTCTAGATCCCGGCGTCAGCCCTGTGTGCGGTCGCCCCAGGAGGCTTGCCTTGGCCGGCGGCCCGCCACACAACGACAGGACCGCGTTACGCCAATCCCGGGAGGACCGCCATGAAGATGATTTTCATCAACCTGCCTGTCGCCGACCTGCCACGCTCCGTCGCCTTCTATGAGGCCGTCGGCGCGACGAAGAACCCCCTGTTCTCGGACGAGACCGCCGCCTGCCTGGTGTTCTCGGACACCATCCACGCCATGCTGCTGACCCACGAGAAGTTCTCCAGCTTCACCGACCGCGCCATTCCCGACGCGCACAAGACCGCCCAGGTGCTGATCTGCGTGTCCGAGGACAGCCGCGAGGCGGTGGACGCCGTGGTCGAACGCGCCGCCAAAGCGGGCGGTCAGGCCGATCCCAACGCCACTCAGGACTACGGTTTCATGTACGGCCGCAGCTACGCCGACCCGGACGGCCACATCTGGGAGGTCATGTGGATGGACCCGGAGGCCGCGGCCCAGGGTCCCGAGGCCTTTAGCGCCCAGATGGGAGGCGGTTGAGCCATGGCCGACAAGATCATTCCCTGCATCTGGTACGACCTGGGTCAGGCGAAGAAGGCGGCCGAATTCTACGTCTCGCTCGGCCTGCCCGACAGCCACATCGACCGCGTCGTCGCCAGCCCCTCGGACAACCCCTCATCCCCTGCGGGGGCCGAACTGGTGGTCGACTTCACCTTGGCGGGAAGGCGCTATGTGGGCCTGAACGGCGGGCCGATCTTCCCGCAGACCGAAGCCGTCTCCTTCATGATCATGACCGATGATCAGGCCGAGACCGACCGCCTGTGGGACGCCATCGTCGGCAATGGCGGTCAGGAAAGCCAGTGTGGCTGGTGCAAGGATCGCTGGGGGGTCAACTGGCAGATCACCCCGCGCCGCCTGATGGCCTTCTACGACGATCCCAACCCCGCCCGCGCCAAGGCCGCCTTCGAGGCCATGATGACGATGAAGAAGATCGACATCGCGGCCTTGGACGCCGCCGCTGACGCGGCGCCCAAGGCTTCTTCTTAGTGGGCCGCGGTCAGAAGGCTCCGCCTTCTCGACCCGACGCAGCCTGAATTGTCGCTTTCGACCAAGACACGTCCACCGCCTGCCCCGACTATCCTCCGCCCCTCAAGCAGCGAGCCGCCCGCGGCGAGCGATAGGGGCCAACCTCCGAAGGAGAAACCAAGATGAGCTATGTCACTGGCTTCCTGACCCCGGTGAAGACCGAAAACAAGGAGCGCTATATCGAGTCCGCCCGTAAGGCCTGGCCGCTGTTCAAGGGCTACGGCGCCCTGTCCCATGTCGAAAACTGGGGCGTCGACGTGCCGGAGGGCAAGGTCACCAGCTTCCCCATGGCAGTGAAGCGCGAGGACGGCGAGGTCGTCGTCTTCTCCTGGCTGACCTGGCCGGACAAGAAGACCGCCGACGACGCCTGGGCCAAGATGGAGAAGGACCCCGCCTTCGCCGACATGGACATGCCCTTCGACGGCAAGCGCATGATGTGGGGCGGCTTCGAGACGGTGTTCCAGAACTGAGGCGCAAAGCCTTCTCCTCCCCACTTGTGGGGAGGGGGACCGCGACCCGAAGGGCGGCGCGTAGCAGCCAAGCGGTGGAGGGGGCGGCGCGACGTTTGATGCTCAAGCGCCTGAGACGGACAGGCCTGCGCCGCCCCCTCCGTCTCGTCGACTGCGCCGCCGATCCACCTGCCCATTGCATGGGGAGGAAAGGCGCCAAAGAAAAAGGGCGGCTCTTGCGAGCCGCCCTTTGTTGTTCGTGGATCAGCTGTCCAGGAAGCTCCGCAGCTTCCGCGACCGGCTCGGGTGCTTCAGCTTGCGCAGCGCCTTGGCCTCGATCTGACGGATGCGTTCGCGGGTCACGCTGAACTGCTGGCCGACTTCTTCCAGGGTGTGGTCGGTGTTCATGCCGATGCCGAAACGCATCCGCAGGACCCGCTCCTCGCGCGGGGTCAACGACGCGAGCACCCGCGTCGTTGTTTCCCGAAGATTGCTCTGGATGGCGGCGTCGATCGGCAGGATGGCGTTCTTGTCCTCGATGAAGTCGCCCAGGTGCGAGTCTTCCTCGTCGCCGATGGGGGTTTCCAGCGAGATCGGCTCCTTGGCGATCTTCAGGACCTTGCGCACCTTCTCCAGCGGCATGGCCAGCTTTTCGGCCAGCTCTTCCGGGGTCGGCTCGCGGCCGATCTCGTGCAGCATCTGACGGCTGGTGCGGACGATCTTGTTGATCGTCTCGATCATGTGCACCGGGATGCGGATGGTCCGCGCCTGGTCGGCGATCGAGCGGGTGATGGCCTGACGAATCCACCAGGTGGCGTAGGTCGAGAACTTGTAGCCGCGGCGGTACTCGAACTTGTCGACCGCCTTCATCAGACCGATGTTGCCCTCCTGGATCAGGTCCAGGAACTGCAGGCCGCGGTTGGTGTATTTCTTGGCGATGGAGATGACCAGGCGCAGGTTGGCCTCGACCATTTCCTTCTTGGCCTGACGGGCTTCGCGCTCGCCCTTCTGGACCGTCTGGACGATGCGGCGATAGTCGTCGATCGGCAGGCCGGCTTCGGTCGCCACGGCGGCGACGTCGCCGCGGATCTGGGCGATCTGGGTCGCTTCATTGTCGCTGAACTTGGTCCAGCGCACGCCCATTTCCTTGACGCGTTCCGACCAGTTCGGGTCCAACTCCGAGCCGAAGTAGGCCTTGAGGAATTCGGGACGCGAAATGCCGTAGCTGTCGGCCAGGCGCAGCAGACGGCCTTCCAGGCCGATCAGGCGCTTGTTGATGGCGTAAAGCTGCTCGACCAGGGCCTCGATGCGGTTGTTGTTCAGCTTCATCGTCTTCAGACGATCCGAGATCGTCCGCGTCAAGGTCTCATAGGACTTGTGGTCCTTGGCGCTGAGCACCTCGCCCTTCAGACGGGCCTCGACCAGCTTGTCCTGCAGCTTGCGGAAGCCGCCGAAGTCGGCCGCGATCGCGTCCAGCACTTCCATGACGCCGTCGCGCAGCTCGGCTTCCAGCGCCGAGATCGACATGCCGCCGCCGTCGTCGAAGTCATCCTCGTCGTCATCCTCGCCTTCGCCCTCGGGCTTCTCGGCGCCGGGCGCGGGGGCCTCGCCGGCCGGGGGCTGGTTGTGCGGCAGGGACGAGGGATTGAGGATGCCGTAGGTGGCGTCCAGGTCGATCACTTCGCGCAGCAGGATGCGGTTGTTGGCCAGTTCCTCGCGCCAGACCATGATGGCCTCGAAGGTCAGGGCGCTTTCGCACAGACCCGAGATCATGGCGTCGCGGCCGGCTTCGATCCGCTTGGCGATGGCGATTTCGCCCTCGCGGCTCAGCAGTTCGACCGAACCCATTTCGCGCAGATACATGCGCACGGGGTCGTCGGTGCGGTCATAGGCGGCCTTGGCCGGGGCCTCGGCGACCGAGGTCTCGGCGGCGGCGGCCACTTCGGTGCCCTGCGCGTCGGCGGCGTCTTCCTCGGCCTCGACGACGTTGACGCCCATCTCCGACAGCATGGCCAGGGTGTCTTCGATGGCGTCCGGCGTCACTTCTTCGCTGGGGAGGACCTTGTTCAGCTCCTCCATCGTGACATAGCCGCGCGCCTTGGCCTGCTTGATGAATTTCTTGACGCCGGCGTCCGTCAGATCGAGCAGGGGCCCGTCGGAATTGGCTTCGGTATCCTGCGTCTCGGTCTGCGCGCTCATTCAGTCTGTCTCCGGCCAGCAGGGGTGATCAGGCCCCCTGGCAAAAATACAACGCCCGACAAGTTCGTTGGTTACGAACCTTCGGCGTCTTCCCAAATCGTTCCGGTCTTGATGGCCCGTCGCAAAGCATCGCGCTCGGCTTTCACCAGGGTGAAGGCCGAGTTGTCGAACGCCTTGTGGGCCTCCGACTTTGCTGACGCCAGCGCCTGCTCCAACGCCGCTACGCGGGTCAGAGCGTCGAACGCCTGCGACCACCGGGCCCTCGCCTCGCCGAGGGGCTTGTCTGCAGCCAGGAATGGCGCGCCGGACTTTGCCGCCGCCTTCTCGACCTCGTGCATCAAGGCATCATGACCCGAGTGGGCCAGATGGCGTCGGATCGCAGCAGAGTCAAGGCTCTGGCCCGAAAACCGCAACCGAACCAGTTCCTGCGCCAGTCCGTCCAGCGCCGGATCGCCGAATCCGTGCCGGGCGAGGGCCTCCAGATGGTCGTCCATCCGCTCGGGATCCTCGACCGCGCCGTGGGCCAGGGCGGCCGCCACCGGCTCGATGGAGCGGAACAGGGCCTGCATGGCCTGAGCGCCCTCGCTCGTCTGGCCCAGCTTGGGCGGCGGACCCCGCCAGCGCCCCCCGGGACCCGGGCGTCCGCCCTGCTGAGCCTGCTGTTGTTGTTGCTGCTGACGGGGGAAGAGGGCGTCGAAGCGGTCGAACAGATCGCGGCGGTATTGTTCGGCCAGGTCCTTGTCCTGAATGGCGCCGGCCGCCTGACGCAGCCGCCCCTTCAGCCCCGCCTTGCGCTCGGGGGTGTCCAGCGGCTCGGCCTCGGCCTCGCGGCGGAACAGGACCTCGACAAAGGGCCGGGTTTCGCTCAAGGCGTGGCGCAGCGCCGGCGCCCCCTTGTCGCGCAGGATGTCGTCCGGGTCCTGGCCCGCGTCCAGCAGGGCGAAGCGGAAGGACCGCCCCGACTTCAGCAAGGGCAGCGACCGCTCGATCGAGCGGTAGGCCGCCCGCAGCCCCGCCGCGTCCCCGTCAAAGCACAGCACCGGCTCGGCCGAGACCCGCCACAGCCGCTCCATCTGTTCCTCGGTCAGGGCCGTGCCCATGGGCGCCACGGCCGGCAGGCCCGCGCGCTGGCAGGCGATGACGTCCATATAGCCTTCGACGACGATGACGCCCTGCTCGCCGCGGCTCTCGGCCCCCAGTATCCGCCGCGCCTCAGGCAGGCCGTAGAGGGTGGCGCCCTTGTGAAACAGCGGGCTTTCCGGCCCGTTCAGATACTTGGCCCGGTCGTCGGGGTTCATGGCCCGGCCGCCGAAGCTGACGATCCGCCCGCGCGCGTCCAGGATGGGGAACATCAGCCGGTCGCGGAACCGGTCATAGGGCTGGCCGCCGCTTTCCGGCGAGATCAGCATCCCGGCCTCGACCAGATCGCCCGGCCGCGCGCCGCGCTGGACCAGAGCCGCCTTCAGCCCCTCGCGGTCGTTGGGGGCATAGCCCAGGCCGAAGCGCTCCCACTGATCCTCGGGCAGGCCGCGCTTTTCCAGATATTCGCGCGCCGCCTTGCCGACCGAGCGGCGCAGATTGGCCGCGAACCATTTCTGGGCCAGGTCCATCCAGTCGGTCAGGCCCTGCTTCTTCGCCTCGCGCTCGGCCGACTGCGGGTCCTCGGCGGGCAACTGCATCCCCGCCTCGCCCGCCAGCCGCTGCACCGCCTCGACGAAGCTGAGCCGCTCGGTCTCCTGCAGGAAGCTGATGATGTCGCCGTGCTTGCCCGATGAGAAGTCGTGGAAGAAGCCCTTGTCGTCATTGACGAAAAACGAGGGCGACCGCTCCTTCGAGAAGGGGCTGAGACCCACATACTCGCGTCCCTGACGCTTGAGCTTCACCGTCCGCCCGATCACGTCGGACGGCCGAAGGCGCGCCTTCAGTTCTTCAAGGAAACGGTCATCGAAACGCACGCCCCATCCTTAGCCTCAGCCGAGGCATGACGCGAGGGGGCTTGACTCGACTACTTTATAATTAAAAGTAGTCATACACCTATTCGGCAACCGAGAGACCTGCTCATGTCCGATACGCCGCCCGCCAGCGCCGCCGCAGACCTGGCCTATCTGAAACGCCTCGCCGTCGCCGGTCGCGGCGAGCCGGCGCCCTTCCTGCTGTTGATGGCCGTGTTCGGCGGGGCCTATGGCTTCGGACTTCTTGCAGTCCTCCTCGCCTTCCTGATCGAAGGCGCGCCGCAACCCGGAAAGACTTTGGGTCCCATTTCCGATTTCCTCGGCTCATGGGTTTTCATCGCGGCCCACCTCGCCTTTCTGACCGCTCTGGTCTGGACGGCCTGGCGGATGATCGGCCCGAACCGCGCGCGCCTCAACCGCGCTGCTTCGGCGACGTGGTCGGCCAGCTTCATCGCTCTGGTCGCGATCATCGCAGCCTTGAGATTGTTTACCCGCGGCGAACCCTCCACCGACGCGGTGCACACCGCGCAATTTATCGGCCCGATCCTTCTCGTGCTGTGGGGCAGCGCCTGGTGGGTCACGGCGATAACCAGTGACAGACGCTGGCTGCTGCTGATCGCGGTCGGCAGTTTCAGCGCAGCCGTCGCCCTGGCCGGGGTCGGCCAGTCTATCCTCGCCCTGCCGATCATGTGCGCCTGCCTGATCGGCCTGGCCTTCGTTCCCGCCGTTCTGCTGATCCGCAAGCGATGACGACAATGGGAAGTCCCCACGTCGATCCTCTACTGGCGCATCGGACAAGGGCGGGCGTCATGGCCTATCTGTCCGCCGATGGAGACGGCGACTTCACCGAACTGGCCCAGGCGCTCGACATTCCGAACAACGCCCTGTCCTCCCAGCTGTATCGACTGGAGGCCGCCGACTATGTGCGGCTGGAGAAGGGTTTTCTCGGTCGTCGCCCCCGGACCCGCGTCCGCCTGACCGCAACCGGACGAGCGGCCTGGGCTTCGCACCTGGAGCAACTCGAAGCAGGCTTTCCGCGCTGACCTACTTCCACGCCGGGCAGCTCTTCCGCGTTAGGTTTTGGTTAACCAAAAAGGCCGGTTCGGACGCGCGCTCGACTGAATGCGGACGAATTCACGCGCGACACCATGATTATCCACAGCCTGTGGGTTGATTCGCTTCAAGGAAGCTCTTGATGTTCATCGCCATCGCCCGTCCGGCGGTGGAGCCCCAAGACCCCGACGCCGTCGCCGTCCCCGGCTCCCCCGCCATTCCGTTCCTGACGCCCCGCGCCCTGCACGCGCGCCTGCTCGACAACGCCGCCGCGCGTCGTCGTCGCGGCCTGGAGCGCAAGCTGGCCCGTCGATCCGAGGACGCCGCCTACTGGATCTCCGCCGCGCCGATGGCGGTCAGGAAGGCGGCGGACCTGCGCCACGAGGCCGCCCTGGCCGTCCTGCCCTGACGAGGTCGGGGACCTAGCGCAGTTCCGGCAGACGCCGCATCAGCGAATCGCGCAGCTTGCGCCGACGCTCGGCCGAGGATTTCGGGCGGCGGCGCTCGCGATGCTCCATCCCCCCGCCCCAACGTTCGTGCATGGCCGCCGCCAGGATAGGATGCCGGTCGTGCTGATGGACGACGGGGCTGACGCTGCCGTCGGGGTTGACGATGCGGCCGTCCGTCACGCGCAGATTCTCGCTCTGCGTCAGACCCAGCGTCGCCACGCGACCGTAGTTGGACGCGATCTCGCCCTCGATCAGGCCCAGATGCACGGCGATGTTGCAGGCGGCCTGATCGGCCCCGAACGCGCCGCCGATCTCCGAGCGCGGCACGGCAACCAGCATCAGCAGGGTCCGGCAGAAGCGCATCATGGCGTCGCGCGGCCCCATCACCGTCCCGACGCAGACGCAGGGCTTGTCGGCCAGGGCCCGGGCGATCGCCTCGCCGCCGACCCCGCGCAGATATTTCATGTTGAAGGCGTGGTCGGCCAGGACGCCGTCGGCGTACTCGTTGAAGAACTCCAGGCCCTTGGGCTGCGGCTCGAACGGCGCGGCCTGGAACACCACGTCGCGCACGTCGGTCAGCAGGACGTTGCGCGCCTCGGGCCGCTCGCTCATCAGCCGGTCAAAGGCGGCGAAGCGCGCCACCACCGGGTGCGGCGACCAGGTCTCGACCGTCGCCGGGGCCACGGCCTCGATGCGGTTCTCGGCCAGGAAGGCCAGCAGCGCCGGGTCCTGATCCACGACCAGAACCACCGGCCCATGGAACACCGCGCGCAGCGACCGCACGAACGGCGCCACGTCGGCGGCGTCATAGCCGGTGGCGTAGCCCAGGATCAGGTCGTCCGTCGCCGCCGCAGGCGCAGATTTCCCTCGCCCGTCCAGCATCGCCGCGGCGAGCCAGCCCAGATACGCCGACTTCGCCGCAGGTGCCGACATTACGACCTCATGAAGTCCGCGAAGCGGTTGAACAGATACAGGCTGTCCGTCGGCCCGGGAGAAGCTTCAGGATGGTGCTGGACACTGAAGACCGGCTTGCCCTTCAGCGCAATGCCGCAGTTGGTGCCGTCGAACAGGGAGACGTGGGTTTCCTCCACGGCGTCCGGCAGGCTGTCGCGGTCCACCGAGAACTCGTGGTTCATCGACACGATCTCGACCTTGCCCGTGGTCAGGTCCTTGACCGGGTGGTTGGCGCCGTGGTGCCCCTGATCCATCTTCAGGGTCTTGGCGCCCAGGGCGATGGCCAGCATCTGGTGGCCCAGGCAGATGCCCATCAGGGGCTTGCCGCTGGCGACCAGCTTCTTGATTTCCGGCACGGCATAGACGCCGGTCGCGGCCGGATCGCCCGGACCGTTCGACAGGACCACGCCGTCGGGATTGCGGGCCAGGATGGCCTCGGCCGAGGTCGTCGCCGGCACTACGGTGATCTTGACGCCGGTCGAGGCCAGGGCGCGCAGGATGTTGCGCTTCACGCCGAAGTCCATGACCACCACCGACTTGTCGGTCGCGTCCACCTTGGGATAGCCGGCGGGCCATTCCCAGACGCCCTCGTTCCAGTCGAAGGCCTGCGTCGTCGAGGCTTCTTTCGCCAGGTCCAGACCGACCAGGCCGGTCCAGGCCTTGGCCTGAGCCACCAGGGCGTCGAGGTCGAACTGGCCGTCCGGGTGGTGGGCGATGACTGCGTGGGGCGCGCCCTTGTCGCGGATCAGCTTGGTCAGGGCGCGGGTGTCGACGCCCGACAGGCCGACCACGCCGCGGCGCTTCATCCAGCTGTCGAGATCGCCTCCCGAGCGCCAGTTGGCCGGATCGGTCGGGGCGTCGCGGAAGATCGCGCCGCGCGCCGAGGTCCCCGCGCCGTCGCCGATCTGCTCCACGTCCTCGACGTTCACGCCGACGTTGCCGACGTGGGGGAAGGTGAAGGCCAGGATCTGGCTCATGTAGGAGGGGTCGGTCAGGATTTCCTGATAGCCCGTCATGGCGGTGTTGAAGACCACCTCGCCGAGCGCCGTGCCGACGGCGCCGACGCCGATCCCCTGCAGGATGGTGCCGTCAGCGAGCGCGAGGACGCCAGTGGCGCCGGACAGAATCTGGGTCGTCATGGCGCAGGCTCCTAACAGTGAATACGGGCGGGCAAACGGCGGCGTGACTAAAGAGATGCAGGGGCCGGGTCAACACGTCCCCCGCGCCCTTTTCGCACCCGGAGCCACGCCAGGCTGGTCAGGGCGAAGAATCCGACGCTGGGCAGGATGTAGCCGCCCGCCGCCGCCGCGACCGCAAAGACCGAGAAGACTACGCCGATCACGGCCATGGCGCGCCAGCCGGGCGCCCTGGTCAGCTTCCACAGCGTGATCGAGCACAGGGCGTAGAGGCAGAGCGTCAGCACCGAGGTGGCGCCGATCAGAACGCCGAACTGCTCGCCCAGGGTCGGCTGGGTGCTGGCGATGACCATGACGCTCATGATGACGCAGTTCAGGATCGGATTGCTGAGGGGCGTCTTGCCCTTCTGCGCGCCGCCGAACCAGCGCGGCATCCAGCCGGCCTCGGCGGCGCCGCGCGACGTCTCGCCGGCCAGCATGGTCCAGCCGGCGATGGTGCCCAGCACCTTGATGACGGCGCAGGCCGCGACCAGTCCCGCCACGGACGAGCCCATCACCCGCGCCACCAGATCGGCATAGGGGCTGGTCGAATGGATCAGGACGTCGGCCGGAATGACGCCGAACACAGCGATGCTGGCGGCGACATAGACGATGAAGGCGAGCGCCACGCCGCCCAGCGAGGCGCGGCCCACGTCGACGGCCGGGTTCTTGACCAGGCTGGACAGGGCGGCGGCGCTTTCGACGCCCAGGAAGGCCCAGAAGATGATGGCCAGCGAGGCCGGCACCGTCTTCAGCAGCGGCTGGTCGCCCGGGCTCCACGAGGCCGCGAAGGTGTCGCCGCTGAAGGCCATGGCCCCGGCGATGATGGCCAGGATGATGGGGATCAGGCCCAGGCCGAGCGTGATCGCGCCGAACCGCGCGGCGGTCTTGGCCCCCGAGGCATAGGCCGCCGTCGTCAGCCAGATCAGCGCCAGATTGCTGACCGCCGCCCACAGCGGCTCTTTCAGCGCCGGAATGAAGAAGGCCAGATAGCCGGTCCCCGCCACGGCCAGCGCCACGTTCCCGGCCAGGCAGGCGGCCCAGTAGGCCACGCCCGTCTGGTAGCCGATGAACCGGCCCATGCCGCGCCGGGTGAAGTCCGACAGGCCGTCGGCGTCCGGCTGCATCCGGCCCAGACCGCCGAACACCAGCGCCAGGGTCACCGCCCCCACGCCGCAGATCAGCCAGCCGATGATGCTCGAACTGCCCGTCGGCGCCAGGGTCGCCGGCAACAGATAGACCCCCGACCCGATCATGTTCCCGGCCACCACCAGGGCGGCGAGCGCCCATCCGATGCGGTGCGGCGGGTCGGGCAGGATTTCCGTCTGGGTCATGTTCGCCGCATAGACTGAAATGTCGCACCCGTCGCCCTCAAGATTCCAAACCCTCTCCCGCTCATCCCGGCGGACGCCGGGATCCAGTCCTTTGGCTGCAGGCACGGCGCGCGGACTTCACGGCGCTCTATCCCGCTGTCGAGGACGAGGCTCTCACTGGATCCCGGCGTCCGCCGGGATGAGCGGATTTTGAGGAGCCGTGCTAAAGGGCCGCCGAAGATTCTGGAGCCCCCATGACCATCACCACGGTCGGCCTCGATGCCGACGACACCCTCTGGCACAACGAGACCATCTTCCGCCTCAGCCAGAAGCGGTTCGTGGACCTGCTGGCCGACCACGCCGACGAACCGGTGATGATGGGGCGTCTGGCCGAGGTCGAGCGCCGCAACCTGCGTCTCTATGGCTACGGCGTGAAGGGCTTCACCCTGTCGATGCTGGAGACGGCGATGGAGCTGTGCGACGGCGCCGCCCCGCCCCACGTCATCCGCGAGATTCTGGCCGCCGGCCGCGAGATGCTGTCCCATCCGGTCGAGACCCTGCCCGGCGTCGACGAGGTCCTGGCCGAACTGTCCGAGACCTACCGCCTGGTGCTGATCACCAAGGGCGACCTGATGGATCAGGAGCGCAAGCTGGCCGCCTCGGGCCTGGGCGACCTGTTCGCCGCCGTCGAGATCGTCTCGGAAAAGGACCGCTCGACCTATGAGCGCGTCTTCGCGCGCCATGGCACCGGCGCCGCCGAGGCCGTCATGGCCGGCAACTCGATGAAGTCCGACGTCCTACCCGCGCTGGAGGCCGGGGCCTTCGCCTGCCACATCCCCTACGAGATCACCTGGGCCCACGAACTGGCCGACGCGCCGGAAAACCACCCCCGCTACGTCTCGCTCAGCCGCATCGGCGAACTGCCAGACTGGATCGCCGCGATCGACCGCGCGGACTGAATCTAGGCCTTGCCCCCCCGCCCCCGCATCTCTAAACGGGCCGCTTAACCGACAACCAGAACGGATCGGTCGCGGGCCTCGCCCTGCGTCCGGTTTCTTCGCGCGCGTGGAGCCCGCCGCTGACCAGTCATGAGGAAAAGGATGCTATGGTGCGCGCTGCTCTGGCCGAGCAGGGCGACAGCGGGATCACCCCGCGCCATACGCTGTTCTACTTCTATGGCGAAGGCGACCACGGCGACCTCAACGAGGTGGCCCGCCGCGCCGGGTTTCTGACACGGGGCCAGGACGACATGACCGTCCTGGAGACGACCATAGCGGTCGACGAGGCGTCGTTTTCGCCGGTGTCGGCCATAATGCAATCCTGGGCCGCGGCCTTCCAGCTCGACTACGACGGCTGGGAGTGTGCGGTCGTGACGAACTGAGTAGCAGCCGATGCCCAAGCGCACAGACATCCAGTCCATCCTGATCATCGGCGCCGGCCCGATCGTCATCGGCCAGGCGTGTGAGTTCGACTATTCCGGCGTTCAGGCCTGCAAGGCGCTGAAGGCCGAGGGCTACCGGGTCATCCTGGTCAACTCGAACCCCGCCACCATCATGACCGATCCTGAGGTGGCCGACGCCACCTACATCGAGCCGATCACGCCCGAGATCGTCGAGAAGATCATCGCCAAGGAGCGGCCCGACGCCCTGCTGCCCACCATGGGCGGCCAGACCGCGCTGAACACGGCCCTGGCCCTGAACGCCTCGGGCGCGCTGGCGAAATACGGCGTCGAGATGATCGGCGCCAAGGCCGAGGTCATCGACAAGGCCGAGGACCGTCAGAAGTTCCGCGACGCCATGGACAAGCTGGGTCTGGAAAGCCCCCGCTCGCGCGCCGTCCACCACATTGAAGAAGCCGACGACGCCCTGGCCTTCGTCGGCCTGCCGGCCATCATCCGCCCGTCCTTCACCCTGGCCGGCACCGGCGGCGGCATCGCCTACAACATCGAGGAGTTCCACGAGATCGTGGAGCGCGGCCTCGACCTGTCGCCGACCACCGAGGTCCTGATCGAAGAGTCGGTCCTGGGCTGGAAGGAATACGAGATGGAGGTCGTCCGCGACACGGCGGACAACTGCATCATCATCTGCTCGATCGAGAACATCGACCCGATGGGCGTCCACACGGGCGACTCGATCACCGTGGCCCCGGCCCTGACGCTGACCGACAAAGAATACCAGCTGATGCGGACGGGTTCGATCAACGTCCTGCGCGAGATCGGCGTCGAGACCGGCGGCTCCAACGTCCAGTGGGCGATCAACCCGGCCGACGGCCGCATGGTCGTCATCGAGATGAACCCGCGCGTGTCGCGCTCCTCGGCCCTGGCCTCCAAGGCCACCGGCTTCCCCATCGCCAAGATCGCCGCCAAACTGGCCGTCGGCTATACGCTGGACGAACTGACCAACGACATCACCATGGTGACGCCGGCCAGCTTCGAGCCGTCGATCGACTATGTGGTCACCAAGATCCCGCGCTTCGCCTTCGAGAAGTATCCGGGCTCGGAGCCGCACCTGACCACGGCCATGAAGTCGGTCGGCGAGGTCATGGCCATCGGCCGCACCTTCCAGGAATCCATGCAGAAGGCTCTGCGCGGTCTGGAAACCGGCCTGAACGGCTTTGACGACATCGAGATCGAGGGCGTGACCGACGCTGACGACGACGCCGGCGCCCGCGCCGCCGTCATCCGCGCCCTGGGCAAGCCGACCCCCGACCGCATCCGTGTCATCGCCCAGGCCTTCCGCCACGGCCTGACGGTGGAAGAGGTCAACGCGGCCTGTTCCTACGAACCCTGGTTCCTGCGCCAGATCGCCGACCTCATCCGCACCGAGGGCCATGTCCGCGTCCAGGGCCTGCCCACGACCGAGATCGACTTCCGCAAGCTCAAGGCCAAGGGCTTCTCCGACGCCCGTCTGGCGGACCTGACCGGCACGACCGAAGTCGCCGTGCGCGCCGCCCGTCGCGGCCTGAAGGTCCGCCCGGTGTTCAAGCGCATCGACACCTGCGCCGCCGAATTCGCCTCGGCCACGGCCTATATGTATTCGACCTATGAGACCGGCGCCCTGGGCCAGGTCCCCGAGTGCGAAGCCGATCCGTCGGACAAGAAGAAGGCCATCATTCTCGGCGGCGGTCCCAACCGGATCGGTCAGGGCATCGAGTTCGACTACTGCTGCTGCCACGCGGCGTTCGCCTTCGCCGACATCGGCGTCGAGTCGATCATGGTCAACTGCAACCCCGAGACCGTCTCGACCGACTACGACACCTCGGACCGCCTCTATTTCGAGCCTCTGACCGAAGAGGACGTGCTGGAGCTGATCGACGTCGAACGCTCCAAGGGCGATCTGATCGGCGTGGTCGTGCAGTTCGGCGGCCAGACCCCGCTGAAGCTGGCCCACGCCCTGCAGGAAGACGGCGTGCCGATCCTGGGCACCAGCGTCGACTCCATCGACCTGGCCGAAGACCGCGAACGCTTCCAGCAGATGCTGCAGGCCATCGGCCTGATGCAGCCGCCGAACGGCCTGGCCCGCTCGGCCGAGGAAGCCGCGCAGAAGGCCGAGGAGGTCGGCTATCCCGTCGTCCTGCGCCCCTCCTACGTCCTGGGCGGCCGCGGCATGATGATCGTCCACGACCGCGAGCAGCTGGACCGCTACGTCCATGAGGCCATGCGCGTCTCGGGCAGCGACCCGGTGCTGATCGACCACTATCTGAACCGCGCCACCGAGGTGGACGTCGACGCCCTTTGCGACGACGAAGACGTCTTCGTCGCTGGCGTGCTGGAACACATCGAGGAAGCCGGCGTCCACTCGGGCGACAGCGCCTGCTCCATGCCCCCCTTCTCGCTGCGTCCCGAGATCGTCGCCGAGCTGAAGCGCCAGACCACCGCCATGGCCAAGGCCCTGAAGGTGCGCGGCCTGATGAACGTGCAGTTCGCCATCGAGGAGCCGCACAGCGCCGAACCGCGCATCTTCGTCCTGGAAGTGAACCCGCGCGCCAGCCGCACGGCCCCCTTCGTGGCCAAGACCATCGGTCAGCCGATCGCCGCCATCGCCGCCAAGATCATGGCTGGCGAGAAGCTGGCCTCCTTTGGCCTGGTGGATCGCGAACTGCAGCATATCGCGGTCAAGGAAGCCGTCTTCCCCTTCGCCCGCTTCGCCGGGGTTGACACCATTCTCGGCCCGGAAATGCGTTCGACCGGCGAGGTCATGGGCCTGGACTGGAAGCGTGAAGGCGAGGCCGACCTGGCCCCCGCCTTCGCCCGCGCCTTTGCCAAGTCGCAGATCGGCGGCGGCACCGTCCTGCCGACCGAAGGCTGCGCCTTCGTCTCGGTCAAGGACGCCGACAAGCCCTTCATCCTGGAAGCGGTGAAATCGCTGCTGGCCCAGGGCTTCTCGGTCGTCGCCACCTCCGGCACCCACGACTATCTCAAGTCGGAAGGCGTCGAGGTCGGTCTGGTCAAGAAGGTGCTGGAAGGCCGTCCCAACATCGTCGACGCCATGAAGAACGGCGAGATCCAGCTGGTCTTCAACACCACCGACGGCAAGCAGGCCCTGGCCGACAGCTTCTCCATCCGCCGCACGGCCCTGATGATGAAGATCCCCTACTACACCACCGCCGCCGGTTCGCTGGCCGCGGCGCAAGGCATCGCCGCCATCCGCGCCGGGGAACTGGATGTCCGCCCGGTGCAGTCCTACAACTGAGCCCCGGCCCAGGTCTGACACGGCCCCCGGCGTTCCGACGCCGGGGGCTTTTTCGTGGGTGCCTAGCCAAAGCCCTCCCCCTCGAGGGGGGAGGGTTGGGTGGGGGTGGAGGCGAGCGTTCTGATCAAGGAACGGGGAGACGCCAACGCCTCATGCGCCAATCCAGAGGCGTCGTGCTCACACCCCCAACCCCGCCCTTCCCCCCTCGAGGGGGAAGGGAGCAGAAAATGGAAGCGCCATGATCGACGCACTCCTCTTGCCCCTGCTGCTCCTCTCACTCGCCGGCCTCGTCGCCTTCAGCCTGTTCGCGATCGACAAGGCGCGGGCGCGGGCGGGCAGACGCCGCATCCCGGAACGCACCTTGCTGCTCGCCGCCCTGTTCGGTGGCCTCGGCGCATGGCTGGGCCAGCGACTGCTACGTCACAAGACGCGCAAACAGCCCTTCGCCGCCTGGCTGGGCCTGATCCTGACGCTCCACGCCTTCGCCCTGCTGGCAGTCGCTGTCGTCGTCTGGCGCGCCTAGGTCGCAACCTCGGCGCTTGCCGCCCCCCGCGAAAGGCATAAGGTCGTCGCCGGGATTATGGGGGATGACATGAAACGACTGATGATGACGGCTGCCCGTTCGGCCGTGCTGGCGGCGGTTCTGGCGGCGGGCGCCGCACCGGTGGCGGCGCAGGACGCCGGGCTGAAGGCGGCGGTCAAGGCGGACTACGACGCCAACCTCGCCGCCCTGTTCGACCATTTCCACCGCAACCCCGAACTGTCGGGCCTGGAGGTCCAGACCTCGGCCCGCATGGCGCAGGAGCTGCGCGCGCTGGGCTATGAGGTCACCACCGGCGTCGGCGGCACGGGCGTGGTCGCGGTGCTGAAGAACGGCGCTGGCCCCACGGTCATGATCCGCGCCGACATGGACGGCCTGCCTCTGGCCGAGAACTCCGGCCTCGCCAACGCCTCGACCGTGCGTCAGGTCGACTCGGACGGGGTCGAGAAGCCGGTCATGCACGCCTGCGGTCACGACGTGCACATCACCGCCCTGGTCGGCACCGCCCGCCAGCTGGCGGCGCGCAAGGCCAACTGGTCCGGCACCCTGGTCCTGATCGCCCAGCCGGCGGAGGAGCGCATCTTCGGCGCCCGGGCCATGGTCAGCGACGGCCTCTATTCCCGCTTCCCCAAGCCGGACTACGCCCTGGCCTTCCACGTCTCGGCCGACACGCCGACCGGCAAGATCGAGGCGCCGCTGGGCATCTCTTCGTCCAGTTCGGACAGCGTGGACATCACCGTGCACGGCGTGGGAACCCACGGCGCCTCGCCGCATCTGGGCGTCGATCCGGTGCTGGTGGCCTCGCAGATCGTGGTGTCGCTGCAAACCCTGCGCAGCCGCGAGACCAGCCCGCTGGAAGGGGCTGTCGTCACCGTCGGCGCCATCCACGGCGGCATCAAGCACAACATCATCTCCGACCGGGTGGACATGCAACTGACGGTGCGCGCCGACAGCCCCGAGGTGCGGACGCAGCTGCTGGACGGCATCGACCGGATCACGAAGAACACGGCGCTTGCGCTCGGCGTGCCCGAGGACAAGCTGCCGACCGTGACCCGTTCGGCGCTGGAGAACACCCCGCCGACCGTCAACGACGCCGCCACCGCCGCCCGCGTACGGGCCGCCTTCGTCGCCGGTCTGGGCGAGGACATCCTGATCGACAAACCGCGCACCAGCATGGGCGCCGAGGACTTCGCCTATTTCGTCACCCCCGACAGCGGGGTGAAGGGCGTCTATTTCCAGGTCGGCGGCACCCCCGCCGCTCAGGTGGACAGCGCCCCCGGCCACCACTCGCCTCTGTTCCGCATCACGCCCGAACCGGCCGTCACCCTGGGCGTCGAGGGCTCGGTCCTGGCCGCCGAAGCCCTGATGCCGAAAACCTGAATCCAGGACCCGAGGGACCGCCATGATCGTCGTCCATCACCTGAACAACTCTCGCTCGCAGCGCGTCCTCTGGCTGCTGGAGGAGTTGGGCCTGCCCTATGAGATCAAGCGCTATGAGCGAGACCCGGCCACCATGCTGGCCCCGCCCGAACTGAAGGCGGTTCATCCCCTGGGCAAGTCGCCGGTGCTGGACGACGGCGACATCCGCGTGGCCGAGACGGGGGCCATCGTCGAATATCTGCTGGACGTCCATGATCCCGAGGGGCGGCTGCGTCCGGCGCGCGGCACGGCGGACGGGCGGCGCTTCACCTACTGGCTGCATTACGCCGAGGGCTCGGCCATGCCGCCCTTGCTGCTGAAGCTGGTCTTCGCGCAACTGCCCAAGCGCGCGCCCGCCTTGGTCCGCCCCCTCGTCAACGGCATAGCGTCCAAGGCTCAGGCCGGCTTCATCGACCCTCAGCTCAAGGCCCATGCCGATTGGCAGGAGGCCGAACTGGCCGCCACCGGCTGGTTCGCCGGCCTGCATTTCAGCGCCGCCGACATCATGATGAGCTTCCCGCTGGAGGCCGCCGCCAGCCGGGCCATCGACCTGTCGGCCTATCCCAACATCGCCCTGTTCCTGAAGGCGATCCACGCCCGCCCGGCCTGGAAACGCGCGCTGGAGCGGGGCGGAGAGTATGCCTACGCCTGATCTCGGCGTTCCTCGATCACGGCTTCGCGAGCCCGCAACCCCGACCCGGCGACGGCGTTTAGCCCCCCATGCGCCTGTCCCTCATCCCCTTGGTCGCCGCCCTGGCCGCCGCCGTCTGTCTGGTCATCGCCTTCATGGCGGCGGGCCTGGACCTGCTCTCCGACCTGTTCATGCTGCTGGCCGTGGCCGCCCTGGTCTTCATCGCCTGGACGGCCCTGCGTCGAGCCCGCGATCGCAACATCGGACGCCGGCAAGCCGGCTCGATCCAGCCCGGTCCGTGAGGCCGATCCACAGGAGGCACGACCGCCGCTCCCGCACAGCTCTTGAGTTTAGCCCAAGGGCGCCCTAGTCTCTCGGCCCCGATCACGCGCGCCCCGTGATCGCGTCTGTGCCGATTAACGTCTCTCATTAGTCTCAGGGCGAAACAAGAAACTCACGACACAATGGAAAAAGTGCCGATGACGGCCGAGGGCTACCGTGTCCTCGACGAGCAGTTGAAGCAATTGAAGCAGGTCGAACGGCCGAGCGTGATTGCGGCCATCTCGGAGGCGCGCGAACACGGCGACCTGTCTGAAAACGCCGAGTATCACGCCGCCAAGGAACGCCAGGGCTGGATCGAAGGTTCGATCGCCGACATCGAGGACAAGCTGTCGCGCGCCCAGGTGATCGACGTGTCCAAGCTGTCGGGCAACCAGGTCAAGTTCGGCGCCACGGTCACCTTCGTGGACGAGGACACCGAGGAAGAAGGCGTCTATCAGATCGTCGGCGAACACGAAGCCGACGTGAAACTGGGCAAGATCTCCATCGCCTCGCCGATCGCCCGCGCCCTGATTTCGAAAGAGATCGGCGACGTGGTCGAGGTCAACACGCCCGGCGGCGTGAAGGCCTATGAAATCCTCAAGGTCGAGTGGAAATAAGCCGATGACCGATCCGACCGAGACGCGTTCGCCTTTGGTGTCGCACGTCTCGGTCGGCGTGTCGGACCTGAGCCGCGCCGCGCGCTTCTATGACGCGGTGATGCAGCCGCTGGGGGCGCGTCGGGTCATGGAACACAGGGCGGGCGTGGCCTGGGGCCGCGCCTTTCCTGAATTCTGGGCCACCCACCCGCACGACGGCCATGACGCCGTCAGCGGCAACGGCGTCCACATCTGCCTGAACGCCGACAGCCCCGAAGCGGTCGAACGCTTCCACGCCGCAGGCCTCGCCGTCGGCGGCTTCAACGACGGCGCGCCGGGCTTCCGCCCCGAATACGCCCCCGGCTATTACGCCGCCTTCCTGCGCGATCCGGACGGCAACAAGATCGAGGCCCTGTGCTGGGTCCGCCCGACCGAGACGCCTTGACCCCTCCCCCTTCTTCGCCGCTGGCCATCTGGGTCGTCTCCGACGGCCGCGCCGGGATCGAGAACCAGGCCCTGGGCTTGGCCGAGGCCGTCCGGCGGCTGACGCCCGCCGACATCGCCATCCAGCACGTCCGCTGGCGCCCCGCCTTCGACCGCTGGCCCTCCGGGCTGAAGAGCCCCGCCATGCTGGCGCCGGGGTCGTTCGATCCGCGCGCCGTGACCGACTGGCCCGACCTGTGGATCGCCGCCGGCCGCGCCACCCTGCCCCTGTCGGCCAAGGCCCGCGACTGGAGCGGCGGCAAGACCTTCGTGGTCCAGACCCAGGACCCGCGCTGGCGCAACAAGGCCTATGACCTGATCGTCGCCCCGGCCCATGACGGCCTGTCGGGCGACAATGTCTTCGAGATCGTCGGCAGTCCCCACCGCATCATCGCACAGACTCTGGCCGAGGCCGCGCCCGCCTTCGCCGCGCGCATCGACGCCCTGCCGCATCCGCGCGTCACAGTCATGATCGGCGGCAAGTCCAAGGCCTTCGACCTGCCCGAAGCCCACGCCGCCGCACTGGCCGACCGCATCAGGGCCTCGGTTCAGGCGGCGGGCGGCTCCCTGCTGCTGACCTTCTCGCGCCGCACGCCCGAGGCGGCGAAAGCGGTCATGACGGAACGACTGTCGGCCCTGCCCGGCTGGATCTGGGACGGGACCGGCGCCAATCCCCTGTTCGCCATGCTGGACGCCGCCGACCACATCCTGGTCACCGAAGACAGCGCCAACATGGCCGCCGAGGCCGCCTCGACCGGCAAGCCGGTCCACGTCCTGCCCATGGTCGCGCTGAAGCCCCCCGGCAAGTTCGCCCGCCTGCACGCTGATCTGGAGGCCCACGGCGCGGCCCGCCCCTTCGACGGGACGCTGACGCCGTGGAGCTATGCCGCGTTGAATGAGACCGAACGGGCCGCGCGCGCCGTGCTGGAGGCCTTGGAGACGCGCTAGTCTTCGTCCCGCTGGCCGAAACACAGGACCATGTCGCGCTCGAATGGCCGACAGGCCCCGCCCCTCGGGCGACGAGGTGGCGCCAAGGCGTCGTCGTACCCATATGAAGGGCTCGAACACAGGATTTCAGCCCGAATGCCGTCGGCGGAGACGCCGGCTGATCGGCTGCGCCTTGATTCTCCCCCGGCTCGGCCGCCGCCATTAGAGGACATCCGACTTGATCGAAGAAAACTTCATTCGTCTCTACGCGCATGACTTTAGCCAGATGGCTGGCCGAGCCGAGATGGGACTGGATGTGGATGAAGCGGTGGCGCGGCGCGTTCGCGACGCTGGCGCGCACGCTCAGGTGATGGACCAGCGCAAGGGCAAGGGACATCTGTCCGCCCTGGTTGCGCGTATTCGAGAGGAGGCCGCTCTGTTCAACGGCCGCGTGGTGCGCCAGGGCGCTGACCCCGCCGAGGCGGCGGAGCGTCGTCGATCCTTTCTAGCGAACGTCGCTGATACCCTGGAACGTCTGCGGTCGACGCGTTCGTCGGAGGCCGACAACAAGGCCCTTGCCTGATCGAGCCCTCCGCCCACGCCGGCGCGGCCGTCTAGACCGCAGCCATCCGCCCGCTGCGCGGTTCGTGCAGACCATCGGGCGGCTTCGCGGCGCTAGACGCCGTCGTCGCCGTCCGCCTCGGATGCGGGATTGCGCCGATGCCGATCGACATCAGGACCGCGCTGCTGTCCGCTATCGCCGTCAAATCCCTCGCCTGAAACGGCAAGCGAGCATCGCGCTCGAGGGAATCAGCCCTTAGATAGGGGCATGAGCACGCCCCGTACTGTCCGCCTCGCCGTCATCGGTTCCGGTCCCGCCGGCTGGACCGCCGCCATCTATGCCGCCCGCGCCTCGCTGAATCCGGTGGTCATCGCCGGTCTGCAGCCCGGCGGCCAGCTGACCATCACCACCGATGTCGAGAACTATCCCGGCTTCGCCGACGTCATCCAGGGTCCCTGGCTGATGGAGCAGATGCAGAAGCAGGCCGAACACGTCGGCACCGAGGTCATCCACGACATCGTGGTCAAGGCCGACCTGTCGCAGAGGCCCTTCCGCCTGACGCTGGACTCAGGCGCGGAACTTCTGGCCGAAACCGTCATCATCTCGACCGGCGCCCAGGCCAAGTGGCTGGGTCTGGACAGTGAGGCCCAATACCAGGGCTTCGGCGTCTCGGCCTGCGCCACCTGCGACGGCTTCTTCTATCGCGGCAAGCAGGTCGTGGTCGTCGGCGGCGGCAACACCGCCGTCGAGGAGGCGCTGTTCCTGACCAATTTCGCCGACAAGGTCACGGTCATCCACCGCAAGGCCGAGTTCCGCGCCGAGAAAATCCTGCAGGACCGCCTGTTCGCCCATCCCAAGATCGAGGTCGTCTGGGACGTGGCCGTCGATGAAATCCTCGGCGTCGTCGACGGCGTGGCCCGCAACGTCACGGGCGTGCGCCTGAAGAACGTCAAGACCGGCGACCTGAGCGAAATCCCCGCCGACGGCGTCTTCATCGCCATCGGCCACGCCCCCTCGTCGGAACTGTTCGCCGGTCAGCTGGAGATCAGCGCGGGCGGCTACCTGCGGGTCAAGCCGGGCACGGCCTCGACCCATATCGAAGGCGTCTACGCCGCCGGCGACGTCACCGACGACGTCTATCGCCAGGCCGTCACCGCCGCCGGCATGGGCTGCATGGCCGCGCTGGAAGCCGCCCGCTTCCTCGCCGAGGAAGACCACAAGGCCGCCCACCACCCCATCAGCCACGCCGAAGCCGAGAAGATCGGCGCCTGGTAGGCCTCTAGAACACTCCCTCCCCGCCAAGGGGAGGGAGATGATCCCCCTGCCCGGACGGAGGCCTGCCTGCGCCCGGTGCGGGCAGGGCTCAGGTTCCGCTAATCACCCTGCCCGGCGCCTATGGATGATCAGCGCGGTCCCGGCTGCGAGCATCACCCCCAACAGGAGCATCGTCGACTGGGACAAGGCGGGGACCGGGGCTGCGAACCGTCTTGTAACGCTGACATGATCGAAATTGGCCTGTGCGCCGGGCGCGCTCGTGGCGGCCAGTCGGACCCGCAGTTCTTGTCCGGCGTCCCCCGGCAAGGCCGCATAGCTGACCGCGCCCCGGACCCAGCCGCCTTCTATCGTCGTGGGGGCGACAGAAGCCACCCTGGTCCCGCCCACGACATTGCCCCCGACGACCAGGCCGCCAATCCATAATTCCAGGACCACGGCGCTCTGCGGGCTGCCATTGCGCCTGCCGAACCAGGCGCTGGCGTCATAGGTCTCTCCGACCGCTACAGTCGCCACCCTCTGAACAAGGCCTTCAGTGGCGCCCGCGACCAGGTTGACGAAAGCGACATTGGCGCCGTCTTTCGCGGCGATATGCGCGGGGTTGTTGAACGCGCCGTAATTATTGCCGTCGGCGACGGCGCCCGTCCATGCAGGAATACTGTCCTGCTGTATCTGAGCCGCCGACAGGACGGGACTCTCGAAGCTCGGGTTCGTTACAAGGTTTTGAGCCGCCGCCGGCAGCGCCAACCCCATGATGGCGGCCCATCCCAGCGCCGAAATAAAGACGTTTCGCATTTGGCCTCACCCAGGCAGGACCTCCCGACAGGCCCCGCCTTCCGGTGCCAGCCCGTCGCTCGACACGGAACGCCCGGCCATCTCAATGTGTGAGATGCACAGGCTAACGCACAGACCTTGGCCGCGCCCTTGGTTGCACGGCGACTTCCCTCCGGACTGGCCCGCGCCTGACGGTTCACAAGCGACGATTTGACGGCCAATGAGGATATCGCCCGAACAAGGGGGCCGCCGCCTTCAGGAGTTCTGTTGACCCAATCCCGCACCATCGCCTGGGACGTTTCAACGTCGACACTGCCCGACGCCCTGGAGCGCTATCTGATCGGGATGGCCGACCTCTATGAGGTCTCGGGGATCAGCGCGCACGACCGCGCCCATTTCTTCAACCGCACCCGAACCACGCTGAGCGCCGTAGGCGGGATCGGCGAGGGACGCTCGGTGCGTCAGACCCTGAGCCGCAGCGGCGCCATGCTGAGGCGCTCAAATCTTGACGGCCTGAACCTGCTCCTCAACCGCTCGGCCACCGTCGGCGACTGTGACGGCCGCAGCGTCAGGGCCGAACCCGGCGCCTTGCAGTTTCGCGACATGGGTCGGGTCTCGTCCTCGCGGCTCGATTCAGTTGATGTGATTACCCTCATGATTCCGCGCAACCTGGCCCCGCCGCCGCTGCTGGCGCCGGACCTGCACGGCCTGGCCCTGCCGCCGAATTCGCCTGGGGTCCGGCTGGTAGGCCGCCACATGCGCGTCCTGGCCGACGAGGCCGAACACCTGCCGGACGCGGCGCTGGATACGGCCATCCAGGCCCTGCTCCTGATCGCGGGGCGGATCGCCGGCATAGAGACGCCCATCGGCGGGCCAGAACTGGCGGCCCTTCAAGGCACGGTGCGCCGCGCCGCCGTCGACTATATTGAATTTCGCCTGACCACCCCGGAAATCGGCATCGACGTCGACGCTGTCGCCGCCGCGGCGGGCGTATCGCGAGCGACCCTCTACAGGTCGTTCGACGGCGCAGGCGGGGTGAAGCGCTATATCCAGGACCGGCGCCTGCATCATGCCAGAGCCGCGCTGCGACGCCGCCAGGGCCTGAAGCCGACGATCGCCGACATCGCCTGGACCTACGGCTTCATGTCACAGAGCCATTTCAACCGCCTGTTTCGCGAACGCTACGGGTATCCGCCCTCGGACGTCTGCGCCCCCGAGGTGGAGCGTGACATCGTGATGTCGGACGGCCCGATCCGGCACGATCTCCTCAGCGCCTGGCTGACCGAAATCGGGGACCGGCGCCCGATCTAGCCCGGTCAGCCGCCTCGTCGCCTCCAATCAGGCCGCCGGCTTGCCGACTTCCTCGACGGCCATGGCCGTGACGCCCGGCGGGGTCGGCCCGGCGGCGGCGGCCGGGGCCGCTTCATAGGCCTTCAGACGTTCGTTGATGGCGGCGATCTCTTCGCGGCTGGCCTGGCGGCGGCCGCCCAGGCTGGCGACGCCGACGACGCGGGTGTGGCCGTCGATCTCGACCGTCTTCATCCCCGTCGCGCCGGTGGCCATGGCCGCCTCGACGCTGTCGACGGCGGCCAGCAGCACGCGCGGCTGGGCGAAGCGGGCCTCGTCGATGACCGGCTCGCGGCCCGAGGACCTGTCGGTGAAGGCGGCGCTTTCTCCCGGAGAGCCCTTCCAGCGATAGAAGATGTGCGCCCCGACCTGGGTGATCTTGGCCAGGGTCGGCGACCACCAGGGGTGGACGTAGTCGGCGTGATAGTGCGTCGCCGTGCCCACGCGCTTGGCCACCTGGCCGGACAGAGCCCGCTCGGCCACCCGCGCGGCGCGGTCCCAGGCCCAGCCGATCGGCGCGCGGCTCAGCGACCCGTCGCAGGTGAAGCTGAACTGGCAACCCGTAGTCCGCTCCGCACCCTGATAGACGACGCCGCAGACCGTGCGGGGATAGTTGGGATCGCGCACCCGGTTCAGCACCACCTGGGCCACGCCCTCCTGTCCGTCGGTCGGCTCCAGCGCGGCCTCGTAATAGACCGCCTGGGTCAGGCAGCGCAGGGCGCGCCGGCGGTCGGCCTCGGTGGCGGGACGCAGGTCGAAGGGGACGGCGGGCTGAAGCGCCCCGAAAGCGACGGGCGTGGCCGCGTTCAACTGCTGGGCGGCGATGCCCGACATCCCCTGATCCAGCGACGGCTTGCCGCCCAGGGTCAGGCTCTCCCACCCCGGCGTCAGATCATAAAGCTCGGGCAGGTTCAGCGCCGGATCATGGCGACGCGCCACGAACAACTGCGCGGCGTCCAGGCGCGCCAGGACGGCCTGCAGGCCGCGCGGGGTCAGATCGCCCCCGGTGGCGCGGGCCACGGCCTCGGCGGTGCGGTCGATGTCGGGCCGGGGACTGGAGCTGGCCGACATGGCCACGCCCATGACCGCCAGGGTCGCAGCCACAGCCATGGGCGCCGCGGCCATGGCCCGGCGTCCGGTCGCTTTGAGCTGTGGCAGTCGGCCTTTCAGCATCCAGTGTCCTTCAGCCGGCGCCGTCGAGCGCCGCACGGCGATCTGAGTGATCCACCAATCCGGCGCTTTTCAGGCCCGCAGATTACTGTTCCGTGAGGACCTAACGGTCGCCCAGGCTGGAGCGCAGCATCCAGGCGGCCTTTTCGTGGGCGGCCAGACGCTGGGTCATCAGGTCGACGCTCGCCTCGTCGCCGACTTCGTCGGCGGCGTCCAGCGCCGCGCGGGCCGTGGCGATCAGCACGCCGTGGTCCTTGATCAACTCCTTGAGCATCTCGCTGGCGTCCTTTTCAGGATCGCCGTCCTTGATCGAGGTCAGATTGGCGAAGGCCGAGGCGCTCTGCGGGGCCAGTTCGCCCAGGGCGCGGATACGCTCGGCGATGTCGTCCAGCGCGGCCCAGATTTCGTTGTACTGCATCTCCAGCAGCTTGTGCAGGCTGAAGAACTCCGGCCCGCGGACGTTCCAGTGATAGCCGTGCGTCTTTTGATAGACGGCGAAGCTGTCGGCCAGGACCTTGGACAGCTCGCGCGCGACGTCGTCGCGTGCCTTGGGCTTCAGGCCGGTGTCGATGGAAGCGGTCATGTCTGCTCCTGATGCGTTACGAACAAAGATCCAGCCTGGCAGTTAGGTCTTTTCGCGCGCCAGCCAAGGGCGGGCGACGACCCGTGCGCATGAATCTTCGCGACTGTAACGCTGGGCAGGGCGACCCGTTGCAATCCGCGTCCTTCTCCCCTTGCGGGAGAAGGTGGACGGCGAAGCCGGACGGATGAGGGGTTGCGCGACGCTAAACGCGCGGCCTTCATCCAAGGTGGAGAGACCCCTCATCCGGCCCTGGCAGGCCACCTTCCCCCGCAAGGGGAGAAGGGGTTTTTAGCGCTGACGCGCCTTGCGGGCGGCGTAGCGGGCGTCGCGCGCGGCCTTCTGCTCTTCCTTGGTCAGTTGCTTGCGCTCCTTGCGGGCGGCGCGCTTGGCGGCGTCGACTTCTTCCTGGGCTTCGTGTTCGGCGGCCAGACGCGCGGCTTCCTTGTCGGCCTTCTCGCGGCGCTGTTCGGCCTTCTCCAGCTCGAACTGCTGGCGCAGGGCTTCCTTCTCGGCGGCGCGCTTGGCGGCCAGCTTCTCGAACTCGGGATCCTGGACCGTCGGCTTGGGCTTGAACTTGGCCAGCAGGGCCTTCTTGGCGTCCTGCTGGGCGGAGATGCGGTCGTTGAAGCCGGTTTGTTTAAGGTCTCGCATGCGTAGAGGCGGTCTTCCTTCGAAATCTGATAAGGGGCGACGCCGATCAGTGGCGGCCCGGCGGGCGTGCGGATACGCGAACGGCCCGGCGCGCTGCCAAAGCGGAATCCAGCGCGGAAATCAAGCGTCGCCGCCGTTTCAGGCCCTCAAACTCGCATTTAGAGCCTGAATCGCGTCCAAAGAGGCACATGGGGGCCGGCGCCGCCCCGAGCAAGCGGCGCCGTCGGCCGCCGCTTCAGTGCGGCTTGTCGATATGGCCGAGGGCGGCCCCGACCGCGCCGCCGACCGCCGCGCCGACCGGCCCCGCCACCACGGCGCCGGCGATGGCGCCGGTCGCGGCCTTTTGCTCGACCGTATGTCCGCACGCGGCGAGCCCCAGGGTCGAGACCCCCAGGGCGAGGACGGCGGCGGCGCGGATCGGAAAACGGGTCATCGGGCGGAGAACTCCTTGAAATGGTTGAGCTTGCAACGCCGCCGCGGCCAAAGAGTTCCCTTCTCAGGCGAGTGTCCGTCGAGCAAGTAACTCCTCCCATCCGAATAGCGTTTACGACGCAAACGGCGCCGGTTCGAAATCATCGGCGCGTAACCGAATACAGATTCGATGAGATGTGCTCAAGCAATGACACAGCCTCCTCACAGATCGACAAAACGCCTGCTGTAGGGGCGCGACGGATTGCTGCATCGCAGCGATAACTAGCGAATCAAACACATTGAGGTCATAAACGGATGGCTTAAGGCCCGTCTTCCGGAGGTCGGCCGCTTGTCGATCTCGGGTCCGGAGCCAGTTCGCGGCGCGTCACGTCGCCTGGGTTCGTTGAGTACTGGGGCGGCATCCTCGCCCTGCTGAACAGGACTACGCCTTTGAATTTCTCCTCGCAGACGCGTGCGCTGATGCACGCCGCCCGTTCCGTTCGCCTGCGCCCCAAGACGGCGGCCGCGGCGTTCGGGGGCGTCGTCAGCCTCGCTGTCGGCGGAGCCTATCTGGGCGGCGCGGCCGTCCAGGCTTCGACCGTGCGCGCCCAGGCGGAACGCCTGCAAGGCGCCGGCTCCGAGGGCTACACTCAGGAAGCCATGGCCGCTGCGGCCGGCGGCCTGGACGCCAGCGCCCTCGCCATCGCCAACCGCCACGACCCCTACACCGGCGCCGACTCGGCCCAGCGCGATCGTCAGGCGGAACTGCTGACCGCCCGACTGGAAGACTCCCAGAACGGCCTGCGTCGCGCCAGCCTGACCAGCCCCGCCGCCAAGCCCTTCCGTCTCGGCAGCGCCCTGGATCAGTCGCGCGATCTCGATTGTCTGACCAAGGCCGCCTATTACGAAGCGCGCGGCGAAGGGGCCGACGGCATGAAGGCCGTGGCCCAGGTGGTTCTGAACCGCGCCCGCCACCCCGCCTTCCCCAACACCGTCTGCGCCGTGGTCTTCCAGGGCTCGAACCGCAGCACCGGCTGCCAGTTCAGCTTCACCTGCAACGGCGCCATGCGCGGCGCGGTCAACCGCACCGCCTGGAACCGCGCCCGCGACGTGGCCTCCAAGGCCCTGTCGGGACAGGTCTACGCCGCCGTCGGCAACGCCACCCATTTCCACACCACCGGCGTCTCGCCCAGCTGGCGCAACAGCCTGGTGAAGGTGAACCAGGTCGGCAGCCACCTCTTCTACCGCTTCGGCGGTCGTTCGGGCTCCAGCGACTCGTTCCGCTCTACGCCGCGCCCCTCGACGGCTGCTGACGCGCCGCGCCTGATCCAGGCCAGCCTCAACCCCGCCGAAACCGCGCGCAACGCCGGCGGCGCCGTGGCCTACAACCTGGTCGTCGCGCGCGACAACCTGAGCCAGACCGACCGCGCGGCGACCGCCGAAAAGGCCGCCGCCGCCGAATAAGCGGGCCGGATCGCGTTCAGCGGTCCTGCGTCTTCCACTGCGGCGTCATATTCTGCTTCAGGTTGCCGTAGCGGCCCTGTTGATGCGTGTTGACGTCAGCGTCGCCGGGCTGGCTCGACTGGGCGCCCGCGGCCAGGTCGTGCCGATCCGCCATATCGCTGACCGGCTGCGCGCCGTGATCGGCGAAACTACGTTGCTCCTTGGGGACGGAGGGGACCTTGCTCATGACACCGCCTTTCGTCCCACCTGAAACCGCCTTCGGCGCCTAAGGGTTCCCGGCCCGCTTCTTGCTTCACGGTCGGTGAGGCGCCCTCCCCCGGCGCGGGAGCCGGCCCTTTGACGACCACGACGACCCCCACGCCCCAGCCTGCCGCCTTCGTGCGCGGCGGCGTTCTGGACGCCCTGCGCTTCCTCGCCTCCATGTTCGTGGTGCTGTTTCATTTCGGCGACGAGGCGCCCGTCCCCCTGGCCTCGCTGCACAGCGTCTGGGCGCGCGGCTATCTGGCCACCGACTTTTTCCTGGTGCTGTCCGGCTTCGTCCTGGCCCGGGCCTATGGCGCGGGCCAGGCCTCGGGACAGGTCTCGCCGCTGCGGTTCTGGCTCAAGCGCTTCGCCCGCAGCTACCCGACCCACCTCATCACCCTGGCCATTCTGGCCCTGCTGGTCCTCGCGGCGGCCCTGATCGGGAAAACGCCGGTTCACGCCGAGCGGTTCGACTGGTCGGGCATCCCGGCGCAGATCCTGCTGCTGCACGCCTTCGGCGTCGGCGGCGAGCAGTGGAACATCCCCGCCTGGACGCTGTCGGCCCTGCTGATCTGCTACGCCTTCTTCCCCTGGCTGTGGCGCGCCATGCGGCGGCTGCCCGGGCCGATGACCGCGCTGACGCTGGGACTGACCCTGCTGGTCGTGGGGCAGGCGCTCAGCCTCGCCCTGCTGAAGCATTCCCTGTTCGACCTGCCGTTCCAGTGGGCCATGCTCCGCGCCGCGCCGCTGTTTGTGGTCGGCCTGACCCTGGCCCGCGCGGTCGAGGCCGGTCGCGGGTCGCCGCGCGCGGCCCGCCTGATCGCTCTCGGCGGGGCTGCGGTCCTGCTGGCCAATGTCGCCGTGGCCGGACCGGACCTGATCAGCCTTCTGGCCATCTGCGTCCTGGTGCTGGGTTGCGGCGCCCTTCCCACAACCCTGCCGACCACCCGCCCCATCCCCGGCGCCGCCTGGGGCGCCCGCGTCAGCTTCTGCCTGTTCATGACCCACACCATCACCGGCGCGGTCTGGTTTGGCGGCCTCCAGCCCCTGATCGAGCGCTTCCACCCCGCCGCCGCGACGGTCGCCTGGCAGGCTTGGGGGCTATGGGTGCTGGCCTTGGTGGCCGCCCTGGTCGCCGCCGATCTCTACAACCGGCTGATCGACGCCCCGCTGCAACGGGCCATCCGACGCCGCTGGTTCAGCCCGCCCGCCGTCAGCGCCCCGACCCTCAGCGCGCGTCCAGCCCCACGTCCAACTGCGCAACAGAGTGCGTAAGCGCCCCGACCGAGATCACGTCCACCCCGGTCGCCGCGATCGCCGCCACGGTCGTCAGGTTGACCCCGCCCGAGGCCTCCAGCGTCACGGGACCGAAGGCGCTGGCCTTCACCCGGCGCACGGCCTCCTCCAGATCGGCCAGACTGAAATTGTCCAGCATGATGACGTCGGGCCGTTCGATCAGCACCTCGTCCAGTTGGTCCAGCCCGTCGACCTCGACCTCGACCTTCATCAGGTGCGGGGCAAAGGCCTTGGCGCGGCGCACGGCCTCACCCGCCCCGCCGCAGACGGCGACGTGGTTGTCCTTGATCAGGATGGCGTCATCCAGCCCGAAGCGGTGGTTCAGCCCGCCGCCGCAGGCCACGGCCTGCTTCTCCAGCGCGCGCAGGCCCGGCGTGGTCTTGCGGGTGTCGGCGATCCGCGCCTTCGTTCCCGCGACCGCCTGAACATAGGTCCGCGTCAGGGTGGCGATGCCGCACATCCGGCCCAGCAGGTTCAGCGCCGTCCGTTCCGCCGCCAGTAGGGCGCGGGCGTTGACCTCGACCGCGACCAGCACAGTCCCGGCCTCGAAGACCTCGCCGTCGGCGACCTTCACCTTGACCTTGGCGTGAGGGTCCATGGCGTGGACCGCGATCCGCACCACGGCGCCGCCGGCCATCACCCCGGCCTGCCTTGCAGCGAAGACGGCGCTCATCCGCGCCTCCTCGGGGATGCAGGCCTGAGCCGTCACGTCCCCGGTGCGGCCCAGGTCCTCGGCCAGGGCCATCCGCACGACGGGCTCGATCAGCAGGTCCGGCAGGGTTCGGGTCATCATTTTTCACCAATCCTCCCCTGTCCCCGACGGGGGAGGGGGACCACGCGCAGCGTGGTGGAGGGGGCGGCGACAACCGCCCCGGTCTGTGTTTTTTCGGCGCTCAACGACGGATAGGCAAGTGCGCGAGTCCGCCCCCTCCACCACTGCGTGGTCCCCCTCCCCCGCTGCGCAGGGGAGGATCGTGGTGCGCCCGTCACGTCGCTTCCAGCACGGCGGGCGTCAGCCGCATCCGCGTATGCTCGGCCGTCGGCAGGCTGTCGGGATAGTCGGCGCGGTAATGCCCGCCCCGGCTCTCGCGCCGGTTCAGCGCCCCCTCGGCGATCAGCCGCGCGGCGGTCAGCACCACAGCCTCTGGGTTCGCCCCGGCCAGCCGGTCGATCACGGCGATCAGGGCCGTCAGCCCCGCCTCGTCGCGCACCACCCCCGCGAACCGGGTCATGGCGGCGCGCAGTTCGGCCATCGCCTCGGGCGGTAAATCCTTGGACGCCCGCGCCTTCTTCAAGGCGACCTTGGCCGGTTGCACCTCCTGCGCCGCCGCCCGCCCGGCGCGTCGTCCGAAAGCGCCCGCTTCCAGCAGGGAGTTGGAGGCCAGACGGTTGGCGCCATGCACCCCGGTCGCGGCGCACTCGCCGATGGCGTAAAGGCCGGCAACCGTCGTCCGTCCCTCGTCGTCGGCGACGATGCCGCCCATGTGGTAGTGCGCCGCCGCCGCCACCGGAATGGGGCTGATGCGCGGGTCCAACCCGGCGCGCATACAGGCGGAAAACACCGCCGGAAACTCGTGCGGGAAGCCCTCGCCCACCGCCTTGGTCGCGTCCAGAAACGCGCCGCGTCCGTCGGCTCGTGCGGCGTGCACCACCCGCGCCACGATGTCCCGAGGGGCCAGATCGGCGTCGGCGTCCTCGCCCAGCAGGAAGGCGCCGCTCCCATCCACCAGCCGCGCCCCCTCGCCGCGCAGAGCCTCGGTCGCCAGCGGCGCCGGGTCCAGCCCGACGTCGATGGCGGTGGGGTGGAACTGCACGAACTCGGGGTCGAGGATTTCAGCCCCCGCCAGATAGGCCAGCGCCAACCCCTCGCCGCGCAGGGCCGAGGGGTTGGTCGTCACTTCATAGAGGCCGCCAACGCCGCCCGTGGCCAGCACCACGGCTGGCGCAAAGACCTCATCCACGCGCCCGCCGGCCCGCTCGATCAGGGCGCCGCGCACCCGGCCGTTCACGTCCTGGATCAGGCCGCGCAGCCGCCCGTCCTCCCATATTTCGATATGTTTGGAGGCCCTTGCTGCGGCCACCACCGCCGACAGGATGGCCCGCCCGGCGCCGTCGCCGCCGACCCGCGCCACGCGCGGCAGGCTGTGCGCCGCCTCAAGCGACACGGAGAAGCCGCCCGCCGCGTCCCGGTCGAAGGGCGCGCCCAGCGAGGCCAGCCATTCCACCGTCTCGCGTCCGCGCTCGGTCAGGGCTCGCGCCGCCTCGGGCTCGACCAGACCGGCGCCCGCGCCCTCGGTGTCTTTCGCATGCAGGGCGGCGCTGTCCCTGGGCGACAGGGCCGCCGCCATCCCCCCCTGCGCCCAGGCCGAGGAACAGGCGTTCAGCAAGGGCTCGGGCGTCACCACCAGGGTCTTCGCCGGGGCCGCCTCCAGCGCCGCCGCCAGTCCCGCCAGCCCGCCGCCGATGATCAGCGGCCCGTCATGCCGGATACGGCTCATCCCTTGAGCCCGAGATAGCTCATGCCGATACGCAGCGCCTCGACGCTGGACCCGTCCGCCAGCGGCAGCAGGGCGCCGAAGGCCGCCGCCGCGCAGGCCGCCGCCGTCAGCAGATAGAGGGCCAGGCTCTGGCCCGCCTCGGGCCAGCTCAGCCTGCCCCAATGCTCGCGCCAGACGCCGCGCTTCAGATGACTGAACACGGCGAAGCCGAGGAAGACCGCCAGGATGAACCGCCCCGTCGACAGCCCCCACCAGACCGCCAGACCGCCGACGGCCAGAAGCGCCACCTGCTCCAGCCGCGGATGCACCCGCGTCAGCACCGGTCCCAACGCCTTGGACCCGTCCAGCGGCGGCGCCGGTAGCAGGTTCACCAGATTGAGCATGGCGATAAAGAAGGCCCCGACCAGCCAGGCCTTGCCCCCCGTCGCCGCCCACAGCCCGACAAACGGCAGCATCGCCACCAGCCCGAAGGCCGGCCCCGCCAGCGACACCAGCACCCCGTGCCATTCGCTCTTGGGATTGCGTTGCCCCCTGGCCAGGCCGCCGAGGAAGGGAATGACATAGATGCGCGCCGGTCCCATGCCGACGCGGTTCATCGCCAGAACGTGTCCGTATTCATGCACGAACAGGCCGATCAGAATGGCCACGGCCACGACCCAGCTGCCCGTCACCCACCACAGGAAACCGCCCATCAGCAAAGTCGAGACGATGGCCCAGGCGGGATGCTGGCCCTTGTCCTCCAGCGGCGCGGCCTTGCGGGCGCGCACGGGTTCGGGCGCGGCCTGTTCAGGCGCGGCGTCCCAGGGACCGGGACGACGAGTAGGGTTTTCAGCTTCGCTCATGGCGTCGAACTGGGCTTGCAACGACCGGCCCGCAACGGGCCGCATCGCCGCAGGACCTCAGATCAGCTCCACATCGACGTGATGACGGGCCTTGACCAGGTCGTAGCGCGCCGGAATCGCCGGCGGCGGCAGGTCGATCATCCGCTGCACCGCCAGACGCCCGCGCTCGGCCATTTCCGGCTCCACCGTCACCTCGAACTGCATGTATTTGAGGCAGTCGCGGATGTTTTCCAGCGTGATGCGCTTCATGTGCGGGCACAGGTTGCACGGGCCGATGAAGTCGACGCCGGGCACGTCGCCCTTGACGTTCGAGGCCATCGAGCACTCGGTGATCATCACCACCTGCTTCGGCTTGCGATCGACCACATAGTCGATCATCGCCGCCGTCGAGCCGGCGAAGTCCGACGCCGCCAGAACCTCCTCGGGGCATTCAGGGTGGGCCAGGATTTCCGCGCCGGGATAGGCGGCGCGCATCTCGGCGATGTCGTCGGCGGTGAAGCGCTCGTGCACCTCGCAGCGGCCCTTCCAGGCGATGATGCCGACATTCGTCTGCGCCGCGACGTTGCGCGCCAGATACTCGTCGGGGATCAGGATGACCTTGTCGACGCCCCATTCCTTCGCCGCCCACTCCACCACCTGAACGGCGTTGGCCGAGGTGCAGCAGATGTCGGTTTCGGCCTTCACGTCGGCGGTCGTGTTGACATAGGTGATCACAGGCAGACCGGGGTAGCGCTGCTTGATCAGCCGCACGTCCGCGCCCGTGATCGACGAGGCCAGCGAGCAGCCCGCGCGCAGGTCGGGGATCAGCACGGTCTTGTCAGGGCTCAGAATCTTCGACGTCTCGGCCATGAAGTGCACGCCCGCCTGGACGATGACCTTGGCCTTGGACTGGGCGGCCTCCTTGGCCAGCCCCAGGCTGTCGCCGACATAGTCGCCGACCCCGTGGAAAATCTCCGGCGTCATGTAGTTGTGAGCCAGGATGACGGCGTCGCGTTCTTTCTTCAGCGCGTTGATCTCGCTGATCAGCTTCGCCTGTTCCGGCCACTCCAGCGGCGTCACCAGACCCTTGACCTTCTCCCACACGGGAGCGGTCTCTTCCGCCAGTTCCTTCGACAGACCGAAAGCGCCGTCCGCCATTTTCGTCACTCCCTGGCCGCCACTGCGCGGCCCCGACTTATGCTCAAAGTTAGCATAAGCAGGCGCAATGTAGTCCACCCGGCGCACGGTGCAAGGGAAAAGGGCGAAACGCCCCTCTCTACAAGGTCTCGGCGCTCAGGCGCGCGATCCACAGGGCGGCGCGCTTCTTCAACTCGTCCTTGCGGGCCATATCCGACAGGTCGGGCGCCAGACGGTCGAGTTGCTCGAAGCGGAAGCTATCGGCGCCATGGGCGTTCCATTCGGCCTGAAGCGACCTGTAGGGGCTGCCGCCCATCTTCAGCGCGAACCACAGGCCGTTCTGCTGGGTGTCGATGTGGCGGCTCTGGCCCACCCAGGCCCGGCCGGTGGCGGAGCAGAGGACGGCGAACACCCCGGAGACGGTTTCGCGGTCCTTGTAGTCGTTGATGAGCGCCTTGCGGTCTGCGGACGTCATGGACGCCTCCTTTTGTTTTACCCGGATTAAATAGCAGGAATTATTACCCGGGTAAATCCTACGCTGCATCACCCCCGCGCCGCTCAGCGACGCAAGGGCCTTCCCCTGACCGCCGCTTCTGCCCTAGACGAGAGGTCGATTGATCCCTTCTGTCGCGTCGCTCCGAGAATTTCGTGCAAGACACCGTCCGCCGCATCCTGACCGCCCGCGTCTATGACGTGGCCGAGGAAACCCCGCTTGATCCGCTGAAGCGTCTGTCGGCGCGGCTGGACCGCCCGGCCCTGCTCAAGCGCGAGGACCTGCAGCCGGTCTTCTCGTTCAAGATTCGCGGCGCCTACAACAAGATCGCCGCCCTGACCGAGGCCGAACTGGCGCGCGGGGTCATCTGCGCCTCGGCGGGCAATCACGCCCAGGGCGTGGCCTTGGCGGCGGCGAAACGCGGCGCGGCCTCGACTATCGTCATGCCGACCACGACGCCGGGCATCAAGGTCTCGGCGGTCAAGGCGCTGGGCGGTCAGGTCGTGCTGCACGGCGAGAACTTTGACGACGCCTACGCCCACGCCCGCGTGCTGGAGGCCCAGACCGGCGCCACCTTCGTCCACCCCTTCGACGACCCCGACGTCATCGCCGGACAGGGCACGGTCGGGCTGGAGATCCTGCGCCAGCACCCCGACCCCATCGACGCCGTCTTCGTGCCCATCGGCGGCGGCGGTCTGGCGGCGGGGGTCGCGGCCATCGTCCGCTTCCTGCGGCCCGAGACCAAGATCATCGGCGTCGAACCCGCCGACGCCCCGACGATGAAAAGCGCCATCGACGCCGGCCACGTCGTCACCCTGGATCAGGTCGGCCTGTTCGCCGACGGCGTGGCGGTGAAGCGCGCGGGCGACCACACCTTCCGCCTGTGCCGCGACCTGCTGGACGAGATCGTCCTGGTCGACACCGACGCCATCTGCGCGGCGATCAAGGACGTCTTCGACGACGTCCGCGCCGTGGCCGAACCGGCCGGCGCCGTCGCCCTGGCGGGGATGAAGGTCTGGGCCGCGCGCAATCCGGGCAACGGCGCCCTGGTGGCGATCAACTCGGGCGCCAACGTCAATTTCGACCGCCTGCGCCACGTCGCCGAACGGGCCGAGGTCGGCGAGGGCGCCGAGGCGCTTCTGGCCGTGGCCATGCCCGACCGCCGCGACGACTATCACCGCTTCCTGCAAAGCCTCGACGGCCGCTCGGTCACCGAGTTCAACTATCGCTGGTCCGGCGACGGCCGGGCGCAGATCTTCGTCGGCGTGGCCCTGAAGGGCGACGCCCTGAAGCAGCCGAACGCCGCGCGTGAGGCGATAGGGCAGGAAAAAGAAGCGCTCATCGAACGTCTGCGCGCCGACGGCTACGCGGTCGAGGACATGAGCGACAACGAAACGGCCAAGCTGCACGTCCGCTACATGGTCGGCGGCCGCACCATCGGCCTGCCGCACGAACGGCTGCTGCGCTTTGAATTCCCCGAGCGCCCCGGCGCCTTCCTGCGCTTCCTCAACAGTCTGCAACCCGCCTGGGCCCTGACCCTGTTCCACTATCGCAACCACGGCGACGACGTGGGCCGGGTGCTGGCGGGCGTCAGCGTCCCGCCGGATCAGGCGGAGGCCCTTAGCGAGGCCCTCGACACCCTCGGCTACCCCTATGTCGACGAGACCGACAATCCGGCCTGCCGCCTGTTCCTCGACGGCGCGGCCTAAAGCAGGTCCCTCATCGCGCCCTCGTGCGCCAGCAGCCAGCGCTTGCGCTCCAGCCCGCCCGCATAGCCGGTCAGGGTTCCGTTGGCGCCGACGACGCGGTGGCAGGGCACGATGACGCCGACCGGGTTGGCCCCGTTGGCCAGGCCCACGGCGCGGACCGCGCTGGGCTTGCCGATGGCGGTGGCCAGTTGTCCGTAGCTCCAGGTCTCGCCCGCCGGAATGGTGCGCAGCGCCGCCCAGACCGCACGCTGGAAGTCGGTGCCGCCGGTCTTGACCGCGATCCTGTCCAGCGCCGCAGCCTCGCCGCCGAAATAGGCCGCGACCGCCGCCCGCACCGCCTCGGGCGCCCGGCCCTCGGTCAGCGTCACCTCGCCATAGTGGCGGGCCAGCAGTTTCAGCATCCGCGCCTCATAGTCCACGAAATCAAAGGCCCGCACCGCACCCTCGGCGTCGGTGACCAGCAAGACCTCGCCCACCGGCGAGGCGATGCGGTCCAGCGTAAAGGCTTCAGACTGCGTCTTTTTCATCGTCGCTCTCCATCACTTGCGCGCCGGCGATCCCCGCTTCCCGCAGGTGCAGCGCGCCATAGGCCCGCCAGGGCCGCCATGGCTCGGCTCTTCCTTCGAGCCGCGTGTCATCCAATCGGTCGCTGGCCATATCCGCCGCCCCATCGATCCAGTCGCCGGGCAGGCGCAGGCCGGGCCGCGCCCGCACCAGCGGCGCCAGAAGGGCATCCGCCGACAGGTCGTGCTGGATCGCCTCCGGGTCCGCCGACAGGTCGAACACCCGCCGCACCCGCGCCAGCACGCCCGGCAGAGCCTTCAGGTCCGAGGCCGCGACCGTGACCGCCAACCGGTTATCGGGCTCGAACCGGGCCGAGACCTCGCCGGTCGCGCCGTCCGTCTCCGGCGTCAACTCGCGCCGCCAGACCCCGCCCGCGACCGTCTCGCCGCGCGCGGAAAGCGCCGCCAGCATCGCGTCATTTTCATAGGGTGGGCGATAGGGCAGGCTCAGCCGCACGCCTTCATTCGCCTTGGCGTCGCCAGGCTTCTCGGCCCGTCGCCGCAACGCCGAGGGCGGCCGTCCATACAGGCCCTGAAACGTCTCGTTGAAGCGGCGCACGCTGCCGAACCCCGACGCCAGCGCCACCTCGGCCATGGCCAGATCGGTCTGGTGGATCAGGGCCTTGGCCAGCAGCACCCGCCGCGTCTGGGCCACGCTGACCGGCGCCGCGCCCAGATGCTGACGGAACAGACGGCGCAGGTGCCGCTCGCCCACCCCCAGCCGGGCGGCCAGGGCGTCGACATCGCCTTCATCCAGGGCTCCGGCCTCGATCAGACCCAGCGCCCGGCTCACCGTGTTCGAGGTGCCGCGCCACGCGCCCCCGCGCGGCTCTGAGCCGCGCCAACTATAGAGGTCGGGCGCCGTCTCGGGCCGGCAGCGCAGGCAGGCGCGAAAGCCCGCCTCCTCGGCCGCCGCCGCCGTAGCGACAAAGCTCATGTTCTCGCGCTTGGGGGTCCGCGCCGGGCAGACCGGACGGCAGTAGATTCCCGTCGTCTTCACGCAGGTAAAGAACCGCCCGTCAAAGCGCGGGTCGCGCGTCAGGACGGCCCGATAGCAGGCCTCCTGATCCAGACTGTCGCGGGCGTTTTCCATGGCCGCAACATGATCCTTCGACGCCGTCCTGTCTCGCGGTTTTCGGACATGACGGCGCCGGGTCGGATCAGGTCTCGGCGGTCGCGATGCGCCGCATCTGCCGCAGGATGTCGAGCGCCAGGCCCAGCATCAGCGCTGCCAGAACCCAGCTGAGCACCGTCGACAGGGTCAGGGCGGTGTCGACCACGCCGCGCCCGGCTTCGTTGATGGCGCGCAGGGCCTCTAAGTTCAGACTGGTCACGCCGCCCTCGACCTGCGCCGTCTGGGCGCCTTGCGTCAGGATGAACCAACCCTCCGCCTGGAACAGCCGCCAGCCCAGCCACAGCCCCGCCGCCGCCACCGGAATCTTGAGGAAGGCCCGCAACCGCACCGCGTGGGGCCAGATCAGGCCGGTCGCGTCCACGGCGATCCCCGCCACGGCCCAGGCCAGGATCGGCGCGAACAGAACGCTCCAGATCGGCGCTGCCGTCACCACCACGTCGCCGCCCCTCATGCCGAAATTGTTCAGGCCGGCGATATGCAGGGCGCCGATCCACCACAGGACGAAAATCCCGCCCCCGATCAGCGACCACAGCGCCTCGGCCGCCGGCCCGGTTTGGACCCGCAGCCCCCAGACGCGCGTCCCGTCGGAGGACGCCTTGGCCGCCGCCTTCACCCCGGCCCTGGCCGTCCTGGCGCCCGAGCCCATCGCCGCGCCCCAGGCCGCAGGATCAGCCAGACCAAAGGCCGGCAGAGCGCGCACCCGCCATTTGGTCAGCCAGGCGGGCTTGATGCCGTAGTGTTCCATGACCGCCCCGGCCAGGGTCAGCGCCCCCAGCAGGGTCAGCCCGCCGGAAAAGAAGCCGTGGAAGGCCTGGGCGATCGCCTGCCCGAAGTCGACCGGGTCCGTCATGACCCGCAGCAGCAGGACCAGCGCCTGCAACCCGGCGATCACGATCAATCCCGCCTTGGCCCCGAACAGCCAGTAGGGGAACAACTCAGGTCCAATGAGACTGTCCGGCCCCTTGCGATAGCGGGCGGCGACAACCAGCGGGTGGCCGATCTCATGCAGGATCGCCTCCTTCTCGTCGTCGCTCAGGGCCCGGCCCAGTTCCTCTTCGCGCGCCTCGACCCGGCTCAGGATCAGGTCGCGCAGTTCGGCGACGATGTCCTCGCGGTCCTCGACCGACAACTGGGCCGCGACGGCCTCCAGATAGCGTTCGATCACGTCCATGTTCGTCTCCCTCCCCCGAGATTTCACAGCATTCGATCCAGCGAGGCGTTGATGCCGCGCCATTCCTCGGTCAGGGCGGCCAGCAGGGCCTCGCCCCCGGGCGACAGGACGTAGAAGCGCTTTTTCCGCTTCTCCTCCTCGCGCCATTCGCTGGTCAGCAGGCCCTGGCCTTCCAGCCGCCGCAACAGCGGGTAGAGGGTGGATTCCTCCATCTCCAGCCCGTCCGCCGCCAGCGCCTGACGCAGGGTGTAGCCGTAGCGTTCGGTCCGCAGGCAGGCGAGCACCGCCAGCACCAGCGACCCGCGCCGCAACTCCAGCCGCATCGTCTCGAACAGCGCCTTGTCCACGTCGGCTCGCCTCACTCACCTGTCGTCACATAGTGTGTGACATACAGTGTATGCGACATACTGTACGAGACTGTCAACGACCGTCGGTATCGTTGTTGTCAGGACCATTTGGCGCTGCCTCAAAACCACTTAAGAGCGCTGCATCGTGCGAATGATTCGCAAATAACATCGCCAGAGGTGCACGAAAGTCTGCGTTGCGCCAGAATCGGTCATTCGCCTACCTCCCGAGCGCAGACACGCAACGGACTCGGGATTCCATGTCTTTGAGCTGAACCTCTAGCGCAGCAACGCCGTCACCGCCGTCCTGTCCGCCATGTTCAGCTCCTGCCGCGCCGCAGTGCGGAAGCTCTCGCGGGCCGCCTCAGCCTGGCCCGCCGCCGCCTGGGCCCGGCCCAGCGCCAGATGCAGCGCGCCCCAGTTTGGGGTCAGCCTGACTGCTTCACGGTATTTCCGCGCCGCCTCGGCCGGCTTGTTCTGCATCATCAGCGCGTCGCCCCAGAATTTGCGCGGCTCAGCCCACTTCGGCCCCTTCTCGACCGCCAGCCTCGCCTGGACGATGGCCCGAGCCGGGTCGCGTCGGACCAGATAGGCCTCGGCCCAGTCGTTGTGCGCCGCGGGCAGCGACGGCGTGATCCGCACGCTTTCCGACAGCCAGTGGTCGGCCCCCCGTGGGTTGCCGGCGTAGGCTTCGACGATGCCCCGCGCCCGGACGCAGAAGGCGCAGTCCAGGGCGGTCGGTGCGATCGTCGCCCGCGCTTCGGCGATCTGGCCAAGACGCGCATAGGCCGTCGCCAATGTCGCGCGTGTGGGGGCGGGATCGACGCGAAACAGCCCTGGATCATAGCCGCTCATCGCCTCGAGAACGCCGATCATCGAATCTTGAACCCCCGCCCAGTCGCCGATGGCGGCGGCGAAGGCCGACCCGACTTCCGCTGTCGGCCCCAGTTGCGCCTGCACCTTGGCCATTGCTTCTGGCGTCGATAGGCTGCTCTCCTTTAGAATTCGCCGCGCCGCCGGCAGGTCGTGGGCTGAGGCTTTCATGAAAGCCGCCATCACCGGGGCGCTGAGCAGGCTAAGGGACCAGGGCGAGGCGCCGACGGCTGCCTCAGCGAGCTCAGAGGCGCGCCCCATATCGCCGACCAGTCCCGCTCTCAGCATCTCCGCTTCGTTCAGCATATCCTCGGCCCACAGAGGCTGGATGTCGCGGCGGACGGAAGCCCTACTGTTCAGAAAACCTTCGAGCAGCGCATGAGCCTGTTCTTCGCGCCCGTAACCGCCGACCGTCTGCGCCAGGTTGAAAAGGGCCGGCGCGAATCCCGGCTGAAGTCGCAGCGCGGCGCCAAAGTGATGCTCCTTGCCTGCAAAGGTCTCAGCCATATTGCCAAGACCCTGGTAGCCCCACACCCGCTCGTTCTTGTCCGCCCCGACGATCAGTTTGCCGAGCACGGCCTCCGCCTCGTCGAGGCGGTTCTCGCGCATCAGCCAGACGGCATAGCGATACGGCTGGGTCTCGGCGTAGATGGCCTCGGCCCCCTTTTGCAGCAGGGCGTCCAGTTCGGCTTCGGTTCCTTCCCCGCGCGTGGCGGAGTTGGCGCCCACACGCGTGGTCACCGCGATACGGCCGTCGTTCAGGTGGAACACCTCGCCCGACAGCCGCGTCTGATCGCCCAGCCAGGCGCGCAGATAGCGGCGGACTTCTCCGATCGACACGCCGGTATTGGGAATTTCGATCTCGATGTCCCCGCCCCAATCGTTGGCGTAGGTCGAGGCGGCGCGCGTCGATTCCGTCTGCGCCTGCATGCTGGTAAGCTTGTCCAGCATCTGGGCCGCCAGCACAGGTCCGCTCAGTCCACGCTCCACGAGGTCGGGCGGCGCGGCGAACGGCTCGACCACCACCCCCTTGGCGCGCGAAGCGTCCCAGACCAGCAGCCCGGCTCCCGCCAACACGCAGACGCCCAGCGCCGTGATGATGAAGTCGCGCCACCGCTGGCGGCCCAGTTGCGCCGTCTGGGCGTCGATCAGCCGTTCGTTCTTCAGCAAGACCCGCCGGGCGGGACTGTCGGGGTCTGGATCGTGGCGCCCGGCGTTCATGGCGATGTCTATGGCGTTCGCGGTCGGCGGGACTCCGGCCGCCGTCTTGCGCCGCACCAGCCTCGCTGCAACCTCGCCGGCGTCCTGCTTGAGCTTCCCGTCCATGTCCCCCCCGACACACGCAGATAACGCTACTATCGGAGGTAAGGGCCGGTGTGTCGAGAAAGCCCGGATACACGAGACGCCTTAGCCGTCTGGCGGCAACCAACGGGCCGTCTTGAGGACAGCGATCGTCGTGCGGGCGATCGGCGCCTCCAGGCCGGACACCAAGCGTAGCCGCAGATTGCCGTAGATCCTCGCCGGCGAAACGCTGAACCAGCCAAAGCGCAAGGTCGTGATAGGAGGTTAGCCTCCAGCGTTTCGGCGCGCCTTTCGAGGCCGCGCAAGCCGCCGCCTCCATCCCGCTGGTCGCCCTCATCTCGGCGTCCGAGAACACCGAGCGTCTCGATATCACCCGCGACATCGTCTCGGCCGAGGAAAGCGATCTGCTGTTCACCAGCAGCATCCCCGCGCAACTGGTCGGCGGTGCGTCGTTCGCCTATCCGCGCGACGCCGCTTTCGGCGTCTCTCCCCGGCCCCTGCCGCCCGTTCTGGTGCTCCAGGGGGACATGGACCCGAAGACCCCCTACGCCGGCGCCAGAGCTCATGCTGATCGGCTCTCCGGTGCGGGCTCCGTCAGATTCGTGCGCATCGAAGGCGCGCCGCATTTCGTCTTGCTGACGGCTGAAGGCTGTGCGGTAGAGGAAATCCTGGCTTTCACTTCGTCAACCAGCGCCGGCGAGCGGACTTGCACCAAATAGGCGCGCGATTGGAGGCCTCTCCGCAAAGCGCTTGACCGGGAACAACCGCTTCCCACCCCCGACGTTTCCGAGGCCCGCTTTCGGGCCTCCAGCCCAAATGTCTGCTTTAGGGCGCTAGGCTGGCGTCTGCTCACGACCCAACTCGGACATTGCAAAGCGAGCGCGGAGCCTACGGCTTCTGGTGATATTCGGTGATGTTGATATCGCTGAGGTCCAGGCCACATTCGCGCGCCAGAAGGTCATTCGTGCGTTCGATTAACGGGCGGTAGGCGGCGATCTGTG